>CAZSTT010000136.1:0-5058 GCA_964609705.1 uncultured Thermodesulfobacteriota bacterium
CCTATTTTTTAAAATACTGCATGGTTCCATCCTGAAGAACCGCTACCCGGGCCTCACCCGGGAAATCCCTTTCCAGCAGATCAAGGCACTCCGGCCAGGTTTTAACAAAAAGGGCATCGTCCACATGGCAGATCATATCCAGACCGGTACGGTCGGGATAGGGGGCCAGGACGATCAATTTTTTAATGAGGTGTGGAATGAGGCCTGGAACTCGCGGTGAATACTGGCGCCCCCCATAATCCGAGCCCCAGGCCCGAAACACGTAATGGGGGACCTGCCCCTCGGGGGCATCGGAGATCAAGACCGCCACCCCTTCCCTGGGTTTCAGAGTCTGCAGCCCCAGTCCCAGGGCAATGGCCGATTCGTTGGCTTTACCATAGGCATTACAAATCGTCAGATCAAAACCGGGGGAGGCGGAAATTCCATAATGGTCCTTGCCCTCCTCGGCCCCGGAGACATGGGTGGCCCGGAACGGGCCGGCATAAAGATTGGTAATCTCTCCCCGACGGTTGATCAGGCAATCCACTTTAAAATTGAGACCTACGGCATCACCGGCGGCATCGGATTCAGCCCGCATGATATTATTTTCGAAGTTACCCAGGCCGGTGCGGGAGGGATCGCGGGAAAGCTGGTTATGGAACTGGTTGATGGTTTCGATTCCGGCCACGCCGGGAAGAATCAGTTTGGCCCCTCCTCCAAATCCTAAATGAACATGAGGGGTAATGCAACCGATACCAATCTTCAAGTCGCAAGCCATAAATTCCCGGTTGAACCAAAGCTCCACCCCGGTGGGTGTTCTACCGACCCGGACGGTATTTTGGAAGGGATCGTGATTGTATACGGCATAGTTCTCTACCATCTCCTCCCCTAATTTCTTACGGGCATTGATCATGTCGTAGGCCCCGTGTCCGCCCAGAGCCCACATAAACCGGATCTGGTCTTTCTTCAGCCCGGCCCGGTGGAGGGCGGCGGTGATAGGGGGAGCGATGTCCCTGACCGGTGTCGGACGGGTCATATCGTCAAAAACAATAATCGCCTGTTTTTTCCCCCGGGCTATTTCCTCCAGGGGCGGCCCTTCAACCGGCCGGCTGATCTTTTCTTTAATCTGGTCGGCGGTCAAGCCGGGCTTTTCAAAACCGGGAGAATTGAGGTTGGTAATTTTCCAGTGATCCGGAAAGGTCAATTCCCTTTCTTGATTCTCATACCAAAGTTTGGAAGGGACTGATATCTTTTGCATAACCGGAGCCTCCTGTGCCTAATAAGTATTAAGCTGCGCTTCTTTCTTTTTGATCAGAGTATAGGGTATAGAGGTTTGGGGTGTCAACGAAAAGCTGTTCTCCCGGCCATTAAGATGCTCAGGCTGACGGGGGAAGAAGAGGAAAAGGAAAGACCTTTCCCCACTCCTTCAGCCGGATAATCCGGGGTGAAAAAATTTTCTTGACACGCATGACCTCAAGGCTTATATTTGTTAACACTATGAACAATAAACCTCAAAAACCTTCTGCGCGGATGACCGGCTACCAGGGGGAAAAGCTGAAAGAGTTGATCGAGGGCATTATTCACTGCTGTCAGGAAAGGGTTTTGTTTCAATCGCAAAAATTCAATCTGACTCCGGCCGAATTGCGGTGCATTCTTCTTTTTAAAGACGAAAAGTATCTGACGGTCAAAGGGATCGCCCAGAAACTGGAGGTGGCCAAGAGCCGGGTGACTAAAATTATGGAGGGACTGATCCACAAAAAACTGGTTCAGTGCATTGATGACCCGGAGGATGGACGGGTTAAATTAATCAGCCTGACTCCGGCCGGGCAGAAAAAAACCGATGAAATTGACGGCTTTATTAAAGAAATCCACCACCAGTTAGTGGTTAACCTTAAGATCGGAGACCGGGAACCGGTACTTCATTCGCTGGAAATCCTCCGCTCTTCCATGGAAATCGTTAAAGAAAGATTGTTATAATAACCCAATGTAGTTAATACTGTTAATGATATCAGTCAACCTTTAAAAATAAGGGGGAAACCATGCCGGAAGAACTTGAAAAACAAATTGCGGACCTCAAAAGTCAGATGGAAACCTTGGCCGGGAACCAACCTGAAAACAAACTCTCCATGATCGTTTTCAGCGGGGACCTGGATAAGACCCTGGCGGCCTTTATCATCGGGACCGGAGCGGTGGCCATGGGCCTGGAAGTGGTTATGTTTTTTACCTTTTGGGGTACGCCGCTGCTGAGGGATAAAAACAAAAAGGTGGGGGGAAAGGACCTGATGGGAACCATGTTCGGTTCCATGCTGCCCAAAGGGACCGGTCAAGCCAAATTGTCCAAAATGAACATGGCCGGGATGGGGACTTCCATGATGAAGTCCTTGATGAAAAAGAAAAATGTGGCCTCCCTGGAGGAAATGATCCAGATGGCCGGCGAACTGGGTGTGAAAATATATGTCTGTGAAATGTCTATGGACCTGATGGGTTTTAAACGGGAAGAGATGATCTCTTACCCTGACTTAACCTATTGCGGAGTGGCCAAGTTCCTGGAAGAGGCTATACACAGCAAAATTCAACTATTCATATAAATAGTTTAAGGAGAAAAAAATCATGGAAGAATTAAAAGTCGACAAAACAATGGATCTGAAAGGATTACCCTGCCCCATGCCGGTGGTCAAGGTCAGCAAGGGGATCAAAGATATCCAGGTGGGTCAGATACTCGAAGCCATCACCACCGACCCGGGGGCCCTGTCCGATTTTCCGGCCTGGGCCAGGACCAGTGGAAACGAGATCGTGAAAACCGATCAAGGGGAAGGGGTCATTAAGATTTACATTAAAAGAAACAAATAGCCAACTAATGCTCCCGGTAATACCATTTCCGGATGCGAGCTGTCAGCGCTTAGCGATCAGCTTTCAGGAAAACTTTTTATAGTGTTTTTGCTGATGGCTAAAGCTGATGGCTGTTCGCTCCATCCGGACCAAGGAGGATTATATGTCAACCATTACCTATCTTATTCTGGTTCCCATGGTTTATCTGGCCTTCCTGGTTTTTATCGCCGGGACGGTCATTCAAATGATCCGGATCCGTCGAACCCCCAAAAATCCGGTCACCCTGCAAATCTTTCCGGAAAAGAAGCCGAAATGGCTCTGGGCCCTCCACGACACTTTTCTAATGCCCACCATACGGCGCCATTACCCCTGGCGCTGGGTTATTCTGATGAGCTTTCATATCGCTCTGCTGCTTCTGATCCTCGGCCACCTGGAGCTCTTTAAAGGTTTTACCTTTTTTCAATTCTGGGAGCATGAAATCTTTCTGGGAAAGGGTTTTGTCGGTCTGGCCCTGTCTCTGGCCCTGCTTTATTTTCTCTTTCGGCGGTTTCACTCCCCGGCCCGGGATCTATCCGTGCCCGAAGACTATTACCTGATCATCCTGCTCTTTCTGACCGTGCTCTTCGGCGCTGAACTGGACTGGGCCAGGCGCTGGTATGGCTACGGTGAATTGTCTCCCGGAGACTATCAAACTTACCTGACCGGCCTTTTGTGTTTCCGGCCCGAGCTGCCCGCGGCTGTTTATCAGACCGGCCATTCTTTTATGCTGGTCTTGCACATCTTCTTTGCCAATCTCTTTATCATGCTTTTCCCCTTCAGCAAGGTCATGCATTCTATTTTCAGCGTTTCTTTGAACCAATTAAGGAGGGGTTAATCATGGACGCCCAAACCGAAAACGATCTATTGAATCTTTTTCAATCCAAATTAAACCAGGCCATGAAGTTCTATCTGGAGACCTGCACCCGCTGCGGGACCTGCACCGAGGCCTGCCATGTCTATGCCTCCACGGGTCAGAAAAAATACATCGCTTACTACCGACATGAAATCGTCCGCCGGCTCTATAAAAAATATTTTAAGGGCCGGATGAATCCCTGGGCCTTCCTGGGAGAACCCCGGGAATTGACCGACCTGGCCATGGAGGAACTCTATGAGGCCGCCTATTCCTGCACGGGCTGCCGCCGCTGTATGGTCTATTGTCCTTACGGCATCGACACCCAGATGCTGATGTCCATTGCCAAGCTCTTACTGGTCGGCCACAAGTCGGAACCGGAAATACTGTCCATGCTGGCCGATATGTCCATTGAAAAAGGCAAGTCCCTGGAGATGTTTAAAGACGGTTTTCTCACGGCCATAAAAAACCTGGAGTCCCTGGTCATCGAAAAATGGAAGAGCGAGGCCGGCCAAACCCCCATCCCGGTTGATAAACAGGGGGCCCATATGCTCTATGTGGCCCTGGCCGGGGCCCATTCGATTGTCCCGGCAGCGGCCGTCTTTAATGCCGCCCAAGAGAACTGGACCTTGAGTTTTTTTGAGGCGGTCAACTTCGGGGCTTTTCTGGGAGACCCATCCCGGACCAAGCTGATCTTGGATCGCATCATTAATGAAGCCACCCGTCTCCAGGTCCAAGAGGTCTGTATTTGCGAATGCGGAACAGCCTTCCGGGTCATGAAGCAGTTGTCCGGGAAGCAACCCTTCAGGGTCACCTCCATCACCGAGGTCCATGCCCGTTATCTGAAGGAGGGCAGAATCAAACTGGATAAGAATAAATTTAAAGATCCGATTACCTATCATGATCCCTGCCAGATCGCCCGGAATGCCGGAGTGATTGATGAACCCCGATATATTTTGAAATACTTGACCGATGATTTCCGGGAGATGATCGACGACGTCCGCTACAATTGGTGTTGCGGCGGCGGGGGCGGATTGGTGGCCCTGGGTGAGGACAACCTGAATTTCCGCATGAAATCAGCCAAAGTCAAGAAGGATCAGGTCCAAAAAACCGGGGCCAGGATTCTGGCTACGGCCTGTGAGAACTGCCACACCCAGCTCAGCAATCTAAACGACCATTATCAAATGGGGATGAACGTCCAGTTTCTTTCATCTATGGTAGCCGAGGCCCTGGTCCCCTGATTAACCCCTTACCCCAAAAAGAAAGAAAGGAGGAAGGCCGGACAAAAAACGAACCCAGGTATTAAGGGTATTAAGAGTCAAGCAATAACAGATAGACCGTCAGGCCAGGTCTTTGGCGGC
>CAZSTT010000136.1:5158-6713 GCA_964609705.1 uncultured Thermodesulfobacteriota bacterium
GGGTATTAAGAGTCAAGCAATAACAGATAGACCGTCAGGCCAGGTCTTTGGCGGCGTGAGACCACGATCCGCTCGATCCGCTCGGCCCGCTCGACTTTGTCGAGCTTTTGAAGAGGCATCCATTCGGATGCCGGATGCCGAGCTCCCAAGAGGCTTCCTTTTGGAAGCCGAATCGTCGAGCTTTAGAAGAGGCTTCCTGTGGAAGCCGGGACACGAAAATAAGGAGAGGAAAAATGATGAGAAAAATTATTACCGTATCATGTTTATTGATGGTCTTGCTCATGGGAGCAAGCCAGGTTTTGGCCACCAATGGCGACAACCTGATGGCCATCGGCCCCATTGCCCGGGCCATGGGCGGGGTGGGAATCGCCGCCCCCCAGGATGCCATCAGCGCCGTTTTTGCCAATCCGGCGGCCATGTGTTTCGGGCCATTTTGTCCCAATTCCGAGTTCAACTTTGCCGGGACCCTTTTTATGCCCAAGGTGGATGCCAAAATCAATTTAGGCGGAACGACCTATCAGGCCAAAAGTTCTGAAAGCATCTATGCCATTCCGGCCATCGGTCTATCCGTTCCAATTAACGAAATGCCCCAATGGCGCTTCGGGCTGGCCGCTTATGGAGTAACCGGTCTGGGGGTCGATTATCGGAATACCGCTCTGGACCAGTCTCGTTTTGGAGGCTTCGGCGGCTTCCCCCTGGTTGCCGGGGAGTATACCAGCTTGCAGATTATGAAGTTCGCCCCCTCCATCGCCTTTCAGCCCACCCCCAATTTTTCCGTCGGGCTGGCCGCTCACATTGACTATGCCACCCTGGATATGCGCAGCGGCTCCTCGACCGGATATGGGTACGGAGTTCAGTTAGGGGGGATCTATCGACTCATGGACCGCCTCTCGTTGGGGTTGACCTATTTGACCCCCCAGTCGGTGAAACATGCCAAGGTCAGGGATTTCGACGGCGACGGGGTCGCGGATGACCTGGATTTGCAGGCACCGCAGCAGGCGGGTTTCGGGGTCGCTTTTGATGTCCTCCCCAATGTCCTAATGATCGAAGTCGACGGCAAATGGATTAACTGGAGCAAGGCCACAGGCTACAACGACTTTGATTGGAAGGATCAGTATGTCTTCGGGATCGGTGCCCAATATAAACCTATCCCCAAGCTGGCCCTGCGCCTTGGCTACAACTATGGGAATAATCCGGTAAGCGAACATAACAATTTCAACGGGCAGGCCCCCAAGCAGGTCCAGGGGAAAACCATGCCGACCTATTATTATGAAACCTTCAGAGCCATCGGCTTTCCGGCCGTAGTCGAGCATCATATCACTGCCGGCATCGGTTATGAATTTTCCAATCGATTTTCGATCAACCTGGGTTATACCCACGCCTTTTCCAATAGTATCAAGGAACAGGGCACGGCAGTGAACGGGCAGCCGGTTTCGATCGAATCCAATTTGAGTGAAGACAGTATCGAATTCGGCCTGACCTGGAGATTTTAATCATAAACCGTTTTTCGTATTAATTTTTAAGCGGAAAAAGGCCGGGAGGTGAATATCTCCCG
>CAZSTT010000136.1:6813-10099 GCA_964609705.1 uncultured Thermodesulfobacteriota bacterium
CCGTTTTTCGTATTAATTTTTAAGCGGAAAAAGGCCGGGAGGTGAATATCTCCCGGCCTTTTTCAATGACACCCGGGGATCCGATCACCTTTCCTCTTCGCCCGGAAGAGATGTTTTTCTCCGGTTACGGATGGTGACAAAAACATAATAGGCCATCAGAAAAGGAAGCACCCCCAGGGCCAGATCAAAACGACCCAGGAAGAGCTGATAAGTGCTGAAACCCACGACCAATAAAATAATCAGTAGTTGAAAAACCGCCGCTGTCTTTAACATAGTTCATCGCCCTTTAGTCCTATTATTAAGGGTCTCATAATTGTCTTGACATAAAACATTTAAGTTCGCTTTAGCTTGTGGACCGAGGGAGATTTATTTTTAGGGATTGTCCAAAGGGTAATTTATCGCCCTATCCCGGCCAGTTCAGCTAAGTTTGATTCGAGGCAGGGCATACACCATAGCCCGTTTCGAACACTGGTGAAGGCCTGCTCTCAACTTAGTTAAATAATTTGCCCGGCAAAGAAGCTACCAAGTTTTGGATGGACAACCCTAAAAATAAATCTCCCTCGGTCCTATTTAGTCAATATTATTATGAGACCATTAATAATAAGACCTGTCAAAACAATTTTTTATACTCCCCATACCCTTCTTTTTCCAGTTCCTCTTTGGGGATGAAGCGCAGGGCCGCGGAATTAAGACAATAGCGCAATCCGGTCGGCTTCGGTCCGTCGGGGAAGACATGACCCAGGTGGGAATCACCGTGCTTGCTTCGGACTTCCGTTCGGCTCATGAAATGGCTGGAATCATTCTTTTCCACTATACTATCCGGCTCCAGGGGTTTTGTGAAACTCGGCCAACCGGTCCCGGAATCATATTTGTCCAGAGAACTGAACAGGGGCTCTCCGGAGGCGATATCCACATAAATCCCTTCTTTTTTATTATCCCAGAATTCGTTTTGGAAGGCGGGTTCGGTGCCGTTGCGCCGAGTCACCTCAAACTGAAGGGGAAGGAGCCTCTTTTTTAAATCGGCCTCATCCGGTTTTCGATATTCTTTTTTCTCCCCGGCCGGCGGATCGGGATTCTTTTTGGCCCAGGTATCGATAATAAACTGGTCTCTTCCCGACCCCCATCGATAGTTCCGGTAGTGCAATGGATTTTTCCGGGAATAATTCTGATGATATTCTTCGGCCGGATAAAAGACACCGGCCGGTTTTATCTCGGTGGCGACAGGCCTGGAGAATTTTCCGGAGCGGTTTAAGGCTTCTTTAGATTTTTCAGCCAGGGTTTTTTGCTCTTCATCATGATAAAAGATAACGGTTCGGTATTGAGACCCCCGATCGGCGAACTGGCCGCCGGGATCAGTCGGATCGATATGTCTCCAGAAGACGGTCAGGAGCCCCTCATAGGATATTCGACTCGGGTCGTAAAGGACCTGAATCGCTTCCACATGGCCGGTTGACCCTTCCGAAACCTCCTGGTAGGTTGGATTTTCCTTGTGTCCACCCATATAACCGGAGATCACTTTGATCACCCCCGGCAATTTACTATAATCAGATTCACTGCACCAGAAACAACCACCGGCAAAGGTGGCTGTTTTTTCGGTCGAACTTTGTGTGGTCATTGCTTTTTTCACCTCATGGTTTGATCCTGCGGATGGTTGACCGGCAAAGGTCAGAGTCAATACCAGAGCGACAACCGGCCAGGCCCCTACCCTTTTTAGTGTTGTCATGATTTTTGCATTCTTCTAAGCGGCTCTCATTTTTTCTTCCCATTCCCGGAGCCGACCATATCTTCCCTCGAATCCTTAAAAAGATTTATTCAATTTGGTCTGTGTTATAAGATAAGAATTTCTTGAAACAGTTGCAAGGGAGGATGAACGGCGGAGGGGTCATCCAGGGTCTTTCTTCTGGAACAAAATTCTACATAACGGTTCTGATGGACCTTCCAGCGGCCTGAATTAAGGCATCGGTCAATAGCCATCCCAGGATAGCCAGACATTCCATGTCCAGATATCCGGCCGCTTTTTGCTGGAAAAGCAGGGCCCCCTGGGCCGGAAATTCTTCATCCCGGTCATTAAACAGCAGCAGGATCGGGACCCTGGGCAGGACATCGAATCGGTAGACGATCTGATAAGACAAGGCCAAGTCGGCCTCTGCGGCCCCCAGGTGTTGACAGGCCCCCCTCAAATCTCCAAGCCGGCTGGAAAATTCTTTTTCCAGGGCCTTCCCGGTATTGCTGATAAATCCGCCGACAAATGGAGCGGCATCCTTGAAGTCCTTATAGGTAACCCAGTGATCTCCTTGGGGTTCCCTTTCGGGACACAGAAGCAGATATCGGCAGAGTAAAATGCTGACGGCGTGTAACGGCTCCTTCCCTAAGGGGTCAAAAACCCCCTGGGGAGAAACCCGGTAAGTCCTACCCATCAAGGGAACCAAGGCTTCGCCATCCTTTATTTCTATCCCTAAGATATCAGCCACGGAGGCAAGATCGACCTCGGCCAACTGGGTCAGGTAATTTTGATAGGTTTCTTCAAAAATAGAAGATTTGGAAATCAAAACGGATTCCTTGATAAAATCATATCCATACTTATAATTTATCCCCAAATATCATCAAGAATTCGGCAGGAGAAAGGATTTTTGTTTCCCCATAGGTTTTCTTTGGGAAGTGACGTCTGTTTCCGGTGATGAGAGCGATGGCTTTTGAAAAGAGGGCTACTTCCAAAAAAGGTTCATCGTCAGGGTCTGAAAGAGCATAAGGCAGGGGTCTGGAAGAAACCAGCATCCCCTCTTCCTCAATCGCGGACAGGAAATCCGTAACGGTTTCATCCGAGAATTTAAATTTGGGACGTTTTAAGACCTCTCGATATTCTCCCAATATTCGCTGATCGTAGGCCGGGGTAAGCATTCCGCTGACTACAAGACGAAGAATAGCCGCCGCTTTTCCATAGGGTCTTAAGATGCCCGAAACGACAACATTGGTATCCAGGGCAATAATCATCGTTTTCGGCTTTTGCGAACGGCCTTGATTTCTGCTTCAATTTCAGCATCGGGAAGGTGATCCAATCCCATTTTCAAAGAACCCTTTTGCATCTCATCTAAAGCCATAAGGGCACGGGTGCGGCGTATGGACAGAAGGGTCTTGTCAAGATTTTTTTCCGTTACCCCGGAAAGCAGAGCAACGGGTTTGCCGTTAGAGGTAATGACCATCTCGTCTTCCTGGATTTGTGCCCAGATTTTTTTAGACTTGGTATTTAATTCTCTGACTGAAACAAATCGCATTTTAATCCCCCGAT
>CAZSTT010000137.1:0-7023 GCA_964609705.1 uncultured Thermodesulfobacteriota bacterium
TATATCGGGCATATAGCCGACGGCCTATTTCGAGGCCCCGGTTGATAAAATCGGGGCCATAGATCTTGCCGGTCGGGGTGCGGAAGGTGGATCGGATACGTTCAATGCCCTCCATGCTTTGGGGAAACCTCTGGAAAAGAAGGGGAATATTTTCGCTTTTTCGTAAAGCCAGCATGGCCCAGAGCGTTACTGTAAAATTTTCCGGCCCCCATTGGAATTTATCGGCGTCATAGAGGGCATCCGAAAGTAGCTGGGCATCGAAAAAGTCAAGCGGTTCAGATGGTTGAAAGGCCTCGTGATTGGCAATGGCCTTAACGATCATCCGTTGTTCCACCTCTTTCAGATCAAAGGACCTAAGAAGTCTTTCGGCTTCAAGGGCGCCGAGGCGGGCATGTTCGGGTTGTGACCTTTTGATGTCATGAAGAACGCCGGCGATGTGGGCCAAAAAAGAAATCCTTGGACTGATTTGGCCAGTAAAGGCCAATTCATCGACTTCACTCAGGACGATAGCCCCGGCATCAATAGCCACCTTGCGAATATGGGCTTCGGCATGACCGGCGAAAAACCCCTCCCGGGCAACCATCTCTAAACATTTTTGAACCGTCTCCTCTTGTTCAAATGCCCTCCGGGATATTTCGATTGATTCTCTTTTCTCCCGGTAGAATAGGGGGGGACCCACCTCAGCAGCGATTTCCAGGCAGATCTTCTTTAAATCCTGGTAACTGGCCATAGGGTGGGTTAGTCGTTCATCCATGCTTGCCCTCTTTGAACTCTTCACTTCAGGTATTGGGGAATCTGATTTTAGCTTTATCCAATAAACCGCCATGCCCCGATAGGGGCGTGACACCACGAAACATGAAAACAGGGCTCGTTGAGTGGTGAGCCCTATTTTCGAACTAAAGCGCCCGGCCTGTTTATCGGGGTCTAAGCAGGTTCAGGAGGTATAATAACGTCTCTTGGGGACTTCGTCAAAAAGAATCGGGGGAAGGCAGGGTCTTCCTAAATCAGCAAACCAATTTCGGGAAGGTTTTCCCTTGCCTCCCCAAGAGGTTTATTTTATACTCTTTTTACTTGGCCTAACATCCGCACCAGGTTTAGCATTGTGTGAAGCCTCCTTCCCCAGGCAACCTGGGATTGAGAATAATAAGATGTAATTCGACGGCAGGAGCTCATGATAAAAAAAAAATCAATCCCTGATCCATATCTGGATCGTGTCCATTGCCTCCAAAAAGAATTAAAGAAAAGAGCCCTTTCCGGTATCCTCATCTCTCAACCGGAAAACCGGAGGTATCTGAGCGGGTTCAAACCCGGCGACCCTCAGCTTAATGAATCCTCCGGGTTTCTAATTATCGGCAAAAATCTGGCTATTCTGGGAACAGACCCCCGATTTGAAGGAGAGGCCCAAAATCAGGCCAGGGGATATTATCCATTTATATATAGGAAAGGATTGGAGGTCTCCTGGCCGGAAATCGGAATCCTTTTGAAATCTATAAAAAAAATGGCTTTTGAAGCCCATTCCTTGAGCTTTTTCACCTTTCAAAGACTAAAAAAATTAATAAGATCCTCAGGGAATTCAATTTCTTTCCTCCCGACTCACCAGTTGGTAGAGGATTTAAGGGCGCAGAAAGACCAACGGGAAATCGCGGCGATCAAGAAGTCCCTGTCTATCACTGAAGAGGTTTTCCAACAGATCAGCAAGATGTTACGGCCGGGGAAAACCGAAAAAGAAATCGCCTGGCAGATAAAACAACATATTCATTTATCCGGAGGAGAAGATCAGGCCTTTGAGCCGATCGTTGCCTCTGGACCCAATGCCGCACTCCCCCATGCGGAACCAACAGATCGGGAAATTAAAAAGGGCGAACCGATCCTGTTCGACTTTGGCAGCAAATGGAGTGGTTATTGTTCCGATCTTTCCCGGACCGTTTTTCTGGGACAGCCAACCGACCGTTTTAAAGAAGTTTATTCTCTGGTCCGCCAGGCCCAGCTCCAGGCCGAAAAGGGGATAAATGCCGGACTGACCACAGCCGCTGCCGATGCCTTGGCCCGATCGGTTATTGACAAAGGGGGTTATGGAAAATATTTCAAACATTCTTTAGGCCACGGTGTGGGATTGGCCATCCATGAATTGCCCAGTCTTAGCCCGGCCAAGGCGGATCCCTTAAAGCCGGGAATGGTGGTAACGATTGAGCCAGGTATTTATCTGCCGGGATGGGGCGGAGTCCGGTTGGAAAATATGGCGGTGATCAAGGAGAAAGGGGCTAAGGTCTTGAATAAAGATCAGAGCTTTTATAGGTTTTTATAATTTTCAGGGAATAGTTTTAAGTTCAAAAAAAGGGTTCGAGGATTCAAGTGTCTTAATTTTCACGCCTTTCACTTGACCCCTTGACCCCTTGAATCCTTTTTTATTAAGGAGAATAGAATGTTGTTTGAAAACGGGGCCGGCGAAGAGGCTCTGGCCTATCGGAGAAAATATCGTGGAGTAATTGGAATCACGTCCAAGATCCCTATTAAAGATGTCAACATCTTAAGTCTGGTCTATACCCCGGGTGTGGCGGAACCATGTTTAGAAATCGCCCGGGACCCGGTCCAATCTTTTTCTTTGTCCTGCCGGGGGAACTTTGTGGGAATACTGACCGACGGATCCGGTTTGTTTCGCTTAGGTCATGCCGGGCCTGAAGCGGCCATTCCGGTGATGGAAGGGAAGGCGGTCATCTTCAAGACCTTTGCCGGGGTGGATGCTATCCCTATCTGTCTCAGGACCCAGGATCCTTACGAATTTATCGATACCGCCCTGGCCCTGACCTCGACCTTCGGGGCTTTTTGTCTGGAAGACATCGCCAGTCCCCACAGCTTCACTATAACGGACCATCTCGAACGGGGGGCCGACATTCCAGTTTTTAACAATCACGGTCTGGGTGTGGCCATCCCGGTTTTGGCAGCCCTCATCAATTCCATGAAGATCGTCGGCAAGGATCTGCTTCAAGCCCGGCTGGTCATCAACGGGGCCGGAATGGCCGGATTGGCCACGGCCGACCTGTTAGTTAAAGCCGGTATCAAACAGGTCATCGTTTGTGACCGGGAGGGGGCCTTATACAAATACCGGCCCAGGGCGATGAGCTGGGCCAAATGGGAGATTGTCAAGAAAACCAATCCGGAAAACTTCACCGGACCTTTGGAAGGGGCTTTAAAAGGGGCCGATGCCTTTGTCGGACTTTCGGTCGGAGGGGCATTGAAACCGGCCATGATTAGCTTGATGGCCAAGAACCCGGTCATAATGGCTTTGGCTACTCCGACACCGGAAATCATGCCCGAAGAAGCCCGACAGGCCGGGGCCAGGGTGATGGTCTTCAATCGAGCGGATTTCCCCAATCAATCGGATGTGGCTATGATCTTTCCCGGATTTTTCCGGGGCATACTGGGCAGCCGGGCCAGTAATATCAATGATACCATGGCCCTGGCCGCTGCTCAAGCCCTGGCGGATTGTGTCACCCCGGAGGAGTTGTCTCCCGATTATGTCATGCCAAAAATTTTTGATTTTCGGGTTGCCCCCCGAATCGCCGAGGCTGTGGCCAGAGCAGCCATTGAAACCGGGGAGGCCCAAGGTGAAACCGATCCGGCCCAGATCGCCGAGAAGACCCTTCAATATGTCTATGAAGGGCACTGGCCGGTCCCCCCTCCTTCCGGCATCCCCCAATCATTAAAGGATGAGTCCCTTGAACTGCATCGCAGGTATCAAGGGGTTCTTCAGATCAAGAATAAAATCGCGATCCGGGATAATTATATTTTAGGTCAGTTTTATCTTCCGCCTTTAGCGGAAAGGCCGGCCCGGATGATCCGGGAAAACCCTGAGCTGGTTTATGAATTGACGGGTAAAGGGAATTTAGTGGCCATTGTCACCGACGGCAGTGCCGTTCTCGGCCTGGGAAATATCGGTGCCCGGGCCGCCATGCCGGTCATGGAAGGTAAAGCCATCCTGTTTCAAACCTTCGGGGGAGTGGAAGCCTTTCCTCTTTGTCTGGCCACCCAGGAAGCGGATGAAATCATTGAAATAGTAAAAAGGATGGAGGCCCCTTTCGGCGGGATCAATTTAGAGGATATCTCGGCCCCTCGATGTTTTTATATTGAAAAACGGCTTAAGGAAGAAATGAATATCCCGGTCTTTCATGATGATCAGCATGGGACGGCCATTATCGTCACGGCCGCCTTGCTCAATGCCCTGAAGATCTCCGATCGAAAACTGGAGGATCTGGAGGTCGTCATTAATGGGGCCGGGGCCGCGGCCATCGCCGTCAGTAAACTGTTTTTGGAAATGGGGGTTCGGCGGATTATTCTTTGTGACACCCGGGGGGCCATATATGTCGATCGAGATGAGGGTATGAACTGGATCAAGAAGGAAATGGCCGAACAGACCAATCCAGAGAAAAAAAGGGGGGACTTGTCCCAAGTCATCCGCGGGGCGGATGCCTTTGTCGGACTTTCGGTTGCCGGGGCGTTAACCCAGGATATGGTCCGTTCCATGGCCAAGGACCCGATTATTTTCGCCTTGGCTAACCCCACTCCGGAGATCCTTCCAGAGCAGGCCAAAAATGCCGGGGCGTTGATTGTGGCCACCGGCCGGTCGGATTTACCCAACCAGGTCAATAATTCCCTGGTATTTCCCGGCGTCTTTCGGGGAGCCTTGGATGTCCGGGCCAGGGTAATCAACGAACCTATGAAAATCGCCGCTGCCCAAGCCATTGCCGGTATGATTCAGGATAAAGAACTGGAACCGGATTACATTATTCCCCGGGGAATGGATTTTCGCGTTCCCCCCATGGTGGCTAAGGCGGTGGCCAAGGCGGCCCTTGAGACCGGAGTGGCCAAAATCGAAATGGATCCGGAACTCATTGCCCAACAGACCAGGACTATGATTTATGAGGGAGATTTGGGATACATCAAAAACGGGGATTACTCTTTTGAAAGTGCAAGGTGAAGGAAGAGCAGGAGTGAGGTGCGAGGCAAGAGGCAAAGGCCTTTAACCTCAAGTTCGTCGATCCGGCCATGGGGGGACTCAACTCAAGAGCTGCGATCCTCAAACAATCCTGGCTCCTGAATAAAGAATTTCAAATATATTTCCTGGAAAATTAGATTAGGAGAAAGAAATGGTTGATAGTTGTCCTGGTGATCAATTCCGGGAAGGGGTTAATGCCCCTTCGGCTCATGAAAAGATAAACGATGGGGTAATTCGGGAAAAGGTGCTTGGCCTTTTGCTGGGGAAGAAAGGATACCTATCCGAAGATATCGAGGAAGAAGTGCCTTTTGAACTGACCACGGATAAGGAAATTTTCCAACTCACGGTTTCTCTGGTAATCCGGTTACAAGGTCAGCGGCTGGTTATGATAAAGTGTGGGACCGGTTCTATCCTGGCCCGGGAAAGGGCTGCCCTGGCTCTGGCTCGCCTGTTTTCCGAATACCAGATCCCCTTAACTTTGGTCACCAATGGGACGGAGGCGGCGCTTCTTAATACCCTGTCCGGAGAGAGTCTGGATAGCGGTTGGGACGTTATTCCGGATAAGGCCAGTCTTCTGTCTCAACTGGCGGATTTCAAATTTCTCCCCTTGACGGAAAAGCGCAGGAAACTGGAGAAACAGATTCTGGCAGCTTTTGAAGGACTGGGGCAACATGGGGAATGCGGCTGAAGAGGAAAAAACGTTCGGCGTTCAGCGTTCGGCGTAAAAAGTCCTCTTTCCGGATGCGGACCAGCGACCAGTTCTCAGTTCAGAAAATCAAGATAATAAAAAGGAGTGGGATTTTAACCAAAAGGGGTTTGTTTTTTTCGACGAACGCCGAATGCAATACGACGAACGTTTTTTACTGCTTTCCAATATATCCCGCCTTGCCTTTAATCAGGCTATTAATCTCGGCCTTATGGGTTATTAAAAAATCCAGGATCTGTTTGGAGCGGAAGATAAGGGTCGTCATATCCTGGGTTTTTATTTCCTCGGTGGTAAAAAGAAGTTTATTTTGGTAAAGGTAGGAAACGATGGCATCTTCTGCATCCAGTTCCACCTTAAACCGGTTCATTAATAAATCCAGCCAATAGCCAAACTCCTGGGTGTGGTCCAAATGTTCAATCGGAATCCCGGTTTCCAGACTCTTTTGCTGATAAGATCCGGGCTGCTGTCTTGATCCTTTTAAAAAATCCAGGACATGGGCCACCTGATGGATCAAGGTGGAATCCTGAATTTTAGGGGTGATGGCCAAATAGATATGGTTTGGGTCCGATTCCCTGGTTTTATTGGGATTGACCATGATTCCGGAACTTTCGGTCAGGGACTTGGCCGGAATCTCCTGTCCGGAAACTCCCAGATTTCGATAGGCCTCCAGATCAATACATTTAATAGTAAGGGAACCCTCCAGATGTCCTTCTTCAATTAATGACTTGATTATTTTTTTAGACCGGCCGTAATAGACCTCGGGGAGGCGGCATATCTGTTGTCCGGCCTCCTGGTCTAAGGGCTCATTTTTCCTGAGATAAAGCTCCCCTTCCCGGCCAAGGTGGCATCTTTTAAACTTTTTCCCGCTTCCACAAGGGCAGGGATCATTCCGGCCAGGCTTAATCATTTTGGACTCGTAAGAAGTCGTTACCCCGGCGAATCCTGGATCGTGGTCCGGGACAGGCGACGGAGTCCAGACATCGTCCCGGCGGACGCAGGAAACCAGTTCCGAATTCCTGGATTCCGGCTTTCGCCGGAATGACCTGATTTGGGTTTGGGCGACTTATTTCGAACTTGTCTATCATTTTCGGCCTTTATACTATTCTTCGATGATATCAGGCTTTAAGGCATCATAAGACCAAACCGGTACCGGACCTTCCTCTCCGGTGGCTGGATCGTATCGGTGCCGATAGGAGGCGTTGGCCTTCATGGTCTTCAAGGTCCAGTCCCAACCGCGAACAAAATAGCCGCATTCATCGTTAAAACAGACATATTGGAATTCCGTCCCCCAGGTGGAGGCCGAAGGGGTTTTCCATTTTTTCAT
>CAZSTT010000137.1:7123-10041 GCA_964609705.1 uncultured Thermodesulfobacteriota bacterium
ATTCATTCGGATTAACCTCTAACCATTTCCCAAAAAAATCAACCCAAAAACTTGAAAGGAGAAGAAGCAATGAAGAAGTTTACTTTTAGTTGGGGCCTGTTGCTCGTGGCCTCCCTGGTCGTAGGAATGTGTTTCCCGGCCTGGGGGCGGACTATTAAAATTGGTGTTATCGGTCCGATGAATTTTGTTCAAGGCAAGGGCCATTGGAACGGGGCCACCATGGCCATGGAGGAGATCAATGCCAAGGGTGGGGTGCAAGTTGGGAATGAAAAAATGAAAATTGAATTAGTCAAGGCCGACTCCAATGAATTTATCAATGTCACCGATGCTACCAACGCCATGGAACGCTTAATGACCCAGGATAAGGTGGATTTTGTGGTCGGCGGGTTCAGGACCGAGGCGGTTCTGGCCATGCAGGATATTGCCATGGACTACAAAAAGATCTTTATCGGCTGTGGGGCCGCAACCCCTTCGATTTGTGAACGGGTGGCCAAAGATTATAATCGGTATAAATACTGGTTCCGAGGGACCCCATTTAATTCCAACTATCTGGCCGCTGCCAGCTTTGCCCATATAGCCTCAGCCGCGGAAGTTATAAAAAGAGAATTAAAGGTTCCGGTCAAAGTGGCCCTCGTGGCCGAGAAGGCGGTATGGGTGGAGGGAATGGTCACGGCAGCCCAAGCCACTCTTCCCAAGATGGGTCTGGAGCTTGTTGGGACCTGGCGGCCATCCGATAAGGCCACTGATGTGACGGCGGAACTTTCGGCCGTTCAAAAAAGCGGGGCGAACCTGATCTTCACCCTTTTCTCGGCCTCGGTAGGAATTACCTTCGCTCGTCAAGCCGGGGAACTAAAGATACCGGCCCTTCAGGTGGGCATCAACGTGGAGGGTCAAAAAGACGGCTTCTGGGAAGCCACCAAAGGCATGGGAAATTATGTTATTACGCAGAACACGTATATCAAAGGGGTTGACATAACCACGGTGACCAAGTCTTTTATTGATCGATATATAAAAGCTTTCGGGGAGACCCCGACCTATACGGCCGACACCTATGGTGCCATTATTTATGGCCTGATTCCGTCCATACAAGCCGTTGGGAACCTGGATGCCGATAAGATCGTCGCCCACCTCGAAAACCGGGAATACTATACCACCGGTGGAAAAGTTAAATATATGAAGGATGCCCAGGGCAACCACCTCCATGATTTAACCTGGGGGCCCGGATATCTGACAGGTGTGGCCGGCCAATGGCAGGATGGCAAGTTTGTCGGGGTCTGGCCCTATAAATGGAAGCAATCAGCAACTGCCCCGGAGGTCTCTTATTCAGGGATAGTGCCTATTAAACTACCCCCCTGGATGAAAAAATAGTTAAAAGAATTAAAGGGTTCAAGGGGTCGAGGATTAAAGGATTCGAGTGAATTTTCAATCCTCTCCCCTTGAATCCTTGACCCCCTGAATCCTTGAATCCTATTTATTCTGAGGCCTTATGAATATACTAATTACCGGTCTGATCACCGGCAGTATGCTGGCCCTGCTGGCCATTGGTTTTTCCTTGATTTTCGGGGTGGCCCGTATTGTCAACATCGCCCACACCGCCTTTTATATGGTGGCTGCTTACATTATTTATTATCTGTCCCTCCGTCTCGGTCTTAATGCCGTCTTATCGATGCTGATCGCTGTTATCGCTGTCACTTTCTTGGGCTTGCTGGCTTACAAGTTTGTGATCGACCCGATACGTGAACACGAAGGTGCGGTGCTGATAGCTACCATTGCCCTGGCCATGGTTTTGCAGGAGGTCACGTTGCTGATCTTCACCGGGGACTACCGCAGCGTCAACTCCCTGATTGGAGGATACTTTACCATTGGAGGGAATAAGGTCTTTTTTCAGCAGCTGCTGACTTTCGGGGTGGTCTTGGTGATTCTTATTCTTGTCTGGTTTTTGTTGATGAAGACCAGATTGGGTTTGGCCATCCGCTCTACGGCTGAGGACCGGGAGGTAGCCAATCTGATGGGTATGAACGAGAGCCGTTTAGCTATGACCACCCTCGGGATCTCGGTGGCCCTGGCCGGCTTCACCGGAGCGGTGATCGCCCCCCTTGCCGTCTTGAGTCCTTTTATGTGGATGGAACCTTTGATTTTAATGATGGCCGTCGTGGTCCTGGGCGGATTGGGCAGCATCAAGGGAAGTTTTGTGGCCGCTTATATACTGGGATTCACTGAGGCCCTGGTGACTTTTCTGATCCCAGCAGGTGCATTCTTAAAAGGACCCGTGGCCCTGTCGATCATGATCATAGTCCTGCTAATACGGCCGGAAGGTCTCTTTGGCATAGCATTTGAGGAAGAGAGGTAAAAGGCATGGGTCTTCTTGGATTTTATTTCAGAAAACTGATCACGCTCATCAGAGGGGAAGTCTTGGTCCTTCCCAGTCGAACCATTGTCGGCCTTTTTGTCCTTATCCTCCTGATCATGCCCTTGATAACCCGGGATCCTTATATCATCCGTATAATCATTTTAACCAGCATTTTTGCCATTCTGGCTGCCAGTTGGGACCTTTTATCCGGCTTCACCGGCCAGATGAATTTCGGCCATGCCTTATTCTTTGGAGTGGGAGCCTACGCCTCGGCCCTTATGAACCTTCATGCCCATATCCCCCCCTGGGGCAGTGTACCTTTAGGGGCCTTGGTGGCCATCCTGGCCGGCCTTATTGTCGGAATACCCTGTCTAAGATTAAAACACACCTACCTGGCCCTGACCACCTTGGCCTTCCCAATCATTTTGATAGGAATTATTTATGCTTTACCCGATTATACCGGCGGGGAATTAGGCCTTTCCGGGTTGCAGCGTTTTACCAATTCTCTAGTTGGCGGTTATTATCTTCATGTCGTAACCATGCTGGTGCTGTGTTTCGTTATGTGGAA
>CAZSTT010000138.1:0-9954 GCA_964609705.1 uncultured Thermodesulfobacteriota bacterium
CCTTTTCAAAAGCTCGATGAAATCGAGCGGCCCGACCGGCTCGTGGTGTCACGCCACTAAAAAGCGTGGCATGACGGTTTAATTGTAGTGTAACCGGAGGCAGTGGATTTCCTTTAGCGGAAAATAAATTTGGCATTGAGCAACCACCATGGAAACAATTATTGATTTTTTAACCCAACCCGGACCAGCCGGAACCAAAACTGGATATCCGAAACATTTCGGAATTTCTTCATTGGTCCGGGTATAAGGCCTGTATAATAATAAACTCTATCCAACTTACGTAGAATTTCATTCTTAAGTCACTAATTGATTCTGAAAGAAAATAAATACTTGACAGAAAAAATCCTTTATTATATGAGGAATGAGATTTCCTTCACAAACGACTCCCTAGAAACAGTAAAGGACTTGAACAGGAAATATTTAATTAAACCCAACCCTTCCAGGGTTATTGGAGAAGGGCAGAAAAGGAGGATGACGTGAATATATTGGTCTGCATCAAACAAGTACCGGATACCGAAAGCCAAATTAAAATTGATTCCGGAGGGAAAGGGATTCAAACCGGCGATATTAAATGGGTCATGAATCCCTATGATGAATTCGGGGTGGAAGAAGCCCTGCGGATTAAAGAAAAAGCAGGTGGAAAGGTAACAGTGATCGGTGTTGGTCCTCAGAGAGTTGTTGAGTCATTACGGACCGCCTTGGCTATGGGGGCGGATGAGGCCATTCATGTGGACGATCCGGACGCCGATGGCGGAGATGCCCTGGCCACGGCCCGGGTTTTGGCTGCCGCCGTCAAACAAGTCCCCTTTGATCTGATTTTCTGCGGGCAACGTGCCGTAGATGACGATAATGCCCAGGTTGGGGCGGCCTTATCCGAATTAATGCAAATTCCTTTGTTGTCGGTTATCACCAAGGTGGAAATTTCCGATGATAAAGCCAAGGTGAAAGTGCAGAGACCGGTAGAAGGGGCCACTTGGGTCTTTGAAGCCCCATTGCCTGCCTTAATAACCACTCAAAAGGGCTTGAACGAGCCCCGCTATGCCTCTTTGCCGGGAATCATGAAGGCCAAAAAAAAGCCTTTGGCGGCCAAGAAATTGGGTGACCTAGGCCTTTCTCCCGATCAGGTCGGTCAAGCAGGTTCCAAGCTGAAAATACGGGCACTGGTCCCACCCCCCGAACGAAAAGCAGGCAGGATTATTGAAGGAGAAACCCCCCAGGAAAAAGGGACGATCCTGGTCAAACTCTTACGTGAAGAAGCCAAAATTATTTAGTGAAGGAGAAAAGGCTATGGCAAAAGGAATATTGGTTATTGCAGAACAAAGAGGGGGAACCCTCCGCAAGATATCGTTTGAACTGGTCAGTGAAGGACGACGTCTCGCTGATCAATCGGGGCAGCCTTTGGCGGTCGCCGTCTTGGGTCATCAGATCACCGAAGTAGCCAAAAAACTGGCCGCTTATGGGGCGGAAACCATTTATGTGGCCGATGCCCCGGAATTAGCCTCTTATACCCCTGAGGCCTTTACCGCGGTTCTAAGTGAGCTTATTAAAACTCAGGAACCGGATATTGTTTTAGGAGGAGCCAGCCAACAAGGAAAAGAGTTGGCCGCCAAATTGGCGGCCCGTCTGGAAACAGGCTTGGCCATGGACTGTGTGGGTTTGCGACTGGAAGACGGGTTATTGATCGCCAGGCGTCCCATGTATGCCGGAAAAATCTATGCCGATGTGGCTTGTGAAACAGCCCGGCCCCAGATGGCTTCCTGCCGTCCGAATGTTTTCTCGATCCAGGAACCTGATGCCTCCCGAACCGCCGAGGTTGTAACGGTTGCAGTTTCCATCAAACCCGAAGACCTGCGGACAAAGCTGGTGGAAGAACTGGCCGATCAGAGCGGCAAAGTGGATTTGACCGAAGCCACTTGTATCGTTTCCGGGGGCCGGGGCATGAAAGAAGCGGCCAACTTCGCCATCCTGGAAAAATTGGCCGACGTGATAGGGGCGACTGTCGGAGCCTCCCGCTCGGCGGTGGATGCCGGGTGGAGACCCCAAAGCGACCAGGTCGGTCAAACCGGTAAAGTGGTCAACCCCAATCTTTATGTGGCCTGCGGTATTTCAGGGGCCATTCAGCATCTGGCCGGCATGGGCTCTTCCAAAGTTATTGTAGCCGTCAACAAGGATCCCGATGCCCCTATTTTTCAAAAGGCCGACTATGGGATCGTCGGAGATCTGTTTGAAGTCGTTCCGATCCTTGAAGAAGAATTAAAAAAGATTATGTAGGAAAAAGACAAGAACGAAGGGTTCAAGGATTCAAGGGGTCAGGTGAAAAGCGTGGAATTTAAAACCCTGCGGTTCCCGGATGGGAACCTTTTCTAAAGCTCGACCAAGTCGAGCGACCGAACCCTTGAAACCTTGAACCCTATTTTTGCACTAAATATTCTCGACGGCGGGTCTTTTTAATTTCAAGCTGAGTTTGTCTCCCGCTTTGATGGTCTCTTTAGCCGAAAGACGGTTCCAGGTTCGGATTTGCTGGGGAGTGGTATTGAACTTTTGAGCGATTTCAAATAGACTGTCCCCTTTTTTAACGGTATAATTGACCAGTTTTATTCGGCCCGCTGTTTCCCCTCTTGTTTTCTTGAAATTTGACTTTAGGGGTCTACCGTTTTTTTTGGGGTCATCCCGGTCTGGATTACCTTTGGCTATAAACAGGGTCAAAGTTTTCCCTTGATGGATTTTGGGACCGCCTTTGGCATTATTCCACTTCTTGATCATCGAAACCTCAACATCAAATTTTTCAGCAATGGAGGCTAAGGAATCCCCTTTCTTGATCTGGTATTGAAGGCGGACGGGGGAGGCATTTTTTTCCTTGCCCTTATTAGCGGCCACCAGAGATTTCCCTCCCCGGTTGTTCCGGGAAGCTCGCGACGATACACTTTTTTCATTCTGGTTCTCTTGATCGAGAGACTCGAGGTCGGACGGAAATCCGTGAGCACCGGTTTTCTTCGGTATCAACAAAACCAGACCCGCATTAAGCGGATCGTGGGTCTTGATCCGATTGGCCCGGGCAATGACACCGGCTTTAACCCCGTATCTTTTGGAAATGGAAGCCAGTCGCTCTCCTTTCTTGACCCGGTGTTCGGCATAGATCACCCGTGCCTTTGGTTTGATCAACTGGGCATAATTTTCCAACAGCTTTTCTTTGGCCCCTTTGGGAATTCGAATCGTATAGTCGGAGCCCCCTGGAGGAGTGACCCATCTCTTCAATTCCGGATTCAGGTCGACAATCGTATTCACATCCTCGCCAATGGCAGCGGCCACATCCTTCAATTCCACGTTTCCGGGAACAATGACCTCATCAAAGGTCCAGGGCGGCAGATAGGAAATTTTTGAAAACCCGTATTTCTCGGGTTCTTTGGCAATGAGAGCGGCCGCAATCATCTTGGGGACATATTGTTTAGTCTCTTCTTTGATATAATGGCAGTGGTCGGCCGAAATTTCCCAAAAATTACTGGCATTATACATTGCCAGAGCCCTGGAAATTTTTCCTTCGCCGGCATTATATCCGGCGGCAGCCAGATACCAGGAACCAAACCGATTATAGAGATCGGAAAGGTGTTGGGCTGCGGCCCGGGTCGATTTAATCGGGTCTTTTCTTTCATCCACCCAGGAATTCACCCGAAGTCCGTATCGTTCCCCCGTTTCCCGTATAAACTGCCAGGGCCCTGCCGCATGAGCGCGGGAATAGGCCTTGGTGCTGAAACCGCTCTCAATCATGGCCAGGTAGATCAAATCCTCCGGCAGACGGTGCTCCCGTAATATTTTTTTCATCATCGACATATAACGGGTGGATCGACCCATCCATAAAGTAAAACGGTTACGCAGTTTAGTTTGGAAATAATCAATAAAGTATTCCACCTGATCATTAATGACGATGGGAATGTCAAAGGGAGCCATTATCTTTTCAGGCCCACCCTTTTCAAGCTCTTTCAACTCAAGTAAAACCTTTTCCTTGATTTCTTCCCGAGAGGGCTTGATCACCGGCGGGAGGGCGCCCGGCCCGTTTTCCGTCTTGTTTTCTTCCAACAAAAGCGGCGGAGTCAGGTCCATCGAATGCATTGGCGATAGGGTTGAATTGGGGATTATGGAAGGACTGGAGATTATGGGATCGAGATCCGGCATTAATTCCGGAATCGGAGTGGATAAGTGCCCCCTGGGATTGGGAGGGGTTAAACCATAAGCATTAGAAAAAAATGAAACAGGAAAAAAAACCCAAGCCAAAAGCGCCCAAACTAGAACTACTCTCTTCATTCCCCATCCTTTCCGTCCTGCCGGGAGTATGCGGTTGACACCAAGGCGGTCACGATCCAACAGGGGATACTCCTAAATTTAATGTATCCCTAACATATCTTTAACCAAATAGCAACCATAAATTAATCTTATTCGATTCTTACAGCTTTAGCGCGAAAATAGAGTTTAAAATCAAACGAGCTCTGTTTTCATATTTGGTGGTGACACGCCACTTGCGGGGCATGGCGGTTTAATCTGAATTTTTTTTCTAACTTTTCGATGGGAGAACTGGAGTCATGGAGTGCCGGTCTGAAAAATCCATTCCCCCCTGATTCCACAAACCCGGGTTAAGTCAATGGGACTAAAATTTTACGCCGGTGACGAGATTTTCTTTTTTTAAGGCATCAAAGTTCTGCAGGTCTTTAATGGCTTGACCGATCTTATTGACATGCATCAAAAATTCTTCCCCGGCCTGTCCCATCCCCGGCAGAGAACCAATTCTTTGAGCCAGGGCTTCTCCTCGAGCCAATAGAGAATTGACTTTTTCACCGGGTACGTCTAATCCTTTTTGCAACCGATCGGAGGTCTCCCGAAGCTGATTCAAAACATCCAGGATTTCGTCCTTGACCTGTATTAATAAATCCGGTCCATCTTCGAAGGTTGCCGTAGGAGCCATCAGAGGTTCTCCTTAAATATCACTGGGGATGGGATCGTTATGGTGATGCAAATTGGGCGAATTTAATTGGTTTAAATGGGATTGTCAAGGAATTTTAAGTTTATGTGATGACCAGTCTGTTGCCATAAAGGCCCAACGAGGGACTCTTCCGATGAATAGCCGTTATTGGGAATTCAAACCTTTCTCGGCAATCAATTTATCGACCATGGCTCCAACTTGCGCAGCCAGGCCCTGTTCTTTTTCAAAAGGGGCCTTTCCTTCCAGGTCGGCTTCGATAATCTGATTGTCGTAAGGCAGAAAACCTAAAAAAGAAAACTCGGGTAATTGCTTTTGAAGAAAGGCGATATCCTGATCCCCCCTGATTTTATTTCCCACCAGGACGATATTTTTCAGTCCGATATCCCGGCTCAGCTTTTGGATATGATGCGCCGTTTCAATGCTTCGTTTTCCCGGTTCGACGACGACGATCAGTTTATCGACTGCTGAGGCCGTACCCCGGCCCAAATGTTCGATACCGGCCTCCATATCCAAAACCACCACCTCGTCTCTGGCCAGGATCAGATGGGTGATCATTGTTTTTAACATGACGCTTTCCGGACAGATGCAACCCCCGCCCCCTTTTTTTACCCCTCCCAAAACCATCAGTCGAATATGGTCTTTTTTAAGGGAGAGTTTTTCCGGCAGATCACTGACCTGGGGATTTAATTTAAAAAAAGTACCATAAGAGCCCGGCTGGGATTCGGTACGTTCTCCGATCAGGTCCTTCATTTCCGAAATGGGGGTAATGGTTTCGGGATGCTCAAAGCCCAAAGCCCCGGCCAGGTTGGCGTCCGGATCGGCATCGATGGCCAGTACTTTATGTCCCCGATCACTAAAGGCTTTGATAATAAAAGCCGACAGAGTGGTTTTACCCACCCCTCCTTTTCCGCTGACAGCGATTTTCATGGGTTCTCCTTATTGAATTAATGAAATCTGAAAGTATTCTACCTGTTAACCTGGGAAAAAATCAATACAATTTCCAGTATGGTTCTTGGACCAGACCCCATTTCCTTCGGCCGATCATGAGGAACTACGGTTTGCTTTTTCCCCAGAGACGCATCCCCAACAGTCCGATCTCGAAAAGCAGATAAAGGGGACCGGCCATGAGCATCATGTTAAAAGCATCCGGGGTGGGGGTTAAAATCGCCGACAGGACGGCAATCACCAGCACGGCATAGCGGCGATAACGGGTCAGCCACTGCACTTCCACCAGACCGATCCGGCCCAAAAGGATCATGATCAGGGGCAGCTCAAAGATAATTCCAAAAGCAAAGATGAAAAGGAGGGAAAAGGAGATAAATTTTTTTACGGAAATAAGGGCCTCCAGATGGCTGCTCTGATAGCTCAAGAGAAACTTGACCCCATAAGGGAGGGTGATAAAAAGGCAGAAACCGGCCCCCAGGTAGAATAAAAAAACCGCTCCGATCCAGAAACCCATCATCATTTTCCGGGACAAAGAGGCAAAGACGGCCCGCAAGGCCGCCAGGACCTTAAACAACAGAAAAGGCATGGTAATAAATAAAGACGAAAACAAGGCAATATTGAGCAAGGCCAGGAAGGTTTCTGAAAGTCCGTAAAAGGCCAGGGAAACTCCGGTATGCTTTTGCAAAAAAGTCAAAATGGTTTTGGCAAAACCATATCCGACCACGGCAAAAATCAGGACGACGATTCCCAGCTGTATCAGAGCCTTTCGGAAGACCTCAAGGAAGGTGATGATTCGATCCGGATTTTCAATGGTGTCCATCAGGGGTCGCAAAGGGGGTACTCCGGTGCCATCTAAGTCGGCTGTAATTTATTCTTGATTTCCGAGCAATGGGTTTGGAAGGCCAGGTCCAGTAAAAGCTTCAAGGGATTTTGAATTTCCTTCAGCGGCGGTAAGGGTTGAAGGAAAGCCCCTCCCCCGCGACCCGGATCAATCGGCCTCAGGATCATTTTTTCTTCCAGCAAAGGAATGGCCCGGGGATCGCTGTTTTCCCCCAGAACCCCTTTCAAGTCATCCCTGCTTTCAAAGGAATGGGTGAGAGACAGGATATCGGAAAGGCTGTAACAGGAGGTAAACTGGTTCAGGTCCTCATTGAACAGATCCACTTTTTTTTGGTGGGACCGGAAGGTATTCCAAAGGGATTCCTCATTGGTTTTTGCCGATTGATATAAGGAAAAAATCAGCTTTTTGAATTTTCCTTTAGCCGTCAAGGCAAACGGAATTTCACACGCGGCCGGGGAAAAATCGCCGCCTGGACCTTTTAAATCCTTTTGGATCAATGGCAGCAGGTCCTCTCTTCGGATCAGGTTCAAAAAAGCCCGGCTTTCACCTTCCCCGACCAGGGTCTGACAAATCCTTATCAGATTGGGAAAAACCGTCCGGGCCCAGGCCTCCTCCAATTCTTTCCTTTCACGGAGCAGGTCCTCCCGTTCCTCTTCCAGGGCCTTACGGGTCCCAAAATAGTTTTCAGCGATCTCTTTTTTAACCTGGTAGGCCAGGGCCGCGGAAACATCTTTAACCTGGGTGGACATGATTTATTCCTTCTCGGTCTCCTGGAGTTGTTTCATCGACATCCCCTCTTTCCCCAGGGAGAAGAGCCCCAACAAAACGGAGGGGATGAAACCGACAAACCATAACAAAAGGGAAAAACTTTTGGCCAGGTTGACCTCGATCCCCAAAAAAACCAAGGCCGCGGCACAAGCCCAATGGAAGGTTCCGATAAATCCCGGCGCTGAGGGGATGCTCACACCAAAAGCCAGGACCACTAAAAGAAAAAAAGCGGCCAGAAGGGGAAGATCGAGATGAAAGGCCATAAACAGAAGATAAAAAGACAGGCTGATAACCACCCAGAGAAAACAGGAATAGCCGATGATGATCCAAATATCCCTGGTCTTTTGCAATATCTCCAGTCCCAGGACAAAGGAGTCAATGGTTTTTTTGATTTTTTGGGCTAATCCCTGAGGAAGGCGCTTCAGGAAAAACCCGATCAACCGGTTGGCTTTCTCATTATGATAGCGTAAGGCCAAGAGCAATCCCAGGACGATCAGATAGACAAAAAAAGAAAGAAAGCCGACCATTTTGATATGATGCCTGGTAAATACCCGGGATTGATCCGGAGGAAAAGGCATCAAAATAATGACCACCAGGAATATCAGCAGAATGGTAAATCCATCAAACAATCTCTCGACGACGATGGTCGCAAAGGAAGCGGTCTTGCTGATCTTTTCCTTGTTGCCCAGGACATAGGCCCGAACGAATTCTCCCACCCGGGCCGGGAGAATATTGTTGGCCATCAGTCCAATGGCGGTGGCATAAAAAAGGGGACGGATCTTTATTCTTTTTATGGGAGCCAACAGATATTCCCATCGTTTGGCCCGGACCCAGACACTGAAAAGATTGATAAAAATTAAAGGAAGGAGATAAAGGTATTCTACACTTT
Source organism: uncultured Thermodesulfobacteriota bacterium (assembly GCA_964609705.1). Lineage (GTDB taxonomy): Bacteria > Desulfobacterota > RBG-13-43-22 > RBG-13-43-22 > RBG-13-43-22 > RBG-13-43-22. Next base: position 8,416 of record CAZSTT010000138.1, read on the forward strand.
GAAAAATATTCCAGATGCTGACCAGGTCGATTTTTCTAAAAAACAGGACCAGAAAAAAAAGGCTCAGAAGAAGGCCGATCCAATAACCATATTTCTTCATACACTCTTCTTTATCTGGCGGCAGATATATTCTATTTGCTCTGTTGAAATGGTCAATCCCGAAGGCAGGTAAAAACCCTCTTCAGACAATTTCTCGGCCACGGGATAAGGTCCGAATTTCTTGACCTTTCCTCCCCTCCCGCTAAAAACCGGCTGCCGGTGCATAGGAACGAAAAAAGAACGGGTATCAATCCCTTTCTTTTTTAACCGGTCCATCAATTGATCCCGGGAACACCCGAATTCCTTTTCCACTAAAATCCCATACATCCAGTATACGCTTTTGGCCCAGGGCTTTTCTATCGGCAGGCGAAGCCCGGAAATATTCTTCAGGCCCTTTCCATAGGCTTGGGCCATCCGACGTTTCTTCCCAATATGGCTGTTTATTTTTTTTAACTGGGCCACCCCCAAAGCCGCCTGCAAATTGGTCATCCGATAGTTAAATCCTAAATCGGTATGCAGAAATCTTTTCCCCGGGGAATGGGCCAGATCTTTTAACCGCCTGGCTTTATCGGCCAACCGGGGGTCGTTGGTAATCACCATGCCCCCCTCGCCGGTCGTAATAATTTTATTGGCATAAAAACTGAAACAACCGAAGGTTCCAAAACTGCCGCATTTTTTCCCTTTATATTCCGCTCCGTGGGCTTCAGCGGCATCTTCTATGACGGCTATGGAAAAACGGTCGGCCATTATTAACAAAGGATCCATATCCACCGGATGACCATACATATGAACCGGCAGGATGACCTTGACCTTGACTTTGCCTCTTTTTTCCTGTTTTCGGAGGTAGGCGGAAACCCGCTCCGGATCCATATTAAAGGTTTCCGGTTCGGAATCGATCAAGACCGGGGTGGCCCCGCAATAACGGACAGCAAAGGCCGTGGCGGCCATGGTGAAGGTGGGAATCAGGACCTCGTCTCCGGGGCCGACCCCTGCGGCGGCCAGGGCCAGGTGAAGAGCCGTGGTCCCGCTGGTGGTACTGATCCCATAGTTCAGACCGCAATAATGAGCGAACTTTTCTTCAAACTGAGTCAGATATTTCCCTTGAGAAGAAATCCAGTTCGTTTTCAGACAGGCCAGGACTTTTGTAAACTCTTCATTACCCAAGAGGGGTTCATTGACCGGTATCATGGCTCTCAAAAGAACTCCTTATCTTCCTTGCCGGCATAAGGCCCTTGTTTCACCTCCAGGATTTTAGCCGGTTCCAAAATCTTAATCCCATGGCCGCCATAGGCCAGCAAAATAGTATCCCCTTGGTTCAGAACGCGGGTGGTGATCCATTCTTTGGTTTCGGTATACAAGGTGATTTCTATCTTCCCTTCGATCAGATGAAGGACTTCCTGGGTCACCCGCACATCCCGGGCGATCACATTATGGACATGGGCCTTGACTTCATGACCGGGAGGATGAACCAGTATCCCGAGCTGCTGGGAAAAATCAAAA
>CAZSTT010000139.1:0-2679 GCA_964609705.1 uncultured Thermodesulfobacteriota bacterium
ATAAGATTATTGGAATTAACCGGACGATATTGGGTACTGTTCTTGATGCGGACGGTCTCTTGTTTGAATTCAATCGTGATTTTTGCCGGAACAGGTTTGCTTGTTTCCCCCGATTTCGATTCGGACCAATATCAGGGCGAGCGATTTGTTCTGTTGATGCAAAAGATAAAAAAGAACTTGGGTTGGACAAGAACAGAGAAAACGATGGTCTCTTTAATTCCTTAATTCTCCGGCTCCTTCTCCCCCTGACGATTTCAAGGGGTCCCTTTGGCAACCGGGTCACCATATTTCTCGGTTAACTTGAAGGTCAACGACCCCGATTTCTTTATTTCAAAAAGTCTGAAAAACCGTAAGGCTTGGGATTCCCCTTCAATTTAAATGTTCCGTTTGACAGCTGCCATAAGGCCAATCCCAAAAGGAGAATCCCCCCAACTAATAAAAGGGTGCTAATTTTTTGAAGCTGTTTGGGGGACATTTTACGTCGAATGGATTTCCCCCACCTGCTGCCTAAGAGCTTTTGAGGAACAAAGGTCCCTTGATAAGCTATAAAAATGATGAGAACCAGAAATCCAAAATAAATCGCGAAACTTAAATATTCTTCCAAGGCCATGACTTACCTTTTAATTTGTAACAACGATTGGTATTGTGCGAGATATACCGAAGGTAATATCTTTTTGCTCTCGTCATTTTATTCAGCCAGCTGTTGTTTTGGGCTTTAAAAATAAGAATCGGTTTTGTTCAAATCACTCCCTGAAACATGTCGTCGGCCAAATGACCTTCGGCGACTCGGACCACCGGTCCGGTCATGGTGACAGCAAAGTTTTCATCGATGGAAATGTGGAGTTGGCCGCCGGGCATATGGACGGAGATGGGAGAGTCGCAAAGCCCGAGTTTTTTGGCCACGGCCGCGGCGGCGCTGCTGCTGCTGCCTGAAGCCAGGGTGTAGCCCGCACCCCGCTCCCAGATCTCGATCCGGATGTTGTGCCGATCCAGGACCTTTACAAACTGGACATTGGTGCGATTGGGAAACAGAGGATGGTTTTCCAAAAGGGGGCCGTACTTTTTGGCCAACTCCGGGATAAGGTCTTCCACCGGGATGACACAATGAGGATTGCCTATGGTTGCCCCATTGAAAAGAAAGGTGGTTCCGCCAACGGAGATCGGCTCCTCCAAGACCTGGCGAGGTTCTCCCGATACGGGAATGTCCGGACTCCAAAAGCTGACCAGACCCATCTCCACCCGGACCTGTTTTCCCTCCTCCAGCACCAGGCAACGGACCAAACCTCCCTTGGTTTCAATACTGAATGGCTCTTTATCAACAAATTTTTTGTCCCACAAATAGCGGCTAAAAATGCGCAGGCCGTTCCCGCTTTTTTCCGCCTCACTGCCGTCAGGATTGAAGATACGCAATCCAAAGGGGGCTTTTTGAGACGGCAGGGGGCCTAAAAGGATTCCATCAGACCCGATGCCGTAGTTCCGGTGGCAAATGATCCTGATCCGTTCCGGGATCAGTTCCATGGGCTGATCCTGAGGGTCCAGAACCAGATAATCGTTGCCCATTGCCTGATACTTATAAAATTTCAATCTGAGAGCCCCTTTCATACAAACCCATATCGGTTGCGTAACTTTAGGGAAAGCTCACTCAATAAGCCCAGGACTCTCTCGGCCAAAGGTTCGTCCAGCACGCCCCCAGCCCCGCAACTGGGGGTAATCAAGGCCCGGCGCAACAGCAGTTCCCGATCAAACCCTTTTCCAACCAATTGATCGACGCCCTCCTCAAAACGGGAGAGCAAAGAAGGAACCGTTTCCGCGGCAGCCGCCTGCCGATCAAGCGTGGGGACGATACCCCAACCCAGGCTACCTCCCCGATCCAGGAAAGCAAACAGTTCATCGGGATAAAGGGTGATACCCTGCAGGTGGTCATAGGCGTCGAAATCCAGGATATCCAGATCGGTCTCCATCAACAAAGACCAATCCGTGTTTTCTTCGCAGTGAACCCCGGCCAGCCCGCCAAAGGTATGGATCATGGCCGTCACTTCGTTCAGGTCTTTAATAACGTCTTCCCGGCTGATGGTCAGAAAAAAGTGTTTGCCAAAGCCCAGCAAAGAGGGCTCATCAATAAAAATCAGGACCGGAAGATTGAATCGGCTTAATTGGGTAATCTGCCAGATCGCTTTCAGTCCTATCGTCTTGATGATAATGTCCCGGAGCTGTTCATCGTAATAAGAACAGCGCCGGTCTTGATCTAAAAAATTGATCCCCAGGGTGAAGGGTCCGGTGACCTGCCCCTTGAGCATACAGGTTTTCCCCGGTTTGATTCTCTCAGGGAGCTGGTTCATGAATTCAGTAAAACCGGCGGCATACTCCGGCGACAAAGCGAATGCTTGGAGGGCCTCAAGGTCTTTCTCTTCGGTTACGGCCAGATAACGCCGGTAAAAAAAGACCATCTGTTCGATAAAGTCAGGGGACTCAACGGAAAAATGGAGGTGTTCTCCCTCTTGAATTAATCCCGGCAACCCTTCGGTGAATTGGAGCATCATATTTTCATAAGGGTTCCGTTTGGGAAGCTGAATCCAGGAAGGTATTTCAGGGGTGCTCTCAAACATAAGACTGGTCCCCTGGGCAGCATCGGTATGGGGTAGACTGCCGATGGTGGTTGCCAGGCAACGGGGTTCGAAA
>CAZSTT010000139.1:2779-9884 GCA_964609705.1 uncultured Thermodesulfobacteriota bacterium
ATCGCTGATAGCTCTCCTCCGAAAATATCATTTCCGGAGGAGAATTAGTTAAGCCATTTTGATGGCCATCATTCCCAGTACAATAAGAGCGATTCCAACGATCTTCAAACCGGTTGGTTTTTCCCCCAAAAAGACGAATCCAAAAACAGCCCCGAAAGCCACCGCCAATTCCCTCAAGGCCACCACATAACTAACTTGAGCAATTTGGTAGATGAACAGAATCAGCAAATAGGTGGTTAGCGAGCCGAACCCGATAATAAAGATATGTTTCTTATAATCTCTCCAGGCCAAAGCTAATTCTCTCCGCCTGTAAACCAAAACGTAAGGGGTCAGCCAAAGGGAGGCGAAAATCCACAGCCCGAAGATGTAGGCCACCGGATTCATAATTCCGACTCCCAGTTTATCAACGATGGAATAACCGGTAATAGTGGCCCCCACCAGCAAAGCGAACAACAGGCCTTTGAGAAATCCTTGCTGCTGGGAATGTTTCCAGCCTACGAAAAGGGTTCCCAGACTAATGGAGCCGATGCCCCACAGACCGGACAGGGTAATGGACTCATTTAAAAAAAAATAAGCCACCAGGGCGGTTCCGGCTACTCCGGTCCCTCGGGCAATCGGATAGGCACTGGAAATATCCCCATGTTCATAGGCCTTGGCCAGGGCAAAGAAATAGACGGCATGGATGGTTCCCGTGGCCAAAACATAGGGGAACGCTCTGAAGTTAAAAATATCAGATACCGACAGGGTAAAAAGGAGCGGAAAGAACAAAACGGAGGCTATCAGCAGGCTCAGATAGACCACATAAAAGTTGCCGGAGGCCTTTTTAGCGGCAAAGTTCCATAAAGCATGAAAAAAGGCTGAGCAGATGATCAGCAAAAAGACGATCAGAGACATTTTTTTATCATGCGAATACCGCTTTTAGATGGCAGCCATATCTTTAAGAAGTCTTTCCATCCTTTGAGGATTTCCGATGCCGCAGACACAGGGTTTGATCAGGAGTTGAGACCCTTCCTCCGGGGTTATCTTTCCCCGTTTGATTTTCTTTACAATATCTTTCACCCAATGGGGGGAAATAAGGGCATGACCGCATTGAGTGACGATCTCCAGAGTCTTTTCATCGGTCAGTCTTTTGGTTTTGCCAAAAATACCCAGGGAGACGTTATACGTGTGCTCTTTCAAGTCGTTGGCCTGACAGAGACAGCGCACATCAGAAAAGAGACCGGACAGGACCATGGATATGCCCAGTTTTTTTTCTTTTACTTCAGCGATGATTTTTTGGACATCCTCTCGATTATTAAAAACCGCGGTGACGATTCCGCTGCGGGGAACCAGCTTTCTTATTTGTTCCTCATCGAGTCCCATGGGGGCTCCAATGATATTAGACGGTTTGTACTTTAAAACCGTTTCCAGAATAGGGACCATCCCGGAAAGCTTTTTGTCTTTTTCCTTCTGGTGTACCATAAACAACACGACCATTTCCTCGCCTGGTTTGGCTTCGGAAAGACCTCTTCGATTTAAAGTATGCGTCATTGTTCCTCCATTAAAAAACAGGTATAAGGTTCGAGGTGCGAGGTATAAGGTTCAAGGTTCAACGTTCGAAGTTCGATATTCGATATTCGAAGTAAGTCTCAGAATATTGGTTTTGATTTTCCTTAAACCTTGGACCTTATACCTTAAACCTTTCAAGATGATGCCAGACCGATATTGACCTTTCCATTAGGATAAAGGTCATGGCCGGCCGCCTTCAGCCGCTCCATAAAACGGCAGTCTCCCTTGGAATCAGCCCGCGAGATAACACTCATGGTGGCCACCGAATCCAACTCCTTGTTTAAGAAAGCCTTCATTCCGGCAATAAAATCAATGGCCCGGTTTTCATCAATGATGAACTCGGCAATGGCGCTGAGCACCTTTTCGCCCAAGACCTCCGGTCTCAGAGCCCCGGTTTCCTGATTGACAATCAGATCCATCACCGGATTGTCCTTGGCGAATTCCACCTTCATCTTTTTTAATTGTCGGACGACCCTTTCCAGGTCGATCAGATAGGCCCCCACTCCCGGACGGCCCAGTTCAATGGAAAAGCCGATTTTCCCCTCGACAAAATTATGGGTCACATCATTGGTTTTCATTTCCTCCGTGCCCCGGCCGCTGACCCCGGTGCTTTCGTGCCTTATGGTCGGATCGGAGAAAATGGCCCTGATGATTCGGGGATAAGGGATGGGATCAGCCTGTTTAATGGCCCCTTCCGGGCAAATATTAATCCGCCGGCAGACCCCGCATTCCACACAGGTCTCATAATCGATAACCACTTCCTTATCCCGGAGCACGATGGCGCCCATGGGACAGACAGGGCGACAATCCAGACATTTCTGGCAAAGTTCTTTTTCAATATACATAGCAGGATGATCTCCTTTTTTGTCGTTGGAGAATAACCTTTTAATCTCCGACTTTAATTGATTTCAGGATATAAGCAGCCTGTAAAATATGAGTTTTGCCGCAAACTATTAATTCTCAGGAATCGATGGTCCTGGACATCAGACTGATATCCAGCCGATGTTCCCATCCGAGAGTCTTCCAAAAGACCATGCCGCCGGTATTGTCATTAAAGATAAAAAGGTGACATTTCTGAATGCCGACCCCCTGCAAGGTTTGGAGACACCGTTCCACAAGCCTTCGACCAATCCCCCGCCGTCGCCATTCCGGATGAACAGCCAGGTGGTGAATATAGCCCCGACGGCCGTCGTGACCGGCCAGGACCGTACCGACGATCCGGCTTCCATTAAAAGCCACAAAACTCAAGCCGGGATTTCGCTCCAGATAGGACCGGATATTTTCCATGGAATCCGCGCCGCTTAACCCGACCCCTTCGGACTTTTGCCATAAGGCAAGGACCTCTTCATAGGTCTCGATATTAAAGGGTTGGATGGTTATTATCATATTCCTCCCCCAAAGACAATGATCCTGGACGAGCGGTTTTCTCTTATATCGTTTATATCCGGAAACCTTGGATTTCCCGATAAAGCAAACAGTTTTTACCCTATAGCAGTCACCAAACGCACGCTTAAAATGGTTTTTCTAATAGCTGACCGCTAATCGCTGAAAGCTCTCAGCCGAAAATATCATTTCCGGATGGGAACTATATCGTATCCATTTCCCCGCGCTTAAAGATGGGTTCCATTTCAAGGCGGGAGACTTCAGTTTTTACCGCTCCTTCCAGTTCTGCCGCAGAGGTACGGTCCTGATAATGATCGGCCGCTTCCAGGATCAGAGGCAAAAGCGTTGCATCACTGGAGGTATTGAGAAATATATAGGGACGGCTCAAAACCCAATGAACCACCTTAGGGAGGGCCTCAGGGTCCCTGACCGGCTCGTACCAGCTGAAATGCTTCGAGGTGTCACCTTCCCGCCAGCGGCGCCGCGCAATGGATTTAATGGTCTGAACGGCAACACCCTTTTCCTGACAGACCTTGACCAGTTTCTCAAAATCCGAAGCATAATCCGGATTTTGCATCAGCATATAATTGTAGGGTAGCAACACCGAATCGAAATTAAATTTTTCAATACTGCGCAGGTGCATTTCCGGCGCCCGGGTGCCGTGACCGGTGACCCCGATAAAACGAACCAGCCCCTGGCTCCTGGCTTCAACAGCCGCCTCCAGGGCGCCGCCCGGGCCAAAGGCGGTCTCCCAACCCGGTTCATCGGTCAGATTGTGGAATTGTATCAGATCGAATTGGTTCACCTGCAGCCGTTCCAGGGAACGGTGAATACTGTCCCGCGCGCCGGAAGCGGTCCTTTCCCCGGTTTTGCTAGCCAGAAAGAACCTGGAGCGATGGTCCTTCATCCAGGCCCCCACCCTCAATTCGGCATCCCCGTAACTGGCCGCTACATCAATGTGATTTACCCCGTATTTAAAGAGGGTTTCCAGCACCTGATCGGCCTTTTCCTGCTTCATGGCCCCCAGGGAGGCAGCCCCGAATATGGCACGGGTGCTCAAATGTCCGGTTTTACCGAAGGGAATTTTAGTAATCATTGGCAGAATCTCCTGTTTTTATTTTTTAATAATTTTATAAAGGTGAAGCCGGCATCAAATTCCTTTTGATTTCGCAAATACCCGTATTGATTATCCCAGATCCCTGACCGCAGGTCCTTCTCCAGTTTGGCCAGACCTGTTTGAACTACCCAGGGTTCCGCCAGTGCAAACCCGGAGGTATTCTGCCTGAACTGGGCGTCAAAATATTTTTCCGGTTCACTCCAGGCGGAATGCATATTTTTATCCGATAAATCATGGGGCAAAGGGAAACTGGTAATTTCTTTTGACCAGGACCCGTCGGAAACAATGGTTTCGATGACCTTGTCGACCGGGGGAAAAATCATTTGGTCTCTTTGGTAAATTTCGGGGAAATAGTCTTTAAACCAGGGTTCCTTCCCTCTTCTCGGATCGTAGGTAAATAGGACCAATGGTCCGTCGGGGGAAATTCTCTTCATTTCCCTGGCGGCCGACGTCAAAGAAGCAAAATGATGAATCGCCAAAATAACGATGATCCCCTGAACCGATCGGTCCGGTAAGGGAATCGACTCGGCTGAACCGGAGATCCAGGTGACCTGGTCATTAGGTTTGGCCTGGTGACGCATGGTATCGGATGGTTCCACCGCAAAGACTCTATAACCAAGGTCGCCCAGGGTATTGCTGTAATTCCCCGTCCCGGCTCCGATGTCGGCAATGATTGAACCCTTTGGCAGGTTCAACAACCCGATAATTTTCTCAATAATTCTATAATCGGCCGTTCGGTTGACATTATAATTTACACCGATGGCATTGTATACTTTTTTACTCATTGTTAACCTGGGGAAGCAAAACGTTAAATGAGGCGAATATTACCAGGATTAAAGAAATAATGCAAAGATATCAACGAAAAGTCCCAGCTTCCGGAAAGATCAGGTTGACATGCGGCTTCCTTTTAGGCATAAATATAAAATTATTTCTTTTATCTTTTTATCAAACGGAGAATACCATGCCTGTCGAAATATCCGATATCCTTAAGATTGTTGAAAACCAAAACCAGTGGAGAGGCCGAGAGACCCTGAATATGATCGCCAGCGAGAACACTCAATCTCCCGCGGTTCGCCAGATCGAATGCAGTGATTTTATGGGACGCTATGCTGAAGGGCATCCCAACACCGAACTATCCACCAACCGCTATTATGAAGGAACGGCTTTTATTGATCAGATCGAAGGGTTGGCCACCAGGGAAATGATGGAACTGGCCAAATGTACCCAGGTGGACGTGCGGCCCATCAGCGGAAACCAGGCCAACACGGCCGTCGCTCTGGCCATTTTGAGGGGAGGAGATACGGTTATTGTCAATTCGATCGATGCCGGCGGTCACATCAGCCATAATCCTATCGGTATTTTCGGACGAAGAATTCAGATTCGCGGGCAGTCCTTAACGGTGGGCGGTGCAGATTCCATATCCCTCCATTATTGGCCTACCACCCCGGATGGTTATCACATGGATGTCGCCAAAGGCATAGACCTGATCGAGAAAACCTCCCCCAAAATGGTAGTACTGGGCAAAAGCCTTTTCCTGTTTCCTGAACCGGTCAAGGAAATTGCCGAAGTCTGCCGGGCCAAAAACATACCGGTGCTCTATGATGCGGCCCATGTTTTGGGACTGATCCTGGGCGGTCAGTTCCAGGATCCCTTCCGGGAAGGGGCCCATTTTATCGCTGCCAGCGTCCATAAAACCTTCCCCGGACCTCAACGGGGGGTCATTTTGGGAAATTGCCGATCGGAAATCGAGCTACATTGGTGGTCGAGTATAGACCGGGGGATCATGCCCGGGTCTTCCAGCAATCATCATCTGCATACCATTCCCGGGCTTTTGGTGGCCATCCGGGAGATGAAAGCCTTCGGTCAGGCTTACGCCCGACAGATCGTTTCCAATGCTAAAGCCCTGGGACGGGCCTTTTCAGAAAACCAGATTCATGTGGAAGCCGAAGAGTTCGGATTTACGGAAAGCCATCAGATTGCTTTAAAAGTTTCTAAAAACGGCTCGGCCAAAGAAATCGCCCGGCAATTGTCTGAGAATAATATTATTGTCAATTATAATCTCCTGCCGGGAGATCAGGACCCCAAAAATCCGACCGGTCTTCGGATCGGGGTCCAGGAACTGACCCACTTCGGTATGAAGGAAAGGGAAATGGAAGAAGTGGCGACTCTGATCAGCGCTGTTCTGAAAGGGAAAAAGGTTAAGGAGGAAGTCACTCAATTAAGGAGCCGCTTTCAGGAGATCCATTATGCCTGAAAGAGTCTTGACTTAATCAAACCTCACCTCCCCTGGGGTCTCACACCGGCTTGAAAGTGATGTTTCCAGGTTGGTCATGTCCGCCGGAGAAAGGATTTGACTATATTTTCCGAAGAGAATTGATTCTGGGTCCTTTGGGCACTGGGATTTTCTTCGCCGAAGACTTTTTCTGTTATGGCCTCGATGGTCAGGCCTGCCTGATGCAACTCTTCAATCTGTTTTCCCAGGGATTCCAGATGGGCAATAACCTTATCCAGCGTTTCCCCGGGATCAAAAAGGACATTGCCCGGGGCCGGAAAAAGAATCCTGGGTTTTAACTGACGCACGGTCTTCAGGTCTTCCAGGATCTGCCATTGATCATCCATGGGGCGGCAGACCACGGGTCTTTTGCCAACATATAAATCCCCTGAAAAAAGCCACCGCTGATGGGGTTCGAAAAGACAGACATGATCGCGGTCATGTCCCGGCGTCGGAATAACTTCAAATGTGAAATTATCGGTGCTGATGACTTTTCCCAGTGGTTTGACCTGACTGGGAATGGGGTATCCCCAGACTTCTTCCTGATAAGGATAGAGATCGGCCGGTTTATTGATTTTGTCCACCGAAAGCGCAGGGGCAAAGATATCGACCCCGTAACGGTCCTGGAGAAATCGGTTGGCCGCGATATGATCCTCATGAAAGTGGGTATTGACAACGGTTTTGACCTTGCGGTCCCGGAGAAAATCAGCCAGTTCATCGGCGGTGTGGGCCGGGCCGCTGTCGATTAAAAGACCATCCACCAGATAGGAGGATACGGTCGCGGC
>CAZSTT010000140.1:0-9878 GCA_964609705.1 uncultured Thermodesulfobacteriota bacterium
GGTAATAGAGGTTCAAATCGCCCACGCCTTTGAAAAAGCCTTCTCGGTGTTTCATGTTTCGAATCTCCCTTCCAAAAAAAGGTCGATATTTTGAGAACCTTTGGGATTATTTTTCCAAAATCCACTTCCCTGGTTTCAACAACTCAGGTTCCCTTATTACCGGGGCGATCTATTCAGCTATCTTAATTCCTTGAATAGTTCGGATTATCGCACCGAAATAATCGGCGGGCCGGCGGTTCGGAGGAATTCTTTTAACTTTTTTTCATCCGTCGGACTGACCCGGATAACCATTCCCCGGGTTTTTTTGCCTTCCTCTTCGGGTAAAGTGACCAAACTGACCAGATAAAGCCCTAATTCTTTGATGATTTTAGTGGTATCGGCCAGGGCTCCGATCCGGTTCTCCAATTCCAGTTCAACCCGGACGCTCGGTTCATTGATGCCCAGAACCTCGATGAAGGTCTCCAGGATATCGGACTCGGTGATCAGCCCCACCAGTTGGTTTTGGTCGACTACCGGCAGGGCCCCTATCTTGTGATCGTAAATCAACTTGGCGGCCGCTTCGATGGGTTCATCGGGGGTGACGGTGATCACTTTTTTAGTCATAAAACTGGAAACCTTGATCTGGTCCATTAAGTAATTCAATTCAAAGATGGAGAGAGAAGAGGAGTCAGAGGCACCGGCCTTCCGGACATCACGTTCGGTGACGATCCCCACCACCTTTCCTTCCTGTACCACCGGCAGATGGCGGATCCTCTTTTGTTGGATCAGCGTCATGGCCTTCAGCAAAGTCTGGTCCGGTTTCAGGGTGATGACTTCAGTGGTCATCCTGTTCTTGACAAACATGATTAACTTTCCTTTCCATATATTTCAAAAAGGCCGCCGTTCCTGGCGGGAGATGGAGCCCTCGGCTAAGGTCGACTGTTCTCAGAGTTTGCGAAGAGCTAAAAGCAAGCAAGAAATTGTTTACATTTCATTATTAATACCCGGCCGAAAAATTGTCAATCCGGAAAAAAGTTATGGAATTCTGGAAATGAGACGGGGCTTCATCATAGGCGTAAAAAGGTATCTTCAGTTCCATCAGCGCCGGGTGGCTGAACCTCCCGGGAGTTTCCGAACCATAAAAACTTGTTTTAATTTTTGATGGTATATGGTAGAAATTTATTAAGAAATATCGATATTCCCCTCGATCCCGCTCTTTGTCTTGAAAAGATCCGGATTGCCAGGGGAAACCCCCAAGTGAAAGCTGATTATGGACCCATTGAAAGTTTTATTTGTTTCTTCGGAGGTCGTTCCTTTTGCCAAGACCGGCGGTCTGGCTGATGTGGCCGGCTCTCTGCCCAAGGCTTTAAAAGATCTTGGCTGCGACGTTCGCCTGATGATGCCTCTCTACCGCGAGGTGCGGCAGGGAAAATTTCCTATCCGGAAGGTTTTGGAGAATGTACCGATCCCCTTGAAGGATCTGCCCCTGGCCTCCGATATCTATGAAGGGGAATTGGCTGAGGGACTGCCTGTTTATTTTATTGAAAGGGATGAGTTTTACGACCGCCTCAATCTCTATGGCGGCGTCAAAGGAGATTACTTCGATAATGACGCCCGGTTTTCTTTTTTCGCCAGGGGGACCCTGAACGCTGTTAAGGACCTGGGCTTTCAGCCGGATATCATTCACTGCCATGACTGGCAGACCGGATTGATTCCGGCCTGTCTCCATTTCGGGCGGAACACCGATTCTTTTTTTCGGAGTACGGCTACCCTTTTTACCATCCACAACATGGCCTATCAGGGATCTTTCCCCAGGACGATCGTGGAACTGGCCGGATTGCCTGAATCCTGTTTTAATCCCGAGGGACTGGAATTCTGGGGCCGGGCCAATCTATTAAAGGCCGGAATTGTTTACAGCCAGATTATTAATACGGTCAGCCGGAAATACAGTCAGGAAATTCAAACCCCGGAATTCGGCTACGGCCTGGAAGGGATCCTGACTTATCGCAAAGAGGATCTGTTCGGCATCCTCAACGGAGTGGATTATGACCTTTGGAATCCGGAAACCGATCCTTATCTGGCGGCCAATTATACCCCTCAGGAGCTTTCCCGGAAAAAAATATGCAAGAAAGATCTCCTGAACCGGTTTGGTCTGCCTGAAGATCGCTTTCGTTATCCGGTGCTGGGAATTATTTCCCGCCTGGCCGATCAAAAGGGTTTTGATCTGCTGGCCGGAGTCATGGACCCTCTCCTGAGTCAGGAAGTCTCTCTGGTCGTCCTGGGCACCGGAGAAGAAAAGTATCACCGTCTGTTCTCCGAATTGGCTGAACAGTATCCCAAAAAGCTGGGAATCCGTTTGACCTTTGACAATGCCCTGGCTCATCAAATCGAAGCCGGCTGTGATCTATTTTTAATGCCCTCCCGCTATGAGCCCTGCGGTCTGAACCAGATCTACAGCCTCAAATATGGAACCATCCCGGTGGTCCGGGCCACCGGCGGTCTGGATGATACCATCACCCCTTTTGATCCCAAGACGGGGAAAGGAACCGGATTCAAATTCAACCTTTATCATCCCGAGGCCCTTTGGTCGGCCCTGGAAGAGGCCCTGGAAGTTTACCGGGAGCAAAGCCATTGGGACCGTTTAATGAAAAACGCCATGGCCATGGATTTTTCCTGGGAGGTTTCGGCCCAGGAATATATTAAGCTGTATCAATTGGCGCAGGAACGTTTGAGATCATGATTAAGCGGATAACTGTAAGCAGCCGGCAGTCAGCTAAGCACCTTTCAAAGGGTTTTCTGAGAGCTGACCGCTGATCGCTGTCCGCTCTTATCCGGACATATCATTTTGGGTGAGCACTCATTTTTGATTGCGGATGGCCCCTTGCCTATTTTTAAAAGAACCTTTTTATTTCTATTGTTACTCGGGATAAGCCTCGGTCCGACGGGGTTTGATCCCCCGGCTGTTTCGGCAGGGTCGGAAATCCGGGCCGACGATCTGGAGTTGACTCCGGATCAAGTCCAAACTTTGAAAACCCTGAACCAGCAATTTAACCGGGAGCAGGTTCAAATCCGGAGGAAAATTATGATCAGGCGGATGGAGTTACGGACCATGAACGCTGAAGAAATCAGGGCGGAGAAGGGGGAAGAAATACGGCGGGAAATTCAAAGCCTTTTATTTCAGGCCCGGGAAAGATCCCTTCATTACCGACAGGAGGCCATCCTGGTTTTGACCCCGGAGCAACAAAAAAGGATATCGGTTGATACGGATTTGGGATTTCATTGCGGAGGATGGCATCGCCGGGGAGGAAGATGGGGAATGGGAGCCGGCGGCGGAGGCTCTCCCCATTCGAGGTAATCCCGCTGGAGCCAACCCCACGGTACCGTTTAGTTATGAATCTCCCTAAGAAACTTACAGGCCAAAAACCCTTCGGTTATCCCTTTTACCTCTTTTCGGTAATGACGGTCCTTTTCGGCGTCCTGATAATCAACGGTTATTTTGAAATTCAGCGGACCCGCAACCATCTGTTCAACATTCTGGAAACCGAAGCCCTCTTGGTTATTAAAGGGCTGGAAAAAAATTCGGGAAATTTGATCAATGTTCTTTCCCAGGACCACCAGTCTCTTCCGGGCCCGGGGACGCTCGAAGGTTCTGAGGATTCATTAAGTATCGAAGATTTACTGATCGAGCGACTGATCAATCTGGCCCTGCAGTTGGACCAGGATTTTGCACAGAAAAAGGATTCTCCCTCACCCACCAATGAACGCCTGGCGCGATCGGGAATAAAAACAATCTATTTTCTAAAACCGAAAGCGACTCCCGACACCTGGCCGGCTTTGCCCGAGGCTTTAAAAGCAGGGGTTCCCTTTTTTCAAACGGTCGTATCCGGAAAGAGCCGCCTGGCGGTCTTCCGGGGAGAAGGGGCCTTGCGTCAAAATCTTCCCCTGGCTTTGGCCGTGGCTCGCCCGGTTGAGCGGGGGACTATCCTGATGCTGCTGTCCTTTGATGAGTATGTTTTTTTAAGCCGCCAGATTATTATTCAAAGTTTTTTGGAGGATTTTGCCGGAAAAGGAAATATCACCTATCTGAGTGTGGTAGATCCGACGGGGAAGGTGATTGCCCAAACCGGAGAAAAGGTTTTGGACCCGATCGCCGAAAACCCGGATAGAATCAAAATCCGGAATTCCAGCCTTTTCTGGATAAAAGGAAAAAGGGAGGATTTCTTGGAAGTGGTCCGGCCTTTTCGTCCTGCGGGTAAGAATTTGGGGTTCGTCCGGCTGGGACTTTCCTTAAAAGAAGTTAATCCTATTTTGGGTCAGAGCCGGAGAAACATTATCCTGATGGGTATCGTCCTGTTGGGTCTGGGGATGATCAGTCTTTTTTTTATCTTTCGTCTGCAAAGCCGTCATTTTCAAAAAATGGAAGAGATGGAAAATGAAATTCGTCTGAAAGAAGAGCTTTCAGCCATGGGGCAACTGGCGGCCGGCGTGGCCCATGAAATTAAAAATCCACTGAATGCCATCAGCCTGGTGGTCCAGAGGATGGGAAAAGAATTTGGTTTCGATGACCCGGAAGAGCAGAAAGAATATGATCGTTTTACCCGCATCGTTCGCAGTGAGATCGACAGGGTCAATCGAATCATCGGGGAATTCCTGATGATGGCCAAACCTCTGGACACTAAGGCGGAAAACCAGGCCGTGGTTGAGATCCTGGAATATGTCCTGGAAATTATGGAAGAGGAATTCCGGCAAAAGCAAATCCGGGTGATTAAAATTTGGGATAAAGATATCCCCCAGATTCGCTGCGACCGTTTTCAATTGACTCAGGCCTTCATCAATATTTTTAATAATGCCCTGGAGGCCATGCCGGAAGGGGGGACGCTTCGGGTGACGGTGAAGACCGTTCAGCGTTTCCCGCCCCAGGCGGGATTCGGTGTTCGGCGAAGTGAGTTCGGGGATCGGAGTTCGGAGTTCAGAGTTCAGGGGCCTGCGGTCGGAATTCGGAGTGAAAAAAAGCCCTTCACAAAACTAACAACTCAATCCGCCGGACTCAATATAGATTTCATGGAAATCTCTGTTACCGATTCGGGGAAAGGCATATCTCCGGAAGACCTGCCCAAGATATTTGCCCCCTATTATACCACCAAGGAAAAGGGGCTGGGGTTGGGACTGGCCATAACTCAAAGAATGATCCAGGCTCATGAAGGGAGCCTGGAAGTCCAAAGCCAACAAAATCAAGGAACTACGGTGACCATTCACCTGCCTGTTTCGCCTCATCCATAAAATAATAATCTTGACTTTTTGACGAAATAATGACAAACAAAGAGCCTTTAATACCTGATGGTTACTTCTAAAATTAAAAGTTGGCTATAGGGCGAGGGGCTATAGGCCATAGGAAAACCGGAATCGGAAAACTTGTTGGCCTATTGCCCTTAGCCCATAGACTATTGCCATTTTTTTTTGTTGAGGATTTATTATGCTTAAGAAAATTCGTTGGAAGTTTAGTTTGATCGGCCTTCTGGTGGTCTTGTCCGTTCTCTTTATCGTCCCTTCCTTGACGAAAAATCTTCCTTCCTGGTGGAGCAGCGTCCTCCCCAGTGAAGGAATGCGCCTGGGGTTGGATCTCCAGGGAGGGATGCATCTGATCCTCAAGGTCGATCTGGCGAAAGCGACCAAGAATTATCTGGAGCTCTCTCAGCAGGATTTGCGGGAAAGTCTCCGGAAAAAACAGATTCCGGCCAGCCGGGGGGAATCGACGGGTCTGAACCGAATGACCTTCCTTTTACCCAACGCCGATAATCTTCCCCTGGTTCAGAAAACAATCACCGAGGAATTCACCAGCCTGACCGTGGTTTCCACAACTCCCAAGCCGGAAGGAACTCAGATTGAGCTGGCCCTCAAGGAAAAGGAGATCAAATCCGTTACTGAAAATGCTCTTTCTCAAAGCCTGGAGATTATCCGGAACCGGATCGATCAATTCGGAGTTACTGAACCGACTATCGTCCGGCAGGGCGCGGATGAAATCGTGGTTCAATTGCCGGGGGTTAAGGATCCCCAACGGGCCATGGACCTGATCGGGAGGACGGCCCAGTTGGAATTTAAACTGGTGGACAGTGAAACGAAGATCGATCTAGCCGGTCTTATTGAACAGGCCATTAACGGCGGCCGATTGAAAAGGGAATATTCCCATGCCGAACTGAATGAGGTTTTAAAGGACCAGATACCGCCCGAAAGAGAAGTGTACTTCCGGAAAGAGATCAATCGGGAAACCGGCCGTTCCAGCCGTATCCCGGTCTTGCTTTTTTCCAAGAGTCTGATGACCGGGGATGCCATAAAAACCGCTATCGTGCAGATCGGGGGAAATTATAATGAACCTTATGTCAGTATTGAGCTCAACGAACATGGAAGCCGGATCTTCGATCAAATCACCCGGGATAATGTCAATCGCCAGCTGGCTATCATCCTGGATCAGATAGTCCAATCGGCTCCGGTCATTCAGGAGCGGATTTCCGGAGGGCAGGCCCAGATTACCGGTGCCTTTACCATGGATGAAGCCAGTGACCTGGCGATCGTTCTACGCGCCGGAGCCTTGCCGGCCCCGGTTCATGTGGTCCAGAATGTGACCGTGGGACCTTCCCTGGGGCTTGATTCCATTCAGAGAGGATTTACTTCAGGTTTGATTGGAACAGCCCTGGTCATCCTGTTTATGCTGTATTATTACCGGTTCTCCGGTTTGATCGCCAATTTTGCCTTGATCCTCAATGTGGTTTTTATGATGGCCGCTCTGAGTATTTTTCGAGCCACCTTGACCCTGCCCGGCATCGCCGGCATCATCCTGTCCATCGGTATGGCCGTGGATTCCAATGTTCTGATTTTTGAAAGGATGCGGGAGGAGTTTTTCCAGGGCAAAGCGGTCAAATCCGGAGTGGACGGCGGTTATGCCAAGGCCTTCTGGACCATTATCGACGCTCACGTCACCACCTTGATTACTGCTTTTGCCTTGTTTCTTTTTGGATCAGGTCCTATTAAGGGGTTTGCCGTTACTTTGAGTATCGGTGTCATTTTTAATCTTTTTACCGCCCTTTTTTGCACCCAGGTGGTTTATGATTATTTAAGCGCCAAACGGTGGCTGAAACCTTTGCATTTTGTCGAGTTTGTCAAAAAGACTAGAATCGATTTTCTCAAATATAAAAATTATGCCTTTGTCTTCTCGGGAATCCTGATTCTGTTGGGGGTGATCGCTTTTATTCAGATCAACCGCGGACAAGCTAATCTGGGGGTTGAATTTTCCGGTGGGACTATGGCCCAATTCAAGGCCTCTCAATCCTTCCGGCTGGATAAAGTCCGAGCCGCCTTAGGGCAAAGGGGATTTAAGGACCTGGAACTGCAGCAGGTGGCCAACGAAAATACCCTGATTATCCGGGTGAAAAAATCGGAACTGGCCGTAGGTAAGGAGATCGATGGCATCGGTAAGGCCCTGCAGGAGGATTTGCCGGAGTATAAATTCGTTATGGAAAGCAAGGCCCAGATCGGTTCCTCGGTCAGCGACGCTTTAAAGAAAGCCGCTTTGATCGCCATTGTTATTTCTTTGGTCGGCATCATACTCTATCTGGCCTGGCGGTTTGATGTTCGCTTTGGGGTGGCCGCGGCCATAGCCACTTTTCACGATGCCCTGGCCGTCCTGGGGATTTTTTATTTGTTGGATATAGAAATAACCCTGCTGATTGTTACGGCTTTGTTAACCCTGGCCGGGTATTCCCTGACCGATACGGTGGTGATCTTTGACCGTATTCGGGAGAATATGAAAATCGGCGGAAAAAGAGATTTCGGCGAGATCATCAACTTAAGCGTCAACGAAGTCCTTTCCCGGACCATTATCACTTCTTTGACGGTTTTCCTGGTCGTTCTGTCCCTCTATTTTCTGGGAGGAGTGGTGATCCATGATTTTGCCCTGGCTTTGATCCTGGGGGTGATCTTCGGCAGTTATTCCACTATCTTTGTGGCCTCGGCCCTTGTTTACATCTGGCCGAAAAAGCAGCCCAAAGAGAGAAAAGGAAAGGGAAGGAACCTTAAAAAATAACGAAGGACGAATGACGGATGAAAAAAATCGTCATTCGCCGAGATCATTCGGGTTACGGAGATCCGTCTCTAGTGAACGGGTTTGCTGGAAAGAATCACCTTTCCTTTTCCAAAAGTGTTTGAATAACCAGGATTCTATTCTCCTTAATCCGAAAATTTAATTTTTTCGTTTTCCCGGCCCGACCATTTCCCGGTTTAATGTTCTCTCCTCCACCCTAAAACCTTCAAATGCGGATCATCGATGTCAAATCTCCTGGGACCCGTCCTGAAAAAGATAAAAAATTTATATTACGGCTGGATTATGGTTTTTCTGGCGGTCATCGGCTTGACCGTTCTCGGGATCCAGGTCTATTCTTTCGGTATCTTCATGAAACCGGTCACCAAAGAGTTACAGGTGACCCGGGGGGCCCTGGCCCTGGCCATGACTTTGCCGGGCCTTTTCGGCGGAATCTTTCAGATTTACGCCGGAAGAATGGCGGATAAATACGGCCCCCGCTATCTGGTTGCCGCCAGCGGGGTATCCATATTTATCGGGTGCACCCTGATGTGGCGGGCCCAGGCCCTCTGGGAGATCTATCTGATCAATCTGCTGCCCATGCTTATCGGCAATGCCTGCGGATACCTTCCCATCGTATCGAATATATCCCGGTGGTTCGGACCACGGTATCGGGGCGCGGCTATCGGGATCGTGGTGGCCGGCTTCACCATTGGCGGCACTATCGGTCCCATGATGATACAATCCTTCATCTCCTCCTATGGCTGGCGCCGGGCCTATTTTTTTATGGGTTTGATATTCATCGTCATCCTGGGGGGCATCTCCCAATTCATGAAGCATACGCCCCAGAAGTTGGGTTTGCAGCCATTGGGGGAGGCGGCAGTTCCTTCGATGGAATCCCACCCCCCTATTGCCGGCCCAATTCCGATTTTAATAAATTCCTCCGGTTCGGTGGAAGGGCTGTCTTTAATCGAAGCCCTCAAAACATCCTATTTCTGGATTTTCAGCTTGATAGGGATCATTTTTATCTTTACCTGGATGTCGATGGTCCAGCATCTGGCCCCCCATGCCACCGATATCGGAATTTCCCCTATGACCGCGGCCGGTATCGTCTCCCTGATCGCTTTAGGGGGTATTTTCGGGAAACTGGCCTTTGGGGTCATCGTCGGTTGGACCGGGGCCAGAAAGGCCATCTGCGGATGCCTGGTCTTCTTCACCTTGTCGCAACTCATGCTTTTATTCGGCACCGGAACCTGGATGTTGTATAGCTTTGCCCTGATTTTTGGTTTTGCCTACGGGGGGATGGTCACCCTGACCAATGTCGGAACCGCTGAATTCTTCGGGGTGAAGTCCATCGGGACGATTCTGGCGGTCTATTTTTACGTGACCTCATTAGGTGGATTAATCGGCCCGCCTTTATTCGGATATATTTTTGACCGGACCGGGGGCTACCAACCGGCCTTCCTCATTTCCATCGTTCTCGGTGCCCTGGCTTTTACCCTCAGTTTACTTTTATTGCGGTCTGAAGGACGGGAGCCCTTAACGGGTTAAACCCTCATGCCCCGTCTGGGGCCTGACACCACCATACGGTCGGGCCGCTCGGTCCGCTCGACTTTGTCGAGCTTTTGAAGAGGCTTTCATTAGAAAGCCGGTAGGCCGACCTAATAAAGGCTTCCGAAGGAAACCGGATGAAAATAGGCTCGTTGGGTGGTGAACCCTATTTTCGCACTAAACCGTCATGCCACGCTTTTTAGTGGCGTGACACCACCAAACATGAAAATAGGCTCGTTGGGTGGTGAACCCTATTTTCGAACTAAACCGTCATGCC
>CAZSTT010000141.1:0-1803 GCA_964609705.1 uncultured Thermodesulfobacteriota bacterium
CATCCGGCGCAAGCGGCCAGCCAATCTGATGCAATTTTTATTTTCGACATAGATCCTTCTCCTCCCCTTCCTACATTCGGGCGGCCAGTTGGGTTAATACTTCATTTTCAGGAATCATACCCTCCGCCAGCGGAGCGCCTTTCCTGACGGCCACTTTTTTACCTTCCAGGTTATAAAGCGAGCCTTCATGTTCATACCAAAGCAAAGCCGGAAATACGACATCAGCCACTTCGGTAATCGGGCTGTGATAGCTGGCATGGACCGCTAAAAATTTTGCCTCCCGTGCCTGTTTGATTTTCTCCTCCGATAACGAAGTGTCTTCCAGGAGAAGGTAGACCACTTCCATCTGGTTGGGATCATAGTTCGCTCGAAGACCCAAGGCCTTGGCATGGAAAGCGTTGCTCTCCGGAAACAAGGGAATGAAATGGGCCTTTCTTTGCAGGGCCGCCAATTTTTCGGCTTGCTCAGGCGGGGTTTCCTCCCCATAGAGTACAACCGGCAAGTCACTGTCCTGGCAAAATTTGATGGCCTTGCCCATTTCACCCGAAGCAAAAGTCTTATGGGCAAACCGCCTCATCTCGTTGTGGTTATCGGAAACCAGGATCAATCGAGCTCCTTTCAGACAAGCCCGTTTTATATGATAACCGATGACCGGATGGTCGGAGAGCGGATCAGCCCCGGTGACCAAAATGGTATCGGCGGATAGCAAGTCATTTAAAGAGCCTCCCATGGGTAATTTAAATCGGGCCAGGGTCAGTTCCAGGACGCCCACGTTGGCCCCGATCCTTCCCAGGAATACGGCTACAAATTCACTCAAGGTCAAGTTAAGGGTCCGGCAAGTCGTCCAGGCCCCCACCTTTTTATTGGGACTATTATTGATGGCCTCGGCCACGGCGTCCAGGGCTTCCTCCCAGGAGACCGGCACCATCCGACCCTCTTTTCGAAGAAGCGGGGTTTCAACCCTTTTTCGATCTTCCGTAAAAGGCAGAAAGCGTCCTTTAGGACAAAGAACCCCGTTATTATGTTCTTCCCATTCCCCTTCCACCCGCAACACCCGGCCGGCGCGGGAAATGATTTCCGTCCCACAACCGACGCTGCAGAATATACAGACACTTTTAGTTCTCTCCACCTGGGCCTCCCGTCCGGTATAAGCGCTCTTACGGTCGACCAGTGCCCCGGTGGGACAAATTTGAAGACAGGTGCCGCAACTGACACAGGTGGACTCCCCGAAGGGAACCCCTCCATCGGCACAAACCTCGGTCTTGGCCCCCCGGAATTTAACGCCCAGGGTGTTATTGGCTACTAATTCGCCGCAGGCTCGAATGCAACGACGGCAGAGTATGCAGCGGTTACTGTCCATGAGAAAATGTTCCCGGGTGCCGTCCACCGGTTTAGCTTCGCCTGGATTGGCATAGACCCAATGGTCCAGGCCGTATCGATAGGCCAGGGCCTGTAATTCGCAGTCCCCGCTCGATTCACAAAAGGGGCAATAGTGGTTTCCTTCCGAGAAAAGCATTTCCAAAATGAATTTCCGTTCCTCCACCACCTTGGGCGATTCAGTTTCCACCCGCATACCCTCCGTGACCGGATAGGTGCAGGCCGGCTGAAGCCCCCTTTGTCTCTCGATTTCAACCACACAGATACGGCAGGCCCCCAGGGGAGTAACGGCCGGATGATGGCAGAGGCTGGGTATGTCGATCCCGGCCCCTTTGGCGGCCTCCATGACCGTCTGTCCGGCCCTGGCCCGAATTTGATGTCCGTTGATTCTTATATTCACAACCTTATCCATTGACAAACCTCCTT
>CAZSTT010000141.1:1903-8064 GCA_964609705.1 uncultured Thermodesulfobacteriota bacterium
CGCTTTCCTTTGATCTCGGGAGGTTTGCCAAGGGCTACGTTTTTCAGAAACTCGACTCCTTGATAGACCCCGGGCAAATCTTCACCGGGGATGCCTAAACGACGTCCCTTATGGGCGCCGATGGCCAAAATCGCCGCGCTATAACCGTCCCGGTCCAAGAGTCCGTCGATAGTGAAATCTTTTCCCATTTCTTGTCCCAGTTTGATATCCACCCCGGCCCGCTTAATGGCCTCGATTTCCTGATTCAGGATATTTCGAGGTAAACGATATTCCGGAATCCCGACCGCCATCATACCGCCGACCACCGGCAGCTTATCAAAGACAGTCACCGGATAACCCCGTTGAGCCAGTCGCAGGGCAGCAGTTAAACCGGCCGGTCCGGCGCCGATAACGGCCACTTTTTCTTTCTTAGGACCTTCGGTCTTGGCCGGAGTCCAGGGTTTTTCCAGTTCATGATCAGCCATAAGCCGTTTGGCGTGCCGGATGGCCACCGGCTCGTCAATATCGCTGCGCCGGCATTTCTGCTCGCAAAAGGCGGGACAAACCCGGCCGCAAATCAAGGCGAAGGGGTTCTTTTCCCGATGGACTTCCAGGCCTTCGGCATACTGCCCCTGGGCAATCAGGGAGATAAACGAAGGGACATCCACCTGGGCCGGGCAGGCGTTGGTACAACGGGCCCGAACCAGGCTCTTGCAGGACCCGGCCGTACATTCCCCGTCCAGGATGTGTGACAAAAATTCGGCTTCAAAATATTTCAAGGCCGACATGACTGGACCGGGGGTCAACTGTCCCAAAGCACACAGAGAGCCGGTTTCCATCCCTTTGGCGATGGTCTTAATGGTATCCAGATCTTCCAATCGTCCTTGCCCTTCGGTGATGCGGGTCAGGATCTCCAGCATCCGCTTACCGCCGACCCGGCAGGGAATACATTTCCCGCAGGATTCGGCCTGGGCAAATTTCAAAAAGAACTTGGAAAACTCCACCATACAGGTATCTTCATCGACCACGATCATCCCGCCGGAACCCATTACCGCGCCCACTTCCTGCAGAGAGTCAAAATCAACTTCCACATTGAGGTACTGCGGAGGGATACACCCGCCCAGAGGGCCTCCGGTTTGAACGGCCTTAAAGCGCTTGTCCTTGAGAATTCCCCCGCCGATATCAAAGATGATTTCGCCCAGGGTGATTCCCATGGGGACCTCCACCAGACCGGTGTTGTTCACCTTGCCGGTCAAAGCAAAAATAGCGGTCCCCGGACTACGTCTGGTTCCGATATTATTAAACCAATTGGACCCGTTGACAATGATCTGGGGAACATTGGCATAACTTTTCACATTATTGAGATTGGTCGGCTTCCCCCAGAGGCCGGAAGCAGCCGGGAAGGGGGGGCGAGGTCGCGGTTCACCTCGACGGCCCTCAATGGATGCCAGCAGGGCCGTTTCTTCACCACAGACAAAGGCCCCGGCCCCTTCTTTGATATGCAGATGAAAAGAGAAATCGGTGTTCAGAATATTATCTCCCAACAGGCCATACTCTTCCGCCTGGGCAATAGCCACCGTGAGCCGTTTAATGGCCAAAGGATATTCGGCCCGGCAGTAAATGTAGCCTTCCCGGGCCCCGATGGCATATCCGCAAATGGTCATGCCTTCGATCAAGCTGTGAGGGTCGCCTTCCAGCAGGGAACGGTCCATAAAGGCCCCCGGGTCCCCTTCATCGGCATTGCAGACGACATACTTGAGATCTCCCGGGGCTCTGGAGGTAAATTCCCATTTGGTGCCGGTGGAAAAACCGGCGCCTCCGCGTCCTCGCAGTCCGGAACGTTTGACCTCCTGGATCACTTCTTCCTGGGTCATATCAAATAAGGCCTTGCTCAGACCTTCATATCCGCCCTGAACGATGTATTCGTCAATTTTTTCCGGATCGATGATTCCACAATTCCGCAGGGTGATCCGGACTTGTTTACTGTAAAAAGGGATATCTTGATAACGGGGAAGTTCCTTATAGGTCTCAGGGGT
Source organism: uncultured Thermodesulfobacteriota bacterium (assembly GCA_964609705.1). Lineage (GTDB taxonomy): Bacteria > Desulfobacterota > RBG-13-43-22 > RBG-13-43-22 > RBG-13-43-22 > RBG-13-43-22. The sequence goes on from CAZSTT010000141.1 coordinate 3,919, forward strand.
TTTATAAGTTAAACGTCCGACCACCCTTCCTTTGATCAGGGTTTCTTCCACGATGGTTTGGACGTCCCGGGGTTGTACTTGACAATAAAAAATCCCTTCCGGGTAGATGACCATGATCGGTCCCATGGCACAAAAGCCGCGACATCCGGTTGGTACAACACGGACCTCCTTCTCCAATCCACGGCGGGCAATCTCTTTGCCTAATCCAGAGATAATCTCTTCGGAATCCGAGGCCGTACACCCCGTTCCGCCGCACACCAGAACATTGGCCCGATAAAAAGGTTCAGCCATGTCTGCCTCCTACTTTCTATTAAATGTTTTTATATTCTTATAAAATATCATCAGACTTATCGAACATAACCACTGTTGCCGGTTGTTGGTGGCCCCTTCCCGGTTAAACCATAACTGGGAACAAGTAACCAATCCGCGATCAGGTTTTTTGCGCTTCCATTCGACTGACTGCCCATTCCCCAATCACCTGACCTCGAATCAGATGTTCTTCAATTAGACGGGGCACCTTCTCCTGAGTGATATTACCGTATCGAACCCTGGATTTTCCCGCTTGTTCTATATCCACCAGGGGTTCTTTGGCACACATTCCGACGCAACCCACCGTTTCCACATGGGCATCAATTTTTCGTGTATCCAGTTCACTTAAAACAGCCTGCATAACCTCTCTGGCTCCGGCGGCAATGCCGCAAGTTCCCATGCCGATAATAATCCGGGTCCCGGTCTGAACTCGGGATAATAAATCTTTCTTGGCTTCTTCACGGATCTTTTTAAGTTCTTCGATGCTCTTTAATTTTGTCATTGATTCCTCCTGTTTCCTCCGCCGAACACAAATTCCTTTTTAGGCCGTCATGCCCCGCCAGGGGCGTGACACCCCCAACCATAAAAACAGGCTGGTTGGACGCGAAACTCTATTTTCGAACTAAGCCGACGCCCTCACCGATGCGGCCTTAGAAAACAAACGGTTTTCTCCTTTAATCAAAAAATCAAGCAGCCAATTCCGCACTTTGGGGTGAGTGATGGGTATGTCCACTAATTCTTTTCTGATTTCAGAGGACTCCAGACAGAATTCCTCTTGATTGACCTTGTGGATATAGAGCCAATCGATATTATTTTCCGCAAAAAGCACGGTCATAAGGACCGAAGGAATATTCCCCAAAGGGGCTCGATCAATATGACTATGGCGAAAGGTGGCTTGAATCGTTGTCCCCTTTCCCGGGAGGGAACGGATTTCAAGATTCCCATCACATCGGTGACAGGCCTCCAGCAACAAAGGGATTCCCAGACCTATATGCCGGGTTTTACGGGTCGTATAAAAAGGATCCAGTACTTCTGCCCTCTGCGCTTCGGACATCCCTCTCCCGTCGTCGGAGACTTCCATGATCAGTACATCCTTTTCGAAATCCTCAATAATTTTTATTTCAATTTTGGACGCACCGGCTTCAATTGAATTTTGAACCACGTCGAGCAGATGAAGGGACAATTCTTTCAAGGTCTTCAGGTCTCCTTTAAGATCTGGACCATCTTTTCAGGGACTAACCGGCCCACCACCTTGTTATCCACTACCGCCACCGGTGCCAGCCCGCAGGCTCCCAAACAATAGACGACTTCAAAGGTATACTTGTAATCCGGGGAAGTTTCTCCGGCCTGAATCCCCAATTCATTCTCGATCGTATCGACGATCTTTCCCGCCCCGCGGACATGACAGGCGGTCCCGTCGCATTGCCGGATAATGTGTTTACCCCGTCGGGTCAGATAAAATTGGGAGTAGAAAGTAGCTACCCCATAAATTTGACTTAAGGGGATTCCTGTTTTCTCGGATATCCGGTTGAGCGCCTCAGGCGGAAGATACCCGTAAATCTCCTGGGCTTTCTGCAACATCGGGATTAAGGTCCCGGTCCTCCCGTTGAATTCCTCTACTAATCTATCGAGAGGTTCTAATTCGATGGTTTCCGATTGAATCATTTTTTCCTCCTGTTTTATTAATCCTTGCCAATCATTGCCTTGGCCATTCCACGACAACCTGCCGGCCCTCCTGACCTTGGAAAGCCAAAATCATTTCTTTGATCTCCGGATGAGACATCTTCAACAGGGTTCGGTCCTGGATTTCGTTCAGCCGATGGGCGTCTCCATTGACGATGAGACTCCATTCTTTTAATTGCGGCCACTCCAGGAAGCCCTTATCGGGATCGAAATAAGGGGTAACCTCCAAAGCGGAGACGGCCAGGGTCGGTGGAACCAGGCCAAGATTCGACAATAAACTATAGGAGGGACGGTCCACATGAGCCGGGATAGCCATCCCTCCCAGCGAAGCAACCTGGTCGACAATTTCCTCCAGAGTCAGATCCGCCGATTGGGCCAGCAAACGCTCTTCGGTCCAAAGCCATTCTCCGGCGGCATTGACCACATACTGGGGTCCGAATAAGTCTTCTTTATTAGCCAGGGGAGACAATTTTTCAAAAACCTTTTCCTGCCATTCTTTACAAGATTCCACATTGTCAAACAGACAAAGGAGGTGGACTTCCTCCCTGGATTGCAGCTCCATTCCGGGCAAGACATGGATATTGGTGCCCACCGCCGCCTCGATAACCGCTTCCGCATTGTGGCAGGCATTATGATCGGTAATGGCTATGAGGTTTAAGCCTTTTTTTTCGGCCTGCCACAAAATCAAGGAAGGAATCATTTCTATCTCCGCACATCCTGACAATACGGTATGAATATGTAAATCGGCTTTAAAAAGCTTCAATGGATCCGGAGAATAAGGGGTATTTTCCTTATCCTTATTCACCGTTGATCCCCAGAAGGTTAAGGTGCCCGACGACCGAAAAGGTAGTTTTGGGAGTCAGCAGCAAAATCACCTTTTCTTTCTCCGCCTGGGAGATGGTTTCAGGAGCAGGCCGGTTTCCTTCAGTGATGATAACCCCGGCCAGATTTAAAAGACTGGCTACCGCCACCACATTGACATGAGACTGAAGAGTAACCCAGAGGAAGTCTTTTTTCGCTCCCCGCATGACGCAACTGAGGAGGTCCGAGGCATATCCACCTTCCACCGAACGATTCACCAGTTCGACGGAAGAAACCGCCTCCAACTTCAATTGTTCTATTACAGACGATAAGCCAATCATGGTTGTTCGGACGACTCCCTCCTTTTTCTGATCTCTTTAAATAGAGAACATAGCAATGTTTATGCCAGGAAATAAAAGGGAGGGGACAAAGGGCTTCCCGGGGAATTTGACTCCTACCCGCTGTTTTTATTGGGCTAATCCACACGGAAAAATATGAGGAAAAAAGAGACGGGAGGCCTAACCGGATGTTCGAGTTGATTAATTTTTACAGGTTGTAAAAAAAACTGGCACGCCTTTTAAGAAAGTAGTGTCGGGGATTTTAATCTTTCGGGGAGGTTGTAACTCTAAGAGGGATAATTATGCATTCATTATTAAGAGTCTCTCACAGGTGAATCACGATATTCAATATGGTACCGCTTCCAGGTTCCGATTCAATGGTAAAAGAATCGGCACACCGCTTGATATTGGCCAAACCCATTCCCGCTCCGAACCCTAATTCCTGGATCCAGGTAGGGGCGGTTGAAAAACCGGGGGACATGGCTTGTTCCACATCGGGAATACCGGGACCGGAATCGGCTATCGTCATCCGAATCAGGTCCGGTTCAATCTCGACAATCAGATCTCCGCCGGCATCGGTATGAATAATAAGATTCATTTCCGCCTCATAGGCGCAAATGGCCACACGGCGCAAGATTTGAGAGGATATCCCCAGTTGCTCCATGGCCTTCTTAATCTTACTGGAAGCGCTCCCTCCGCTTTTAAAATCCTTCTCTTTGATATGGTATCTCAAGATTAAACTGGTCTGGTCGGAAATAATATCTTCCCGGAAAATAATTCGGGGCCTTCGTTTTAGTTCTTCATGGTTCTCCTTCAGGCTGATGGCCTCCAACAATCCGCTGGTGATATCGCTTCCGGTTAAAATCCCGGTTAAATCTCCTTTTTCATTCACCACTAGAAGTCGACCGACATGAAATTGAGAGAATTTTTTTATCGCCTCTACAATAGAGGCTTTATCCAAAACCGTAATCAGTTGCCTGGTCATCCTCAGCCCCACCGGGACATCGAGTTCCCC
>CAZSTT010000141.1:8164-9851 GCA_964609705.1 uncultured Thermodesulfobacteriota bacterium
AAACCGTAATCAGTTGCCTGGTCATCCTCAGCCCCACCGGGACATCGAGTTCCCCCCCTTCCAAAGCCTTGATCAGATCCTCAATGGAGACAATGCCGACCAAACGGCCGTTATCCAGCACCGGAGCGCCGGATATCCGATTGATCCTTAAAATTTCTTTTAATTGCCTGATGGTGATTTCCGGGGTGACGGTGATGACGTTCTTCCTCATCACCTCTTCAATAGGCAAATTATAAATAAGTTCCTGTTTCTTAGTAAATTCCAAGAGAATATTTCCTTAGTACGAAAATTGGGTCCGGCTGATCGTAGCTCCGGCCTATTTCCATCTTGCCTGTTACCAGCCTTTAATTACCGCCGCGTCAGAGGAACAGGGGCCATGCCGGCCTGAAAAAGGCGTCCGCAGGATTCGAACATTCCGAAATTGGTTCTGATCAGAGGGATGCTCAATTCTTCAGCCAGCTGGATAGTTTCGGCGTCGGGCATTTTACCCCTCACAAAAAGGACGGCGGTAACATAAGCCATTTCCGCCGTTCTGATGGTCTGAATAGTTTTCAAACCGGTCAGGAGCATGCATCCGGGCGGCAAATAGGCCAAGGCATCGCTCATCAGGTCCATGGCCCCGCAATATTTTATTTCCAGATCCAGATCGGACCCGCGGGTCAACACAGTCCCTTGAACAGTTTCAACAACGTCTTTTAGTTTCACAGCTTTGAATCCTCGGATGATTAATTTTGTTATTCTATCTACTGTATCTCATAAACCTTAAAAAGAAAATTTTATTTTGTTGCTGAGCCTATCTCCTTGATCAGCCAATCACACGCTCGAGGGACAGCCTCCCGGACTTCGGGGGAAAGACCGGGCCGCACGGAATCCGGAACCTCTTTGGTCTGAACGGCCAGGATTCGAATATCCACCCCGGTCAGGCTCCCGAGTTGCTGCAACTGATCCAGGGAAGGGAACTGGTGAAAAAGCCGGTCCCTCCCTTTTCCATCCCGAAACCGTTCCAAGCGGATCTCCAATAGTTCCCCGGCCTCCCGATTGGATTCGGAAATAGCATCCAGGATAAAAATACGTTCCGGCTTTACTGGAGTCATGATGAGATCAAAAAGAAATTCTTTGATACCCGTTCCTAAATCCATGGCTGAAACGGTTTCGGGTAATGAGGCATAGGCCTCCAAGTGTTCAATGACCGCCGGTCCAAATCCGTCATCGCCAAAAAGAATATTACCACATCCCAAGATTAGGATCTGCTTATTGAGGATATCCTGGATCATTCCTGTTGATCACCTCCGGTAGTAGCCGTGAATTGAATCATATTAAACAGTCAGGCCAGCTTTTGGTGGCGTAAATGTTAGCCTTCTTGGTAACATTCAATATGATTCAATTGGGCTGATTACGGTAATAAAGCTCAATTGATAAAATTATGCAAAAAGAGTGCCTGCCTGGAAGAAGATTTGTTTGACAAAGAGACTCCGTTTTTATTTATAATGCTGACTTTACCTTGAAGATGATATATATTATTCATAAAAGTTCCAGAAGAAAATGTCGAAGGTAAAATTATTTTCCGCGAAATCCTTGGACCCTTTGAGACCCTTGAAAAAGGTTCAATTTTATCCAAGGTCAAGGAAGATAAAAATTTTAACCGCAGGAATACATTTAGTATTTCGAGGATTAAAATTTGAGTCTG
>CAZSTT010000142.1:0-7300 GCA_964609705.1 uncultured Thermodesulfobacteriota bacterium
TAGATTCCGGCTTTCGCCGGAATGACGACCTAAGTGATCGTTCTCACAAAATTTTCATGCTTCGTGGTGCCCCGCAGGGGCATGAGGGTTTAGTGCGAAAATAGGATCCGAGCCAACAAGCCTTTTTTCATGATTAGTGGCCACGCCCCTGGCGGCGCATGGCGGTTTAATTAAGTACACACAGAGGATTAGTTAGGGTGGAGTAGCGCCAAAAAGCAGGGCGGCTTCCGGGAAGGAATCAGGCGGGTTTGTCGGTGTTTTCCTTATTGATTTCTTTGGGTTTAGCCGGGTCTTCCTTGTCCTCTTCTCCGGTAACGCTGCTTTTAAATTCCCGGATGCTTTTTCCCAGGCCTTTGCCTATTTCGGGCAGCTTTTTTGCCCCGAAGATAAACAGGGCGATGCCGAGAATAATGATTAATTCCTGTGTCCCAAGTCCAAACATGAGGATCTCCTTAGATAAGAAAAAAGGGTTATGGCTGCGGGTTTCTAAGCGCCCGTCTGGTTCGAAGCACCACGACGGTCAGGGTGACCCCGAGTACGGTCAGGACGAGATAAGTAAGACCCAGGAAGAAAAGATGCCCCACATCCCAGGGCACATCCCATGGAAGTATACTCCAAACACTATGAGTAGTTGTTGAAACCGTAATCCCCCCTGTTACTATAAATTATATGTAGTTTCAAGTTAATACAAATCTAATGTTTTGTCAACTTTTTCTTGACATCACCCGCCAGTTCTATTATTAGGAATCTATTCATGGAACAGATAAAAAAATCGGATTATTGGTCCCTTAACTAACGTTTATAGAGAGGAGGTGAATGGGAAGATGAAAAAAGGCCTGGCAATTATCGTCGTTATCGCGGCATTTCTCTTTTCCTTAGGATTGATGGCTTGGGTCTATGCTGCTGATAAGGCCTCCGATACCTTTAAAATTGATAATGATAAATCCTTTTTCAAGGATGGCAAGCGAACGAAACCTCCTGTTGAATTTACCCACCTGAAACATGAGAAAGATCACAAGATCGCTTGTGCGGAATGTCATCATCTCTACAAAGACGGGAAAAATACCTGGAAACAAGGAGCGAAGGTCCAAAAATGTAGTGAATGCCACAAGGCAGCCGATCAGGGGAAGACTTTATCGCTGCAGAATGCCTTCCACAAAAATTGCAAAGACTGCCATACCAAATTGAAAACCGAAGGGAAGAAAACAGGTCCTACCTTATGTGCTCAATGCCATGCGGTGGCTAAGAAGTAAACCTTTTCGAGTTTGGGAAATGAAAAGGGTTGCCTTGAAAAATTCAAGACAGCCCTTTTTTTTTCTTAAATCTCGGTCACGGTGATTGCTTCCTCTTCACAAACCTCGATACAGCTTTCACAACCCAGGCACTCTTCCGCCCGAACAGGAACGGCTTTACCGTCTTGAAGTTCAAAAACATCCACCGGGCAGACTTCCACACATTCCTCGTCCCCGACGCACTTATCCGGATCCACTTCCACCTTGAACATAACGATTCTCTTTCCTGGAATATAATTTTTTATTTAAATTTAGGAAAATTTCCAAAAGTTGTCAAGAGAAAATCAGCTCAAAAATATTTGAAATATTTATCATTAGGGGGTCTTGTCCTTCAAAACTGACCGCCCAATTTATTTTGACGGGCCGGAAGCCGCCGGAGCCTTAATAAGGCCCATAGCCCATTGTAAATTCGTCTGCGCCGCCAGGTGGTCCCTTCGAGACTTGGCCAGGTTCCCCTGGGCCAGCATAAGGTTCAACTGGGCGTCATCCACCTCCAGCCGGGTCTTGACCCCGAACTCATAACCTTTTTCGGCCATTGCCAGGAGCCGAAGGGCCTGAGACACCGTTCCCGAAAGGCCCTTGACGATTTCTCCGGATTCCCGAACCGCATTAACCGATTCATGGATCTGCAGAACAATGGCATCAAGCAGCTTGGCCTCTTCAATTTTTAAAGAAGCTACATCACTTCTGGCCTGGGCCACTTTTCCCTGGGTGCGCCCGCCGTCAAAAAATGGAAAAGTCAGATAGAGTCCCGCCGACCAGGCCGGACCGTCGGCATTGGCAACTATAAAATCCGAATCCTTCCAGCCATATCCGGCCTTTAAATCTAGGCGGGGTTTGTTCATGGCCTTATAAACGGTCACCAGTTCTTCGGCTATGCCGATCCGATTTTTAATGCCGGACAATTCCGGCCGGTTTTTCCAGGCGGAGGCCAGGCTGTCCTCATAAGAGGGAGAAGCTGACAAGGGGGTTACAAGACTCCCCTGGACGTCGACCTCCTGGCCCTCCAGACCTAATAGAAACCTTAGCCGGTCCCGGGTGATTCGAATGAGGTTCTCTGTTCGAATCACATCCGGCCGGGCATTTTCCACGCCAACCTCGGCAGCCAGCACATCATAATCGGTGGCTGTTCCGGCGGCATATTTTTTCCGGGCCTCTTCCAAATGACGGCTCCGTTGTTCCAGGTTTTGACGGGCCAGAGCGAACAATTCCCTGGAAAGGAGGGCGTCGTAAAAGGCCGCAGAAACATCCTTCAAGGCCGCCTGTTGATAAAGAAGTAATTGATCATCGGCGGTTTTCAGACTGATTTTGGCGGCGCGAATCCCGGCCTCGACTTGTCCGAAGGAATACAGGACCTGAGAAACACCCAGGGTGGCCGAGTGGACTTCCTGTTCCAAGGGATAGTTGGGGCCAAAGGCCTTCAGGCTTTCGTCTCGGCCCCGGTTGATGGTCGCCTGGATTACAAACTGGGGCAGGGCCGCGGCCCACTCTTCCTTATACCGCCCCTTGACCTGATTTCCATATTCCCGGGCCTTCAGAATGTCCTTGTTTTTTTCCAAGGCCAGATGCAAAGCCCTTTCTAATGATAAAACCAGAACTTCTTTCTTTGCCTCGGAAGCCTGAACCGGGATAACCGTCCCCAAGACCATGGCCAGCAGGACCAGGAAAAGATTAATTTTTTTCATCATCTTCGAATTCATGACCGAACCTCCTTTTTTTGTGCCCGCTTCCGACGGAAACGTTCACTGACATCATCAAGCAGGGAATAGACCACCGGAACCACCAGCAACGTTAAGAAAGTGGAGGTGATCAGTCCCCCGATCACCGCCCGGGCCATGGGGGCTCGCATCTCCGCCCCGGCGCCCAGAGCCAGGGCCAGTGGCAGCATTCCAAAGATCATGGCCAGGGTAGTCATCATAATGGGTCGCAAGCGGGTCCGTCCGGCGGTGATAATGGCCTCTTTTCGTTCTATCCCCCGGGAACGGAGGACCTTGGTATAATCTACCAGCAAAATGGCGTTCTTGGTCACCAGACCCATCAACATAATCAAACCGATAAGAGACATCATATTGATGGTGTCGCCGGTCAGAAACAGCATTCCGGCCATGCCCACCAGGGAAAGAGGCAAGGAAAGCATAATAGCCAATGGATCGATAAAGGACTCGAACTGGGAGGCCAGTATGAGATAAACAAAGAGAATCGCCAGGATCAAAGCTTCGGTCATATAACCAAAGGATTCCACCATATCTTCCCCTTCACCGGAGAAAACCACTTTATATCCGGGGGCCATTTTCAAATCTTTCATGACCTCTTTGATCTTGGTCATGGCCGTTCCGAGAGGAAGTTTGTCCAGGTTGGCTGAGAGGACCACTTCCCGGGAAAGGTCTTGCCGGTTGATCTCCGAAGGGCTGGTGTTCCTTTGATAGGAGACCAGGTCCCCGAGGGGGACCAGGGCCGGTGGCTGGCCGAATTTCTGAACGGATAAACGCAACTGTTTCACCTGATCCGGGTCCTGCCGAAGGTCCTGCGGGAGCCGTACCCGCAGATTGACGGCATCACCATCCTCATCTTCATAGGTGGACACGGCCTTCCCTCCTACCAGGGCCCCGACGGTACGGACAATATTGGCGGTCATCAAACCGGTGTCCACAGCCCGCTCCCGATCGACGGTCAGACGGTATTCAGGGATGTCTTGTTCCAGAGTAACATCAAGATCGACGATGCCCTTGATGGGCCGGACCATTTCTTTGAGCTGAGCGGCATATTTTTTGAGCTCGGCAATATCATCCCCTCGGATACTGACGATCAGTGGTTTTCGGCTGTCCATCCGACCGGCTTCCATGATCGAAGGCAAAATGCCTGGAATCTCCATAACTCTTCGCCGGACTTCCTCCTGTAACTGGGTTTGACTTCGGGACCGTTCACTGCGCTCTTTCAATTTAATGTACATGTGTACATCCCGGACGGTTCCGGTGTCGCCGGCCCCGATGGTCGTATAGGTATGCTTGACCTCGGGGAGTTGTTTCAGGGCTGACAGGACGGCAGCCACCCGTCCCCGGGTTTCCTCTATGGAGGCCCCCGGTGCGGTGGTAAAGTTCAATTGGAATTCCCCGGCGTCAAAGGAAGGGAAAAAGGCATTCGGGAGGGTCACAAAGATCGCCAATCCGGCCACAAAGGACAGGGTGGTGATTACCCCCACCGACTTGCGGTGATCCAGGGCCCAGGCAACTACCAAACGGTATCGATCGGCCATCCAGTCAAATCCCTGATTGAACCCATCCAGCATTCGAAAAAGAAAATTCCGTTTCCCCTTTCGTTCAATATCCGGGTCAACCCACCGGGAGGAGAGCATGGGATCCAAAGTGAAGGAGACAAACAGGGAAACCATGACCGCAAAGGCCACGGTCATGCCGAATTGGAAAAAAAAGCGGCCCACGATCCCCTTCATAAAGGCCACCGGAATAAAGACGGCTATGATGGACAGGGAGGTAGCCAGAACGGCCAGGCCTATTTCGTTGGTCCCCTTCTGGGCGGCCGTAATATGATTCTCCCCCTGTTCCAGGTGGCGGACGATGTTTTCCCGGACGACTATGGCATCATCGATCAATAATCCGATGGCCAGAGACAGGGCCATCAACGTCATGACATTGATGGTCATACCTAAAAAGTTCATGACAATAAAAGAAGAAATGACCGAGATGGGCAGGGTCAGGCCGGTGATCACCGTGGAACGCCAGGAATTGAGAAAGCAAAAAACGATCAGGATGGTCAATAAACCGCCCAGAATCATGGTCTCCTGGACGTCACGAACCGAATCCTGGATGACGATAGAAGAATCCCGGACAATATCGATGATGGTCCCGGCAGGAAGCTCTTTCTGAAGCCTGGCAATGGTTTTTTTAACGTTATTCACCACCGCCACCGTATTGGCTCCGGTTTGTTTAAGGATATTGAGAGACACAGCCGGTATGCCGTTAATCAGGGCCAGGGAACGTTGTTCTTCCGTGCCGTCCCGGACCTCAGCCACTTCATTTAAAAGAATCGGCCGGCCGGCCCTCTGACCGATAACCATGGTCTTGAACTGTTCCACTTCTACCGGTTTTCCGGACACCCGCAGGGAAAATTCGGAATCGTTGCGGTTCAACCGGCCCAGAGGGATGTTGACATTTTCCGACTGCAGACCGGCTATAACCTCGTCCACCCCCATATTCAAGGCCTGGAGACGAAAGGGATCAATCCAGATGTTGACTTCCCGTTTGGATGAGCCCACCAATTCCACTTTGCCGACGCCGGAGATGTTTTCAAAACTACGTTTAACCTTTTTTTCCACCAGGGTGGTCAGGTCCTTGGGAGATAGTCTTTCAGATCGTACAGCCAGAGAGATAGCCGGCATGCCGGAAATATCAATCTTTTGAATGACCGGTTCTTCGATATCCTGGGGAAGATCCTTGCGGATGGTGTTGATCTTGGCCCTGGCATCCTGTGATGCCTCGTTGATCTTTATTTCCAGCTGAAACTCGACCACCACCTGGGAAACACTTTCCCGGGAGATGGAGATAACATGCTTGGCCCCGGAGATGCGGTTGACCACTTCTTCTATCCGTTTGGTCACTTCCCGCTCGACTGTTTCCGGAGAAGCCCCGGGGAAAATGGTGACAATGGAAAGAACCGGGATTTCCACATCCGGATACATGTCTACGGCCAGCTTTCGGTAGGAAAAAATTCCCAGGATGAGCAGGGCCAGCATCATCATGGTGGCGAATATCGGTCTTTTAATGGAAAGGTTGGAAAGAAACATAAATTAATTCCCCCCGTTCATCCGGGTGATCTTGACCCGGTCGCCGGTTTTGACGTTGAACCCCCCCCGGGTGATGATGGGGACCCCCAGTTGTAATCCGGAGATCACCTCTACCCAATCACCGGAGACACTTCCGGTCTGAATGGTTTTGCGCTGGGCCAGGTCCCGGTCCACAGCAAAAACCTCCCCTTTCTTGGCCCCCACCTCCCAGGAAAGTAAGGCTGAGCGGGGAATTTGCATTATCTTCCGGCGCTCTCCGGTAATGATCCGGCCTTTGACAAAAAGCCCGGCTTTCAGGGTTTCCGAGCTGTTCGGGATCTCGGCAATAACCTTGACCGACCGGTCGGCCTCGCTTACCGCAGGGTTGATGAATTTGATCCGCCCGGGAAAAGGTTTCTCCGGAAAGGCATCGGTGACAAAAGTCAAAGGCTGGCCCAGTCGCAGTCTTCCCATTTCGGTGGAGGGAACCGTAACAGTCAATTCCAGCTCGCGGTTATCGACTATCTGAAACAGGATGCGCGTTGTTCCAGGCTCCCCCACCAAATCCCCGATGTTGATATTGCGGGAAGCCACTACCCCGTCCATCGGGGATTTGATGACCGCCTTGGACATCCGAGTTTGAGCCTGATTCAGATCCTTTTCTGCGGCCAGGACCTGGGCCTTGGCCGCAGCGATACGGGCCGCTGAGGCCGCTTTTTCGGTTTTAATATCTTCAAAAAGCTGTTGAGTGATCAAACCGGCTTCTTTGAGGTTCTGAGCCCGGGTCAGCTCCCGTTCGGCCCGATTAAAGCCCACTTCGGCCTGTAAAAGATTGGCTTTCCCGACTTCAACCGCGGCCTGGGCCTTTTGAACAATGGACTCTATTTCACGCGTGTCTAATTTAGCCAGCGGGGTCCCTTTTTTTACCCGGATCCATTCGGTGACATAGACTTCGGTGACAATCCCGGAATATTCAGCTTTGAGCCTGGCTTCGAATCTGGGGGTCAATGATCCCACCACCTCAATCCCTTCGATAAGATCTCTGGACTGGACGGGTGTTGCCTCAACGGCCACGGGGGGTAATGCCCCGCCTTTATCCCCTCCCTTGATGTCTTCTTTCACTTTGGAACACCCCCAGGCTCCGATCCACAGGGCTGCCAAGACGGCTCCGATTATCAATCTCCGCTTCATTCCGATTCCCCTTTCTTTAGTGCGAAAATAGGGTTCGAGG
>CAZSTT010000142.1:7400-9818 GCA_964609705.1 uncultured Thermodesulfobacteriota bacterium
GAATCCTTTTTTCATGCTTTATGGTGTCACGCCCCTGGCGTGGCCAGACGATTACTGCTGGATATTCCTTCAAAAACCAAATTAAGAACCCTGACTAACCCCTTGCGTCCTATTGACTTTTCTGGATGCCAGAGCTGGACCTCGATGGCCACATTGATCGCCCCGAGAACAGCCCAGGTCATATCCGTTATATTTCCTTTCCTAAACTCCCCCTTCCGGATACCTTCCCGGATCAATTGTTCAATCAAATCCTGGAACTTGAGATGAAAGGCATTGAAATCGAAAGAGGGGGTCCCCTGGGACGGTCCATAATGAATGGATAATCCTACACGGGCCACTTCGATCTGGTCCAAAAAAAGCTGAAAAACCTGCTCGGAAAAACGTAAAATCCTTTTTTTGACCGCTCCGATTTCTTTTCGGGCGCTGCCCAATAGGGTCTCAAATCTTGATTGGGCTTCCCTCATCAGCTCCAGATAAATTCCCTCTTTATTTCTAAAGTAATAATAGAGGGCCGGTTTGGTTACCTTGGCGGCCTCGACGATCTCCCGCACCGTGGTGGATGCATATCCTTTGCGGGCGAATAATTCAGCGGCCCCGGCCAGAAGACGTTGCCGGACCGTATGATCGTTAAAGAATTCCGCATTGCTTTCCTTTTTTACTGTGGCCATCTCTTTTTTGACTTGCAGCACTCCTTATGAATTTACCTACCGGTAAGTAAAGGTTTGGGAAGAATTTGTCAAGCGGGAAATGCTTTTCCATCAAAAAATATGTGGACATTTGGTTTGATTCTGCTAAGTTTAACCGGTTTGAACGGGTTTTTGTAAATAAATGGAGATAGTTCCATGACCAGCAGCCGAAAAGACCAAGAGAAAATAATAGAACTTCGCCGGCGGGTGGCTGAACTGGAAGCCCTGGAAGACCGCCGCAGGCTGGTGGAAGCGTCTCTGAGAGAATCAGAGGAAAAAGCCCGGGCTATCCTCGAGAATATTGAAGATGGTTATTATGAAGTGGATTTGGCCGGGAAATATCTCTTCTGTAATGAAGCCTATGCCAGAATACTTGGGCTGTCCAAGGAAAAACTGATAGGGACCAGTTATAAAGGGGTTTCCCAGGACCCCTCCAAAACGTATCAAATCTTCAATGCCGTTTTCAGGACCGGCGTGCCCACTAATTCCCTGCTTAGAAAAATAGTAAGGAAAGACGGTTCCCAGAGAGAGGTGGAATCCTCTGTCTCTCTGATCAAAGATGATCATGGGCAACCCATTGGCTTTAGAGGAATAACGCGCGACGTAACCGATCGGAACCTGGCGGAAGCGGACCGCAAAAATATGGTTTCCCTTCTTGAGGCCACCATTGAATCGACTGCGGACGGAATCCTGGTGGTCGACAGTTCCGGGAATATGGTCCTATATAATCAAAAATTTGTTAACCTTTGGGGGATACCCGATTCCATATTAAAAACCAGGGATGACAGTCAAGCCCTAAAACATGTTCTGGCCCAGCTTAAAGACCCGGAAAAATTCATATCCAAGGTTAATGAGTTATATGCTCATCCGGATGATGAAAGCTTTGATGCCCTTGAATTTAAGGATGGAAGAATTATTGAACGGTATTCAAAACCCCAACGGATTGACGGAAAAAGTATCGGGCGGGTTTGGAATTTTCGGGACGTAACTCAACTGAAAAAAGGGGAGGAAACCTTACGGACACTGAGTCTGGTGGACGATTTGACCGGACTCTATAACCGCCGGGGCTTTCTGACCCTGGCCGGGCAGGAATTAAAGGTGGCCAACCGGTTGAAGCGGGGAATGTTTCTGCTTTTTGCCGATCTGGACAACCTGAAGGGCATTAATGATCATTTTGGCCACCAGGAAGGTGACCGGGCTTTATTCACGGTAGCGAACGTCATTAGGGAGACCTATCGCGATCCGGACATCATCGCCCGCATCGGGGGGGATGAGTTTGTGGTCCTGGCCATAGAGGGGACTTCGGAGTCCAGTGCCGAAAATCTCCGCCTCCGGTTAAGCCGCAATCTGGAGCTGTTGAATGCAAAAAAGGAGCGGAGTTACCAACTTTCAATTTCTATGGGTTTGGTACGTTATGATCCGGACCAACCAGCTTCCGTGGAAGGCCTGATTGCCGAGGCGGATAAAAGGATGTATGCGGAAAAGGGCTGGAAAAAGGATTCATCCGGTTTAATCAACCGTAAATAAGGAAAACCCCGATCAACAGAAAACCGGTAAGCCTTTATCCTTTTTAAATTGAGATCAAATCAGGATTTCCTTCCCGACGGACATTATCAGCCGCTTGCACCTCAAGTGAATATTTTCTGGAAACCGGCTTATCCGGGTGATCCTAATCCGTCATGCCACGCTTTTGGTGGCGTGACACCACGATTCGGTCGGCTTTGCCGACCTT
>CAZSTT010000143.1:0-9809 GCA_964609705.1 uncultured Thermodesulfobacteriota bacterium
CCATCATTGCCGGAGCCGGCGGACGAATGGGCGGCCGGATCGTCCAGCTGATCCATGAAACCCAGGATATGACCGTAGTCGGGGCCTTTGAAAAAGCAGATCATCCGTCTGTTCAACAGGATCTCGGAGAATGGGTGGGGTTAGGGAACAAAGGCTTGCCTATTGTCTCAGATCTTAAAGAGGTGATTGATCGGGGCGAGGTCATTATCGATTTCACTTTTCATACCGCCTCCCTGGAACACCTGCGCACGGCCGTCGCCCGAAAAAAACCGATGGTCATCGGCAGTACGGGATTCACCGCCGGGGAAATGGAAGAAATTAAGACCTTATGTCAATCGATCCCCTGCGTCCTGGCCCCCAATATGAGCGTCGGGATCAATGTCCTCCTTAAAGTGGTGGGCGACGTCGCCAAAGCCCTGGGAGAAGGATTCGACATCGAAATACTCGAAGCCCACCATAATTTAAAAAAGGACGCCCCCAGCGGAACGGCCCTGAAACTGGCCCAGGTCCTGGCCCAGGCCCGTTCTCTGGATCTGGATCAGGCCGCGGTTTATGAACGCAAAGGGATTACCGGCGAACGAAAACCCGGCGAGATCGGCATCCAAACCCTGCGGGCCGGGGATATTATCGGTGAGCATACGGTCCTGTTCGGCGGTATGGGAGAACGGATCGAGATTATCCATCGGGCTCAGAGTCGGGACACCTTTGTCCGGGGGGCCCTCCGGGCGGCCAGATGGATCATCGGACAAAAGAACGGGCTGTACGATATGAACGATGTGCTGGGCTTGAAGAGCTGACCCGGCCGGTCACCGGTTCGGAATACCGGGGGATTAACTGAGCCACCCCAAAGCCAATATATTATTTTTCGTCTTGCATCATACCCTTGGCATCGGGTATTTTATAAATTTTATTTTTAATAAAGGAGTTTTTTATGGACTGGATTCAACCGGCGGATCGTCTCAAGCAGCTTCCTCCCTATCTCTTTATGGAAATCGACCGTCTCAAAGGTGAGGTACAGGCCAAGGGGGTGGATATCATCGACCTGGGAGTGGGCGATCCCGATCTGCCGACGCCGTTGCCTATCCTCCAACGAATGAATAAAGCGGCCCTGGACCCCGGGAATCATCGTTACCCCTCTTATTCGGGAATGAATGATTTTCGTAAGGCTGTGGCCTCCTGGTATCAGCGCCGTTTCGGCGTAACCCTGGATCCGCTCCGGGAAGTGGTTACCCTGATCGGCTCCAAGGAAGGTATCGCCCATTTTCCCCTGGCGTTTATTAATCCCGGTGATCTGGCCCTGATTACCAGCCCGGGATATCCCGTTTATCATGTGGGGACCCTTTTCGCGGGCGGGATTTCCTATTTTTTGCCGCTATTAAAAGAAAATCGATTTCTGCCTGACCTTTCCCGAATTCCCGGAGAGGCCGCCGAAAAGGCCAGGATATTGTTCTTGAATTACCCCAACAATCCTACATCGGCCGTGGCCGACCGGGCTTTTTTCGAAGAGGTGGTCCGTTTCGCCAGGGAAAACCGGGTGATCGTGGCCCATGACGCGGCTTATTCCGAGATCGCTTATGACGGCTTTCGCCCCATGAGTTTTCTGGAAATTCCCGGCGCCAAAGAAGTGGGAATTGAATTCCACTCTCTGTCCAAGACCTATAACATGACCGGCTGGCGCATCGGTTTTGCCGTGGGCCAGGAAAAACTGATCGCCGGATTAAGCCAGATCAAAAGTAACGTGGACTCGGGTGCGGCCCAGGCTATCCAGTGGGCCGGCATCGAGGCCCTGGAAGGACCGCAGGAAGGTCTCGTCCAATTGAACGCCATTTACCAGAGGCGTAGGGACCTGATGGTGGCCGGTTTGAAGAATATCGGGCTCAAGGTCGAAGCTCCCAAGGCCACCTTCTATCTCTGGGTGGAAGTCCCCCAGGGGTACACCTCCACCCGGACAACGGCCCATCTTTTGGAGCAGGCCGGGATTGTGACGACCCCGGGAAACGGTTTTGGAGACCCGGGGGAGGGTTATTTTCGCATCTCTCTGACGGTTCCGGAAGAGCGTTTGGAAGAAGCCGTTTCCCGGTTAAACAAGGTGGGATTTTGATGGCCGGCCATCAGGCTTTCATAGGCTTGGGCTCCAACCGGGGGGATAAAAAAAAAATTGTCTGAAAGCCCTGGACCTGCTCCGGGCCGTCCCGGGCCAGAGAATAGTCAGGCAATCATCCTGGTATATGACCGAACCGGTGGGTTTGGAGGATCCGGAGTGGTTTATCAACGGGGTGGCCCTACTGGCAACTCCCCTTTCACCGGAATCCCTGATGCGGCGAATGCTGGACATTGAAACGGCCCTGGGGCGGAAAAGAAGCGTTAAATGGGGACCGAGGATCATCGATCTGGATCTTCTGGCTTACGATCAGATGATCATGGACAGCCCGGAATTGACCCTTCCTCATCCTTTTTTGGAAAAAAGAAGGTTTGTTTTGGAACCTTTGGCGGAGATTGCCCCGGATTATATCCATCCGGTATTAAAAAAAACCGCCACCCGATTAAGGGACGAATTGACCGCCGAGGGACAAGCCCTGATTCGACTGCCGAAGAACCCCGATCCGGACCTATACGGTGGAAAATATTAATGGTGAAAGACTTTTAAAAAATGGTCAATTTTGGCTAAAATCAAGGAAGGCGAAAAGTTAAACCCAGGGAATATAGGTACTATTTCGAGGATTGGAATTTGAGTCTGACCAGAGCTTAGTCAAAAGGGGTCATTATTCAAATAAAAATTAAGGAAAAAATTAATATACAATGCTGATCAGGTGGATTATAATAATTATCACAGGTTTTTTTCTGTTTCGGCTTTTAAGGCGGATATTCTCGTCTCCGAAACTGCCGGAAAGAAATCCTCCCCGGGAAATTCAGGACGAGATGGTCCAGGACCCGGTCTGTAAGGTTTATTTACCCAAGAGGCAGGCCAAAATCCTGAATAGCCCGAAGGGAATTCATTATTATTTTTGCAGTACCCAATGCCGCGAAAAATTTATTAAAGAGGCAAAGGACCGCAGTTCTACTAAATAAGCGCAGGGAAAGGACTTATAATGAAATTCTTTATCGATACGGCCAATCTGGCGGAGATTGCATCGGCGGTAGATCTGGGACTGGTAGACGGCGTAACCACCAATCCATCCCTGCTGTCTAAAGAAAAAGAAAAACCCAGGGATCTGATAAAAAAGATCTGTCAGATGGTCGATGGACCGGTCAGTGCCGAAGTCGTTTCCGAAACCGCTCCCGAGATGATTAAAGAGGCCCAATCCCTGGCTCGAATCCATAAAAATATTGTTGTAAAAATTCCCATGACGCCGGAAGGATTAAAGGCGGTCAAAAAGCTTTGCACCCTGGGAATTCCAACCAACGTGACTTTGATCTTTTCACCGCTTCAAGCCCTGCTGGCCGCCAAGGCCGGGGCCGCCTTTGTCAGCCCTTTTGTGGGCCGCCTGGACGATATTTCTCAAGAGGGCATCGAAATTGTCGGCCAGATTGTGACCATTTTTAATAATTACGGGTATGAAACGGAGATTATCGTCGCTTCGGTCCGCCACCCGATTCATGTGCTGACCGCGGCCCTCATGGGGGCTGATATCGCCACCATTCCCTACAAGGTGATGTTACAGTTGGCCCAACACCCCCTGACCGATATGGGGATTCAAAAATTTTTAGATGATTGGAAAAAAATTCCAGGGAAAAAATAATCCATGTCCCGGCTCCTATTGACAAAAAACTTTTATTGGTTCCTTTTCCTGTTGGTCGCCCCGGTCATTCCCGGGATCCCCAACGAGGTAGGGGCTGATATTTTTCGCTTCCAGGATGAAAAAGGGGTGGTCTATTTTACCAATGTCCCCTCCGGCTCCAAATTTCAGCTTTTTTACAAAGAATATGATAAATCCCGAACTTCGGCTCCGGCCAAGGGTTCCCCCAAAACCTTTTCTTCTAAGAGTTCTAATTTAAACAACCTCCCCCTGCTGACCCCTCATATTGACGAGGCCTCTCAGCAGTACGGGATAGATCCCAAACTTATCCAGGCCGTTATTCATGTGGAATCGAATTTTGATCCCCAGGCCATCTCCCCCAAGGGGGCCCAGGGGTTGATGCAACTCATGCCCCAAACCGCCAGGGATCTTCAGGTATCGGACGTCTTCAGCCCAAAAGAAAATATCAATGGCGGGACCCGCTATCTGAGGTATCTGTTGGACTTGTTTAACCAGGATATAACCCTGGCTCTGGCCGCCTACAATGCCGGACCTGAGAAAGTCAATCAATATCGGGGGGTCCCGCCTTATCAGGAAACCAGAATTTATGTCCAAAAGGTAACCCAGATTTATAACCAGCTAAGAAGCCGCCTCCTTTCCATACGGTGACAAAAGTCCTTCCATGCCCCCGGTCAATCCCCTGATTCTGAATATTCCCAACTATCTTACTCTTTTACGGATCATTTCCATCCCCTTTATCTTATTCCCTTTGCAATCGGGCCGGCCCAGTTCAAGTCTGTGGGCCGCCCTGATCTTTTCCGTCTCCTTTTTAACGGATTGGCTGGACGGGTTCATCGCCCGGAAAAAAAATCTGGTCACCAAGTTCGGAAAAATTTTCGATCCCCTGGCCGATAAACTGCTGATCGGTGGTTCCTTAATCATCCTCATCGGATTGGACTGGGTTGCGCCCTGGATTGGAATTTTACTGATTGGCAGAGAGATTGCCATAACCTGGCTGCGATCGACGCTGGCCGGTAAAGGGGTCATTATGGCCTCGTCCTATTGGGGAAAATATAAGACCTTTTTTCAAGCCATCGCCTTAATTCCTCTGATGATCCATTATACCTATTGGTCGATTGATTTCCAATTCTGGGGAAAAATCATACTCTGGATTGCTTTGATCCTGACCTTATGGTCCGGCGTTTTGTACTTTATAAAATACTATCCCATATTGATGGAAAAAGGCTCGAAAAACTGAACAAAAATCCTATTATTTTTCCTTGACTTTCCAGTCAAGAGCGTTTTATCATTACTTTTTAGTTGTACAGAGTTTGTGGTGCGTGGAAAATGGCAGTAACCAGGAGAGCTTCGGTTTGTCTGGTTCTTTCCGGCCGGAAGCTGTTACAACTTAAATGAGATGGTGGAGGGGAGGTGAGTTGTAATGGCCAAAGGCCAGGTCAAATGGTTCAGCGACCGAAAAGGATACGGTTTTATTTCCCAGGATGATGGCAGTGATGTGTTCGTTCATTTTTCAGCTATTAAAGGCGATGGATTTCGCACCTTGCAGGAGGGAGAAAGAGTCGAATTTGAGGTAACCCAGGGTCCCAAAGGACTTCAGGCTGCCAATGTTATCAAGGCCGAGTAATACCTTTGTTAGAAAAAGGCTGTGGAAACGGGTTGACCGAATGACACAGCCTTTTTATTTCCTGCTTACATTTCTCAATATCGGGGTTTTCCCTTTTTCCTTTATCCTTTTTCCTTTGCCCTTTCTCCTTTAACCTCTAATCCTTTCCTCTGGGTTTCAAACTATTTGCAAAACGAGCAATAGTTTCAAAATAAGCCCGCCCGCAACTGGCGATGATATCGTTATGACCGGCCCCGGGGACGACCACCAATTCCTTCCGTCTGGCTCCTGAATTTTTCAGCAGGATATCGGCCTGGTTTAAAGGGATCAGCTCATCATACTGGGCATGCAGGATGAAGGTGGGTTTGGTGACCTTGGATATCTTAGCGGCGTTTTCAAATCCGTCCTTTTCCTGAAGTCCCAACCCCTCAACCGGTATTCCCATCAACTCCAACAGGGGAAGCGAGTAGGCAAAACCGCTCTCAATGATCAGGCCGGCAATTTTCTCCAGACGTTTAGAGGCGATTTCAATAGCCGGGGCGCTGCCCAGAGAACGTCCCATAATCAATAAGGGCCCGGGACGTCCCTTCTCTCGGATTTGATCATAAACGAGATCGAAACAGGTCAGGGCGTCGCTGAGCAGGGTGCCGACGGTCGGACTCCCTTGACTTTTTCCATACCCCCGGTAATCCATAGCCAGAAGACTTAACCCCAATTGCTGATAAAAAGGGCCCGCCTCGTCATAGTCAGAGGCGATTTCACCATTACCGTGAAAGAACAGGAGATGGGGGCCTTTCGGGTCGGACCAATAAAAACGGCCGCCGATTTTGATCTCCCGATCCACCGGAAAAAGATGATCCTCGGCCCCCTCCGGAGGCGGTGCGCCGAAATCCGGCCGAGGGTAAAAGATCAGGGAATTAATGTCCGGCCGGTCCAGGGCTGACAGGGGAGAATTAATAGAATCATTCATAACGGCTCCAGATTTGATAATTAATAAGGGTTTTAAAAGATAGATTCGTTAAAATTCGCCGAAATCCCCAAAACGTCATTCCGGTCGGTCGGTTTCACCGACCTCCATGAAGAGACCTCCGAAAGAGGTCGAACGAAAGCCGGAATCCAGTGTTCTAATGTATTTATACTTTTCCTGGACCCCGGTTTTCACCGGGGTGACGGCTTTTTACGAGTCCGTCTCAAAAAAAGCTTCACTAAATTTTGTTACCAGGGACCGGGGTGCACTCATTTAATGCGAGTTCTTAATTTTCCGGTCAGGACAGTCAAGAAACCTTCCCATCCGGCAGTTTGCGCCAGGGGGCCGAAAAATGTCAAGAAGCTTTTTAAAAAAATCCTTGACAGAAAAGGAGGGGCATGATTAGGTTTGCCATTTTCAAAGTAAGGAGATTCCATTATGCGCGCGAATGGTCGAAAGGCCGATGAATTACGTCCGGTTCGCATCATCCGGAATTATATAAAACATGCCGAAGGCTCGGTCCTGATCCAGTTGGGAGAGACCAAGGTGATTTGTACGGCCACCCTGGAGGAGCGGGTCCCGCCTTTTTTGAGAAATAAAGGCCGGGGATGGATCACCGCCGAGTACTCCATGCTGCCCAGGGCCACGAAAACCCGGACCACCCGGGAATCCACCCAGGGGCGGGTGGGTGGCCGGACCCATGAAATTCAGCGGCTGATCGGACGCTCTCTCCGGGCCGTCCTGGATCTGAGTTTGATCGGAGAACGGACCTTCTGGATCGATTGCGACGTAGTCCAGGCCGACGGGGGGACCCGGACGGCCTCCATAACCGGGGCCTATGTGGCCCTGGTGGATGCGGTCGAGTATCTTCGAAAAGAGATTTCCATACCCCGGAATCCCATTACCGATTCCGTGGCCGCCATCAGTGTCGGGGTCTTAGAAGATCAGATCTGCCTCGATCTCAATTACGAGGAGGATTCCAGCGCGGAGGTGGATTGTAATTTTGTCATGACCGGTCACGGCCGATTCATTGAGATCCAGGGAACGGCTGAGGGACAGCCCTTCTCCAAAGAGGACTTTGAAAAAATGATGGCCCTGGCGGCCCAGGGGATAGGCAAACTGACTGCGATTCAACAGCAAGTGCTCAATCCCGATCCTGCCGATCCGAGGCGGCAAGGGTGAGGTCGTCCTTTCGAGGAAACCCGTGATCCTGGTCCTGGCCACCCGAAATAGGGGGAAGGTACGAGAAATCGGCTCCGCTCTGGCGATACCCTCCCTAACTTTTCAATCCTTGAATGATT
This sequence comes from uncultured Thermodesulfobacteriota bacterium, assembly GCA_964609705.1. Lineage (GTDB taxonomy): Bacteria > Desulfobacterota > RBG-13-43-22 > RBG-13-43-22 > RBG-13-43-22 > RBG-13-43-22. The sequence goes on from CAZSTT010000143.1 coordinate 7,630, forward strand.
TTCCGGATCTCCCGGAGGTTATCGAAGACGGAGCCACCTTCCTGGAAAACGCCCTGAAAAAGGCCCGGACCGTTTCTGAGGGCCTTAATTTCCCGGTTCTGTCCGATGACTCGGGGTTAGTGGTGGATTATTTACAGGGAGCACCGGGGATCTATTCGGCCCGCTTTTCCGGGCCGGAGGCCATCGATCAAGCAAACAACGAAAAACTCCTGACTCTGCTCCAAGGGGTTCCGGAAGAAAAGCGGACGGCTCGTTTTATCTGCGTTCTGGTTTATTATGACCCTTCAGGACAATGGTTCCAGACCGAAGGAACCTGCGCCGGCCGCATTGCCCCGGCCCCAAAGGGCGATCAGGGTTTTGGATACGACCCGGTTTTTTATCTTCCGGAATTTCAAAAAACCATGGCCCAGCTCCCCCTGGAAACGAAGAATCGGATCAGTCACCGAGCCAAAGCCCTGGCGAAGATGAAACCTCATATTTTATCAGTGATGAGGACATGACCGAGGAACGAGGATCGAGGTTCGACCTGAATCCTCGTTCCTCGATCCTCATTCCTCGTTCCTTTTAATGTCCCTTGCCTTCAACCGGATTATATGGTAAACAAATAGCAGATTGTCGGGGCGTAGCGCAGCCTGGATAGCGCACCTGCCTTGGGCGCAGGGGGTCGGAGGTTCAAATCCTCTCGCCCCGACCAACCTCATCATCAATAAATCTTTTCGATTAACCTAAAAGTTCGCCTTGAGGAAAATTCGTTTTCTCATCATTTTTTCTTTCTTTCTCGGGGTCCTCGGGACCTGTCCCTCCGTTTATGGATTCAAAAATCCGGAGATAGAATTGAAAACCGTTCAAATCCTGGGGATCGATCAATCGGCCGTTACCCTGGAAGGGACCCTGGAGATCAAAAATCCGAATGACCAGGGAACCAGGTTTTCCGGATATCAATATCAACTGGAGGTGGAAGGACAACGACTGACCACTGGAGAATCAAATCGGCCCTTCCAAATTCCGGCCTTAGGCACCGTCACCTTAACCATCCCGGCCACAGTGCTTTTAGAGGACCTGAGCGCCTTGCTGGGAAAAGGGATCTTAACCCGGGACCTGGTTTACGTTCTCAAAGGGACCGCCATCCTGGATTCCTGGCTGGGAAAAATCCCTCTGCCTTTTACCTATCAGAATACCATTAATCTCTCGGACCTCCTCAGAGAAAAAACGCGTCGATTTCTGCAAGGTTTTTAGATGGAAAACCCTTCCGAATCCCGAACCACCACCCAGGTAGCCAAAAACGCCGGATCGGTCGGGATCGCCGTCTTCTCCAGCCGGATTCTGGGGTTGATCCGGGAGCAGGTCATGGCCGTCTTATTCGGGGCCGGATATTATATGGACGCCTTCGTGGTGGCTTTCCGGATCCCCAATCTCCTCCGCGACCTGTTTGCCGAGGGGGCACTATCCACGGCTTTTGTGACCGTCTTTACCGATTATGATCAGAAAAAAGGGCCGGAGGCCACCTGGCATCTGGCCAATAATGTCCTGCTGACCCTGACCCTGCTCCTTTCCCTGATCACCCTGCTGGGAATGTTTTTTTCCGAAGAGATCATCCGGATCATGGCCCCGGACTTCGGCCGGGTTCAGGGGAAAATCGCCCTGACCCGGCTATTGACCAATATCATGTTCCCATTTCTGATCCTCATTTCCTCGGCCGCCGTGGTCATGGGGATTTTGAATACCAGGGGACGTTTTTTCATCCCGGCCATGGCCTCTACTTTTTTTAATCTGGGTTCGATTGTCGGAGGTTTGCTCTGTGCCTGGTGGGCGCCGTCCTTTGATCAACCCCCGATTGTCGGCATGGCGGTGGGGACCCTGATCGGAGGATTCCTGCAACTGGCTATCCAACTTCCTTCTCTGAAAAGATCGGGTTTTCTCTGGCGGCCCCGGTTGAGCCTCAAAGACGAAGGCCTGCGCCGGATCATGGTCCTGATGATTCCGGCGGTGATCGGCCTTTCCGCCTCCCAGATCAATATTTTCATCAATACCAATTTTGCCGCCCGCTGCGCCGAGGGAAGTGTTTCCTGGCTCAACTATGCCTTCCGGTTGATGCAGTTTCCCATCGGTATGTTCGGGGTGGCCATTTCCATCGCCACCTTGCCGGTCATCGCCCGGCAGGCCTCTCAGGGAGATATGGG
>CAZSTT010000144.1:0-9796 GCA_964609705.1 uncultured Thermodesulfobacteriota bacterium
CGGGAATCCAGGTGTTTCCATCCGGAAATTCGAATTTCCGGATGGAAACTAATTAGCCTCCATACAGGAATACCAATTTCCGCATGGCTTTCAGATCGGGACAATTTAACCGAATCAAGGAGAATAAGAGATGAAGGCATCCGGTAATCGGTTAAACAACCAGCTAGGAAATATTAATAACCGGGGAAGTGCTCTCATCGTTTCCCTAATCATTCTGATAATCCTTTCCCTGCTTGGATTAGCTTCTCTGCAACTATCCCTTTTAGAATCCAAAACGACTGTTTCTCACAAGGCTTTTAAGGATGCCTTCCAGGCCGCCGAAGCCGGCTATGACTCTGCCATGAGCCAGATCTATTTTATGCTGGCCAACCAATCCAGTCAGCCGGACACTATCATTCTCCAAGATCTGGTTATCCCCGGGTTTAATGTAACTCTTACGGCAGTCCCGACAGGTCCGATGGAAAACAGGTTGATCACGAAAGGACCTTTTGCTGGACTTAACGGTAACATCCGAAGCTATAACCTGACATCCAAAGCCAACTCGATCTATGGACAGGCCACGGCAACCACAAAAGGTGTGATTGACGATCAACTTATTCCCATCTTTCAATTCGCCATATTTTACCAGGGCAACCTGGAGATTAATTCCGCTACCGCTATGACCGTTAACGGTCGTATTCATTCCAACTCAAAAATCTTCATGGACCCTGTGGATCTGACCCTGAATGATCCCGTCACCTCGGCCGGGGGACTTCATAACCATCGGGCCCCGGGAGACCCGGCCGGTCATCAACCCAATCACGGAAACATTAAAATTGAAAATGGAAAAGGTCAGAAAAAAAACATGACCTATGATACGGAAGACTCCAACTGGAAGACCAAATCTCTGGCAGATTGGAATGGGAGGGTTCTGGACCTGAATAACACTTCCCCTCCTCTTCAGCCGATAACGCCTCCTCTTTCTAACCCCGGCGATCCCTGGCTGCTGATCAAAGATGGGAATACAACGGATAGCCAGAGTTTTTACCACAATGCTGCGATCGTCTATAAGGTTTTAGGAGAGGGAAATCCTGCCAACGGATGGTATGCCAATGGAGGGAACATCTTGCTTCCAACGAGTGGATGTGCGGCTAATATCGTCAATGTACCCTACACGGCCAATTTGATGAAGGACGGCCGGGGGACGGGAAACATAGACGATGCCGACGGGGTGTATGTCAATATCATTGAGCTGGATATCGGCAACCTGCTCAATACGGCCTGCACCATCAATTATGCCCTATATCATCCGGTTGGAGGAGGACTCCCCGGTGTCCTTTATATTTCAGCCCCCAAGACAACTGCCCCCCTTACTGCCGTACGATTGACTAACGGAGCCACCCTTCCTTCGAACGGTACTACCGGTTTTACCGTAGCCACGGAAAATCCTTTGTATATCAGAGGAAGCTATAACAGCACCTCTCCCCTGATAGCCGCTGCCGTTGCCGCCGATTCGGTGACTATTCTTTCAAATAGCTGGGACTCCGCTTATGATGCCTCATCAGTAACGGATCCAACCAAACCTTCACAACGGCCCGCTTCCGATACAACCGTCAATACGGCTATCATGACCGGCGACGTACCCACCGGGGCATCCCCCAATCATTACAGTGGGGGGGTGCACAACTTAATCAGGTTTTTAGAAAGTTGGAACGGCGATGATTTTATCTATGGCGGGTCCGTGGCCTGCCTGTGGCAAAGCAGGCTGGCCAATGGATGGTATCGACAATACAACGACTCTAACTCCTATTATAAGCCCCCGAATCGCACCTGGACTTATAATATGGATCTTTACAATATGCCTCCCGGGACTCCCCAGGTGCAGTTTCTTTACAGAGGTATATGGACTCTCGTTCGGGAAAGTGATTCATAATTCGTTTTAATAGAAGGTTTTGCCCTAAACAATCTTTCCACCGCCTGCCAAGAATTTGTGTTTCTACAACGACGATCTTCGTAACGATTGAATGGATCATACTTTTGTTGGGCAGCGTCAAAAGGCAATCGACCTTAATCGATCCTTTATTTTTCCGGATTTGTATAGCTGGAGACCAGATACTTTTACTTTCTTTTTTCTTCTTCTTTTCCTCCGGCCTCTTTTGAGAGCTCGTTAAGCTTTTTCAGTCGTTCTTCTATTCTGAAATTCAAACTGTTTTTTGGGTAGGTGCCGTCCTTCTTTTTTTCCCCGGCTTTTTTCCCGGTTAATAATTCCAATCCCTGTTCTACCTGGTTGATGGGGTAAATATGAAACCGGCCTTCCCGGACGGCCTCGACCACCCTGGTCTTCAGCATCAAGTCCTTGACATTGGCCTCCGGGATAATAACCCCTTGTTCTCCGGTCAGTCCCTTTTCCCGGCAGACCTCAAAAAACCCTTCGATCTTTTCATTGACCCCCCCGATCGGTTGAATCTCCCCTTTCTGGCTGATCGAACCGGTAACCGCCATCCCCTGAAATAGGGGGGTATCGGCCAATACGGACAACAGGGCCATCAATTCCGCCCCGGAAGCGCTGTCCCCATCCACCATCCCATAACTCTGCTCGAAGGTGATGGTCGCCGACAGACTCAGGGGTTTATCCGAGGCATATTTTCCTTTCAGATAACCGCTCAGGATCATTACCCCCTTGGTATGGAGATTACCGCTCAATTTGGATTCCCGGTCGATATTCACGACCCCTTCTTTTCCCAGGGAACCATTGGCGGTAATGCGGGTAGGACGTCCGAACTGATAATCGCCCATGGGGTAAACGGACAAGCCGTTGATCTGGCCCACCCGGTAGCCATCCGTTTCTATCTTGAAACTCCCCAGGGCGATCATCTCTTGAACTTTTTCTTCATACAGGTTGGAGCGATGAATTTTTTCTTCCACCGCTTTTTCGACATGTTCGGCCTTTATCAGCGGGCTTTGGTCCTCGGTGGCCCAATAATGAGCTTCCTGGATCAAATCGTTGATTTCAGCCAGTTGCAAGGAGAGCTTGAAATTCCTCCCGGTCAGTTCCGAGCTGTATTCAATCAGTCTGGCCGCCCCGGTTTTATGGATGGGGGATAACCGCAGGGCCCGGCAAAACCGGGTGATGTACTGGAGATATTCCTTCACCGGCATTTCTTCGAGGTCCATCTGGTCGTCCAGTTCGGCCTTGACCTTGAACATTTTAGGAAAGTCCTGATCCATGGCGTACAGAAGTTGATAAAGGTAAGGCTCTCCGATCAATAAAATCTTGACTTGTAGAGGAATGGGTTCCGGTTTGAGAGTTTTAGTGCTGATCAGACTCAATTGTTCCCCCAAATCCTCCACCTGGATCTGTTTGGTTTTTAAAGCCCGTTTCAGACCCTCCCAGGAAAAATACCAGCGCAACAGATCCAGGGCTTTGATAATTAAGAAACCGCCGTTGGCCCGATGCAAGGAACCCGGACGAATCATGCTGAAATCAGTGAACAAGGCGCCGAACTGGGCCTGTTTTTCAATCGAACCGAATAGATTGGGATAAGTGGGGTTGGTCTCAAAGACTACGGGAGCCCCCTTGGTTTCGGTATGGTCGATCAGAACATTGACTTCATAACGGGTCAAAGGCGGTTCCGGAAAAGGCATGGGAAAGGGTCCCGTGGCTGCCGGCTTGGCCTTAAAATCATCTATATTCCTGATAATATCGTCTTTCACTTCTTTAAAGTATCTCAAGACCTGGGGATATTCCTGATATTTTTCCTGTAATTCTTCTATCAGGTGTCCGACTGAATAAAGGGCGATTCGCCGGTCTAATTCTTTTATTTTTTTCCGAAGGTCTTTTTCGTTGCCCTTGATGGTTCGGACCACTTGGTTCATTTCCCCCTGGAGTCGTTCGCTTTTCTCTCTGAGGCTTTTTTTATCTTCCTCATTCATGGATTTCAGGGTCTCTTCATCCATGGGCTGTCCGTCTTTGGCCGGCATGATGACCATGCCAACCTGGCTGATATTCAAAACAAAGCCCTCGGCCTGGGCCTTTTCCTCCAAACCGGAAAGAATCAGCGCCCGTTCTGAGTTGAATTTTTTCAACAGCTCTTCTTTCCTCTGGGAATAATCCTCACTTTCAAAGACCTCGGGAATATCATTTCTAAGATCGGCGATCAATTCCTGAAGGTCTTTCTTAAGTTCTTTTCCCTTGCCGCTGGGCAGAGACAGGGCCTTCGGGCGATCCGGATCTTTAAAATTATGGATATAGCACCAATCCAAAGGAGGATTCTTGCCTTGGGCGATCTCTTCGATCAAAGTCCGGGTGATATAAGTCATGCCGGTCTTTGGCGGACCGGCTACGAAAATATTATATTCAAGGCCGCTCATCCCCACTCCGAAAAGAATGGCCCGAACCGCCCGATCCTGGGAAATTACCCGGTCAGGGCTGATAGGCAGATCTTCGGTTGTTTCAAAACCCAGGCTATCCGGATCACAAGTCCTTCTCAGTTCTTCCGGTGTCAGTTCCTTCCGATGAAGTCTCATTTTTTACCTCCGGTGAGTGCTGCTTTAATACGAAAATAGGTTTCGAGGCTGCTCGTTGCTCCGGTCTATTTTTATCGAGCTTTCGTACAAAAGTGGCGAAGATCTAAACCAACAATGATTCTTTTCTTAGCACAGGTCCGTTTTAGTTTTCAAGGGATTAATAGATAAGATAGTACGGCAGGAAAGAGGTTTTAAAAAAAAAGGTGAAAACGGGAAACCCGATTCCACCTTTTTTGACTGAACCGTTATGCCACGCCTTTGGTGGCGTGACACCATAATTAAAACAGAGCTCGTTGAGCAAAGCCCTATTTTCGAACTAAAGAAAATTACTTCTTTTCTTCTTTCACTTCTTCTTTTTTGGGTGCGGCCTTCTTGACTTTCTTTACTTTCTTCTTCGTTTCCTTCTTTTCGGCCTTTTCAGCCGGGGCTTTCTCCTCCATCTTGGCCGGAGCCGCCGGAGCCGCTGCAGCCGGCTTGGCCTCGGGTTTCTTTTCTTCCTTCTTTTCAGCCGCGACGGCCAAAGAAACGGTCAAAGCAAATACCAAAGACATGGTCCAAACGATCAATTTTTTCATGAGTTTTCACCTCCTTTCCCAATATCTTAAAAGGTATTATAACCTTTTTAGTGCCCTATTCTTCTAATACGCTCCTATATAAGCATTTCTCGTGCCAATAATTAAAGTAAATAATTTAAGGTAGATACAATTCTTACGAACTATTTTTTATCCCCTTTTTTCTAAAAATTAAAATTCGACCTTAAATGGTTGGACAATAATGTTAATTTTTGGAATCCGAGTTGCTCTTTTCTCCCACCCTGATGGACGAGTCAGAAACGGGCAAAGGAAGATCCTGATTCCCTTGGTCTTTTGGGCCGGCAGGGTCCAAATTTCCTTTTTCATCCTTTGTTTCCGAGGCCGTGACCTCTTCATATTCTGGAATGACTATCCCTCGTTTGACCATAATAGTATAGATCACCCCGGCCCGCCTGACTACATAGCCTGAATTCCCGACGGGATTATACTTTCTCGGATTGGGAAGGATCACCGCCAGCCGGGACGCTTCTTCGGGGCCAAGGGCGGCAGCGGATTTTCCAAAATAATGACGAGCGGCGGCTTCTATCCCGAATATCCCTTCCCCCCATTCCACCAGGTTAAGATAGAGTTCGATGATCCTTTTTTTCGTTAGGTTCCTTTCGATCCGCCAAGTCAAGATGGCCTCTTTAACCTTCCTCAATACATTTTTTGAAGGGGTCAGGTAAATATTCTTGGCCAGTTGCTGGCTGATGGTGCTTCCACCCACTTTAAATCTTCGGGCCTTGAGATCTTTTTCCATGGCTTTTTGAATAGCCTCGAAATCAAATCCCTCATGGGACCAGAATTTATCGTCCTCGGCAATGAGCACGGCCTTGATGACATAGGGGGAGATGCGGGTCAAAGGAACCCATTGCTGTCTGATCCGAACCGGTTTTCCCTTTTTTTCCCCTTCCTGTTCCCGGAATTCCATAAAGGACGTTTTTCTGGGATTTTCCTTCTTAAGTTTGGAGATGTCAGGGACGATAAAATAAATACCTATATAAATAAGGATAGCAGCAATAAGAAGGCCTATTATTTTTGTAACCATGTTCATCCGTTTCCGTCTCCCAGATCTGACGAGTTCGCCATAAGTGCATCTAAGAGGAACCTCCTGCAACTCAGGGGGTATCCTTTTATCGGAAGGTACCAAAATTCTCTAAAGGAATCAAGACGGGATGGCTTCTGATCTTTAAACCTCAATCCAAACAGGATCTTAAAACCGGGGAATCCGTCTTTCCCAAATTTTTTTCCATAAACACTAAAGTTTTTTATCAACCGGTCCGAAAAGACACCTAAAGGAAACGAAATCAGATCGGAAGGGGGCCAGGAAAGGAGAGAGGCCAGCCGAAATCAATCTCAGCAAAAAGCCGGTCTAACCGGTATATAAACCGGCAAGAACTGCCGGATAAAAACTTAGAAAAAGGAGAAACACTACCATGGCACTCAACGACATCAGTTTAACCTCCGGGATGCGGTCCAACCTCGTCAACCTTCAGGACACGGTCACCCTTCTAAACAGGACCCAGGGGCGTCTGGCCTCCGGCAAAAAGGTCAACACCGCGCTCGATAATCCTATCAGCTTCTTTACGGCCCAGGCCCATATGTCGCGCGCTTCCAGTATTTCGGCACTCAAAGACGGGATGAGCGAATCAGTTCAGGTCATTAAGGCCGCGGATTCCGGCATTAAGGGCGTAAAAAGCCTGCTGGAAGCCGCCCGGACCCTGGCCCAGTCGGCCAAGCAGACGGCTTCCAATTATGTCAAGGTATCGGTCGGAACCATTGCCGCCGGTACGGTAATCACTATCGGTGGAACGGCCTACACGGCGACCGCCGCCGGGGTTACCGCCGCCACGACTGAATTCAACATCGGTACCGATGCCGCCTCGACCGCTTCCAATCTCGCCGCACTCATCAATAACACTGCGGAAACCACCGATATGCTGGCCAATGTTTCCGGATCGATGATCACCCTGTCGGCAAAATCGGCGTCCGTAGCGCTGACGAGTGCCACCGCGACGGTCAGCGCAGGGACCGGATTCACGGCAGATACGACCGTTACCTCTCCCCGACATGACCTGGCCAAACAGTACAACACGGTTATTACCCAGTTGGATGCCCTGGCCAGTACGTCCGGATATAAAGGCACCAACCTATTGCAAAGCAATAACCTGAACGTCGGCTTTGAGGGCACGACCCTGACGGTACAGGGCTTTGACTCCTCGGCCAGCGGCTTGGGCGCCAGTCTCACAGCGACCAAGACCAGCGGCGGCGCCTCGAACCTGGCCTGGTGTTTAGGTTCGGACATCGATGCCGATCTGGCAAAGCTCGAGATTGCCACCAACAAACTGGCTACCGAGTCGGCGAAACTGTCTTCGAGCCTGGGCATCATTAACATCCGGCAGGATTTTTCGACCAATATGATCAATACCCTGACGGAGGGGGCCGACAATCTGACCCTGGCCGATATGAACGAGGAAGGGGCCAATATGCTGATGCTGCAGACCAGGCAGTCTCTCGGAACGACATCGTTGAGTTTGGCTTCCCAGGCGGCACAATCGGTTCTGAGACTCTTTTAAGTAATCAATGACTGGGCGCGCGAGGGGGATTGTTCCCCCTCGCCTTTCTCTTAAAGGAGTGTGATAGAAATGGAAATAATCGAAACAGGAAATGGCCAGCCGCCAATCCGCCAAACCGCTCGTGCACCGGTCCTTGTCAATCGCGGCCAGAGCCGAAGCGCATTGAACAAAAAGGTTTCGACCTTTGCTGACGTGACCACGACGTCGGTCGTTCGAAATCAGGTTACCTTTGGACGTTTGCAGGCCATCAATGAGCATTCGAACCGGGAAGCGCTCAGGATCCGTTCTGATCAGCGGAATACCGAGATGAAAGAAACCCCATTTCGGATAATCAAAAATTATCCGCCCTATCCCATCGATGATCCGGAACGGGTGAAGTTCCTCATGAGCTTCAATGGTCTGAAAAGGGAAATCGAACAGATGACCATTCCTCCGGACAGTAAGTGGCAGGGTACCTCTACCGGGGACGGTATTCCTCAGTCAGAAACGGCTTCGACGCCGTTGATTGGCAGTGAGGATATTCCTTTACCGGATCAAGCGGTGCCCAATATCGAGCCGCAGTTTGCCGAGCCGGCTACCTTTTCAGAATCCCTGGATACCACCAGAGACGTGTCTGAAGAGAAACTTGCTGTTCTGACCAGCATCGCGGGAAGGGATCTGGACCTTTCGATTCCAGGGGAAGCGGAAGCTGTGGAAAGAAGCACCAGGGCCAGGCAGGAACTTGCCGGCGTTATGAACGGAAGCATTACGGCGGGCCAGTCCCAACTGCTCGCCCTGGCGGGTTAACCTATGTCCCTTAAGATCAGTTTGAAACCCCAGGAACGTCTGATCATCGGAGGCGCCGTCCTGCAGAACACCGGGGGGCGGTGCGATCTTCTGGTAGAGAACAAGGTCCCCATTCTTCGTGAAAAGGATATCATCGGGGAGAAAGAGGCGGACTCTCCCTGTAAACGGATTTACTTTACCATACAACTCATGTACGTGGACGAAAAGAACCTGGTGGCGCATCACAATGCCTACTGGAAGCTCTTACGAGACCTAGTCCATGCCGCACCGAGTACCCTGCCTTTGGTTGATCAGATCAGCGACAGCCTGTTGAACGGCAGATATTATCAGGCGCTCAAATTAACAAGAACCCTTATAGAATACGAGCAGGAGGTAATCAAGAATGTACGGAACTCAAACGGAAGCCTACCGGACGGTTCAGAAAACAACCTTGTCGGAACGGGAGTTGGAGGTGTCGGTATTGACGAAAGCGGCTCAGGTGCTTCAGCAGGTCCAGAATACCTGGGATTCCGAGGATCGGGATATTCGTTTGGACGAGGCGATGAGGTACAACCAGAAGGTCTGGAGTATCTTCCAGGGTGAGTTGGCTAAACCGGACAATCCCTTACCGCGGAAACTGCGGGAAGACCTCCTCAGCCTCAGCCTGTTCATTGACAAAAGAATTTTCGAGATACTTTCATCTCCTGCGCTGGAGAAGCTCGCTGTGCTGATCAATATCAATCTGAACCTTGCCGCGGGACTCCGAGGGTCGCCATCATGATCAGGGTCCCGCCCCACAGGCGCCTGACCATCCGTCAGGCGCCTTTTTTTTTCGAAAATTGCAAGAATGGGAAAAATAGGATTTTATCCACCTAGGTCACTGTAACAGGGAGGAGGGCCCCGCCATCAGGCGAAACGGATTCCTGGAGACGTTAACGAAGCCCTCCAGGGGCAGCTATCGGTTGATGATCATTGTTCTGCATTATGGCTCGACAGCGGGCGAGAAGGGATGGTGTGTTTTGATGCGTATTATGGCTTTCAATCGCGGCCTCGAGCAATTGAACGGCTTCTTTATTCCGTCTTTCTGATGCCAGCATATCCGCCAGGTCGTAAAGATAGTCCGCACAGTCGAATCCCATTTTTTCAAGTTTTTTGAAATGTCCAAGGGCCTTTTCCCGGTCGCCTTTCACGAACAGCGAAGCGGCCAGGAGCCCAAGGGCCGGCGGATAGTCCGGAACGCGCTGCAGGACGTTCCTAAGGGAGGTGATCGCCCGGTCAGTATCGTCGACGACCAGTTCGCTGTTCGCATAGTTCAGGACCGCCTGCTTGAGGTCAGGAATTAGTGCCAGCTCTCTCTGGGCAACCAGGAGAGATTCT
>CAZSTT010000145.1:0-9795 GCA_964609705.1 uncultured Thermodesulfobacteriota bacterium
CCTTTTTTGTACGGCTTAACTACTTTCTAAAATATAGCAAGCTCTGCGGTGAAAACAGGTGTTTTCCCTGGATCTTGTATTTGAATCTTAAATGGAGGTTTGATTTAATGGACCGTTTCTGGATGAAAAACTGGCCTGCCGGGGTGCCGACCGAATTGGCTTATCACCTGGGACCGAAGCCCCTTTTTGAATATTTAAGACAAAACGCCAGGGAAATGCCGGACCGGGCGGCTTATATCTATTATGGAAAAACAATCACCTGGTCCGACCTCGATCTTTTCTCCGATCGTTTTGCCGGCTTTTTGCACTCTCTCGGGATCGGAAAAGGGGACAAGGTCATGCTCTATATGCAAAACTGTCCCCAGTACTTAATCGCCCATCACGGGACTCAAAAATTGGGGGCCATTGTTGTTCCGGCCAATCCTATGTTCAAGGAAATGGAGCTGGAATATGAGGCCAATGATGTGGGGGCCGGTATTATTGTGACCACCGACGATTTATATCCTATCCTGGAAAAGGTCAGGGACAAGACTCCGCTTAAAGAAGTCATCGTCACCAACTATCGTGACCTGGCTTCAGACGATTCTCCGCTGCGTTATCCGGAAGAACTGCAGAAGAAGCGGGAGGATTATCCCCGGACCCGAAGGTTGATGGACATTCTGGAAAATCCATCTTCCGAATTTCCGGAACCGAAGATGGATATCTGGGAAGATGTGGCCATGATCGTTTATACCTCGGGGACCACCGGTCGACCGAAAGGGGCTATGTTAACCTACGGCAACGCCCTGTTCAAAGTGGCCTCGGCTTCAACCTTCAATCGCATCGGGAAGGAAGACACGCTCTTGTCCGTAATGCCCCTTTGTCATATCGCCGGGAACGTCCTGGGTGTGGGCATGCCGGTCTATTCCGGGGCCACGACCGTCCTGTTGGCCCGCTTCGAACCGGATGTGCTTCTGCAGGCCATCGATCAGTATCGCTGCACCTGGCTCTATGGCGTTACCCCTATGCTGATCGCCATGATGAACCACCCCCTGGCCAAAACATTCGATGTTCGCTCCTTAAGACAAACCAATTGCACCAGTTTCGGCATTGCCCTGACCGAGGAAATCGCCGACCGCTGGCGGAGTTTTGTCGGGGGTTCCCCGGTGGTTGAGTCCGGATACGGGTTAAGCGAAACTCATACCTGTGATGTCTTTATGCCGCCGGATAAGATCAAATTCGGTCCCACCGGGATCCCTTCCTTTGATACGGACATCCGGATCGTTGATCCCGACACGGGAGAGGAAAAACCGGTTGGAGAGCAGGGGGAGATCATTATTCGAAATCCCGGAGTCTTCAAGGGCTATTTGAACAACCCGGAAGGGACGGCCGCCACCTTAAGGAACGGTTGGGTCTATACGGGAGATATCGGGCGCTTTGACCAGGACGGGTATCTCTATTTTATGGGCCGGATCAAAGAGATGATCAAGTGTTCCGGATACAGTGTTTTTCCCGAAGATGTGGAAGTGATGCTGATCAGTCATCCGGCGGTGGCCCAGGCAGCGGTGATCGGTATTCCTGATCCGTCCCGGGGGGAAAGCGTCAAGGCCTTTATCGTCCTTAAACCCGACTATAAAGGGAAAATTTCAGCTGAAGAAATCATGGCCTGGGCCAGGGATCATATGGCGGCCTATAAATATCCCCGGGCCGTTGAGTTCCGGGATCAACTCCCTGCGACCGGCGCGGGTAAGGTCCTTAGAAGGCTTTTAAAGGACGAATAACCCCCGGAGAAACGGGTCTATATAATCAAAGGCTATATCGTCGTAGCCGGAAATCATAAAAAAATAATTAAGTCAAGGAGGGTTTTATGAAAAAAACATTTTGGTTTTGCGGCGTGTTATTCCTTTCCGCCCTGATCAGTTTGGCCGGCTTCCACAATCCGGTTATGGCTGCGGAAAAAGTCAGGCTGGGCGTTCTGTGCGCTTTAAGTGGCCCGGCGGCCCCCTGGGGTATCCCCAATTCACGAGGTATTACCCTGGACGCGGAAGCCATCAACAAGAAGGGGGGATTCAAAGTCGGGGGGAAGACCTACGAATTGGAAGTTATAGTCTATGACCACAAGTATATTCCTGCCGAATCGGCCAAGGCCGCCAACAAGGCCATATTTGCCGACAAATGTAATTTCCTGGCTATCCAGGGTGGTGCACCCACGATGGCTGCCAATCCTTTAATGAATGAGAATAAAATCTTATCCCTTAATTTCGCCGGGGGAGCGGATACCTTGATTAAAAAAGAAAATCCTTTGTTATTCATCTATAATCCATCCATCGAGCTTATGTATTCCTCTGTTTTTCCCTATTTAAAGAAAAAAGAAAATATTAAAACCTTGATTATCGTTAATCCAAACGACACTTCAGGGAAATCGGGTACAGTAGCCTCGAAGGCTGCTGCCGAAAGGGAAGGCTTCAAGGTGATCTCGGAGGAGTCTTTTGAACGAGGGACTAAAGATCTTACTTCCCTGCTCACCAGGATAATTTCCCAAAAGCCTGACTTGATAGATACCAGCTATACGGACCCAACGACTTCTGCACTGATATGCAAGCAGGCCAGGGAACTCGGATACAAAGGGAGTGTTTTATTGGCCTGGGGACCCGACCCGGACCAGGTGAAAAAGATCGCCGGGCCCCATTCGGACAAGGCCTATATGGTCGTAGCCGGGCCCATCGAACCCAAGACGGAGCTCCAAAAACAAATTTATAAGGCCTTCACAGATAAGTGGGGAACAAAGGATTGGGATCCCAATGTCTGGCCTCAATATGGGTTGGCCAGCAGCTTAGTTAAAGGTATTGAGGCGGCCCAGAGTCTCGATCCTTTTAAAGTCGCCGTGGCCCTGGAAAAAACAACCTGGGATTCGCCGGTAGGCAAGCTTCGCTATGGCGGCTCCAAGTTATTTGGCGCTAAACGGCACCTGCTCTTCCCGATCTCCCTTTATCAGTATCAAAAGGGAGAAGCCGTTTTCCTGGGAACACTTCCGTACAGGGAAGATGTTTTGGATTAAACCACACCATCTTAGAGAAGCACCGGATTGATCGTATAAATCGGGTCAGGGGCAGAGTGGATTTTCGCTCTGCCTCACCCGCTATTAGTGCCCCCCGGGTAGCCCCCCCCAATCCTCATAATGTAAATATTATTTAGAGATCTTCAATATTTGGAAAAAAAGGAAAAAATTAATGACCAAAAGAGACGAACGCAAGCTGGCCGTGGGCCTGGATATAGGGTTTAAGGTCGAGACTAATGTTACCATGGAAGGGGCGATCCAGGAACTGACCACCCGCAAGAAAAAAGCTCTGAATCACGGCGGTCAGAAACAGGTGGCCAAACAACACGCCCTGGGAAGGCTCACGGCCCGCGAAAGAATCGAAAAATTGCTTGACCCCGGCAGTTTCTGGGAGATCGGCCGGTTGAACCTGGGCGAAAACCCGGAAATGGCCGACAGGACGGCGGCCGACGGCCGGCCTTGCGGCTTTGGTCTGATTCAGGACCGCAGAGTGTTAGTGACTGCCGACGATGTGACCGTCCTGGGGGGGAGCGACGGCCTCATCGGATGCGCCCGGAAACACGAACAGGCCCATATCTATGCTACGGAAAAGGGGTATCCCACTATTTTTTTGGGAGATAATCTGGGCGGGTTGAGATTGCCCGATGGCATGGGTTCCGTAGGGATGAGCCGTTCAGCGGCCATGCCCTTGTTTATGCGGAAACCCCGGATAACCCCCCGGGTAGCCACCATCATGGGGGAATGTTTTGGTGAACCCAGCTGGATCGCCTCGGCCTCCGATGTGGTCTTCGCCGTTAAGGGGACCTGTATGGGAGCGGCCGGGCCCCGGATTCTCAAAATCGCCATCGGGGAAGAGATCACCCCTCAGGACCTGGCCGCCTCTGAATTTCGATTCCGGGACACCGGCGAGATTGACGCCCTGGCGGAAAATGATATCAAATGTCTGGAGTTGGTTAGAGAGTTTTTGAGTTATATGCCCTCCCATCATCTGGAAGAACCTCCGGTGGTCCTATCGGACGATCCGGTTTCCAGGCGGATCGACGATGTCGGAAAAATTGTTCCCGACCAGTTGAACCGGGCGTATGACATGCATCGTCTCATCAAAAAGATTGTGGATGATGGAAAATATTTTCCATTGAAATCGGAATTCGGTAAATCCCTGATAACCTGTCTGGGACGCATCGGAGGGCGGACCGTGGGTTTTATCGCCAACAACCCCATGTTCGACGCCGGGGCGCCCACCGTGGCTTCCTGTGAAAAGGCGGCCAGTTTTATCTGCCTTTGCGATTCATTTAATATCCCCCTGGTCTTCCTGATCGATGTCCCCGGCATGTTTCCGGGCAGTGCGGCCGAGAAGCAGAAACTGCCCGGAAAGATCGTGAACTGGCTGGAAACCGAGCAACTGGCCACGGTTCCCAAGATTTCCATCACCGTGCGCAAAGCCTATGGAATGGGCTGGAACGTCATGATGAGTCCCGGGGAAGGCGCCGATTTTACCGTCGCCTGGCCTATCGCCTCCATCAGTTTTGTCGACCCGGTGATCGGGATTGAACTGGTCCACGGCAGCAAAATTGCGGAAGCCGCGGATCCCCGGGGAGAAAGGGAAAAACTGCGCCGGCTCTGGTCAACCGAGACGGCCCCCTGGAAGGCGGCTGAACAACATTATTTTGACGATATTATTGATCCGAGGGATACCAGGAAATTTATTGCCGAGGCCCTCGACATCGCCCGCGGGAAAAAAGGTCGTTTGATAAGCGAACACAAATTGCAGTATTGGCCCACCACCTTTTAATACAAATACAGGGTTCAAGGATTCAAGGTTTCGAGGGTTCAAGGGTTTTAAATTCCACGCCTTTCACGCGGTTCCTCCTGGAGGAACCTTTCCTACAGCTCGACAAAGTCGAGCGCCTGAATCCTTGGCCCCTCGACCCCTTGAAACCTTTTTCATGTTTCGTGGCGCCCTCCGGGGGGCATGAGGGCGAAAATAGGAGAAAGCCGGTAGAGGAGGGGCTTTATGAATCTGGAGGCGTTGAAAAAAGAGTTTGAACAGGACGGACCCCATGTGGTCGAAAAATTGTATCGCTGGGCTTCGCTGAAACCCGACCAGAAATTCCTTTATTATGGGGAAGAGGACCGGACCCTGACCTACCGGGAATTTAATCAGTTGACCAATCAAATAGGACATTCTCTGCAAAGCCTGGGGGCCGGCAAGGGTGACCGGATTTCTTTATATCTGTTCAACCCGCTGGTGACGGTTTTGGCCATGTTCGGGATCTGGAAGATCGGGGCCGTTTTTAGTCCTATCAATTTTAATTACAAAGGCCGCCTGCTGTCCTACCAGATTAATGATACCGATCCTAAACTGATGATTTCCGAGCAGGCCATGCTCCCTTTCCTCAATAATATAAAGGAAGAAATTCCTCCCTTGAAGATCATCGTCCGGAAACCCGGCCCCGGGGAACATGACTTTAATCCGGGACTCAATCCGGTTGAACTGGATAAAAATTTTGAGGGTCTGGACTACGAGGATCTTTTCCGGAACGATTCTTCCGATCTGAAAACGGAAATTCAATATTGGGATACGGCCAATATCATATACACTTCCGGAACGACCGGCCCGGCCAAGGGGGTGGTTCAATCCCACCGCTGGATGGCCCAGTACACCTTTAACACCCGGAGAATAACCCACCCGGCCGATGTGATCTACAACGATCTCCCCATGTATCATGTGGGGGGGGCCATCAGTAATTTCACCAGGGCGGTTTGGGTAGGGGCCCAGGCGGCCCTCTGGGACAAGTTTTCCCCCGGTGAATTCTGGAAAAGGATTGAAGCGGGGGGGGCCAACAACGCCACCTTGCTGGATGTCATGATTCCCTGGCTGATGAATGCCCCGGAAACACCGAAGGACCGCACTAACGGCCTGAAATGGGTTCATATGCAGCCATTGCCCCAATATCATCATAAAGTGGCCAAACGGTTCGGAATCGATTTTGTAACCGGAGGATACGGCCAGACCGAAGCCGGCAACGGCTTTGTCGGCCTCATTGATGAACTGGAAGAGGGAGAGGGGACTCCTTCAGATCGGTATAAAGGATTTTCCAGGGAAGAGATACGGGCCTTTTGTCATCAATGGGGCTATCCCGTCTTATCCGGAAAAGAGGACATCAAGAAGGGATTCATGGGACGATCGACGGTCCTGACTCCTGCCGTTCTCAATGAGCATGACGAAGAACTGGGACCCGGCCAATACGGCCAATTGGCCTTCAGAAGCCGGCTGCCCTTCTGTATGCTGGATGGTTATTTCAATAAACCGGAGGCCACGGTCGAAGTTTTCAGAAATCAGTGGTTTCATACCGGAGACGCCTGTTACAAAGATCCGGATGAGGTCTATTTCTTCGTGGACCGCATGGGTGGATTCATCCGGACCAAAGGGGAAAATATTTCCTCCTATCAAATCGAAGACATCATCAACGGCCATCCGGCGGTGGAATTTTGTGCCGCCTTTCCCATTCCGGCGACCGAAGGGGAGGAAGATGATATTGTGGTCTATATTACCTTAAGGCAAAAAATGGAATTGGAGGAAAAAGCCTTTCAAAAATGGCTGGCTTCTGAAATGCCTAAGTTTATGTGGCCCAAACATATCCGGTTTATCGATGAATTACCGAGGACCCCGACGAACAAGGTGGAAAAATATAAGCTTAAAAAAATGATTCAGGAGGAATTGTCCGGCTAAGGCTTTAAAAGGGGACGGTCATTTTGCCGCGCGACGGCTCCAGGCAAGGAGAAGATAAATGATAGATAAAAGCAAACGGTATATCCGGCCGACGATTGATCTTGAGGATCTGGCGACCCTGAAGGGAAAAAGAAAACATTTTGACAGCGTGGCGGCGATGTTGACGCACCGGGCCCGGGAGATACCCGATGCCGTTCACGTACTCTATTATGACCAGGTGATCACTTACGCCCAGATCAACGACCGGGCCAATCGGGTCGCCAACTACCTCAAGGGGAAAGGCGTGGTTAAGGGGGACACGGTCTCGGTCATGGTCCTGAATTCCCCGGAAATCTATTATACCCTGTTTGGGGCCCAGAAACTGGGGGCTGTTGCCGGGGCCATCAACTATATGCTCAAAGGGCCGGAAATCGCCTATGTCCTGGAAGACTCGAAACCCAAGATTGCCTTTGTGGGCAGTGAATACATGGCCGAGTTCGCCAAGGGTTGGCGACTGTCCCGGCACCAACCGGTGGTCATCGAGGTGGTGTCCGATATCGACCATGAAGAAACCATCGCCGAGGGGACTCTAAAGTCCATCCTGGATCAGTATCCGGCGGATGAATGCCTGGTAGCGCAGTCACTGGACGATCCCTTCCTGCTGCTCTATTCTTCCGGGACCACCGGTATGCCCAAAGGGATCCTCATCTCCAACCGCAACGAGTTCTCGGTCTGTCAGAATCTGGCTCAATTGGGCCTCTATCAACCGGGGGATGTGCTGATGATCATCCTGCCCATGTTCCATACCAATCCCCTTTGTGTCTTCACCTATCCCCCCAGTTATCAGGGCCTGACCCTCTGCATCCGCAAGTCCTTTTCTCCCTCGGACTTCTGGCCGTCCCTGACCCAATACGGGGTAACGATCCTGATGGCCGTTCCAACCATGTACGCCTATGTCTTTAATGCCGTCGATCCGAAGACCATCGAATACGATAAGCTCAAACTGCGTTATGCCTTTGCCGGGTCAGCCCCCATACCTCTTGACCTGGTGAGGGGTTTCAAGGAAAAATTCGGTGTTCAGGTCATCGATGGCTATGGGTTGACGGAGGTTACCGGCGTTTCCACTCTGAGCTACAACACCCCGGAGAACTGGACCTCCATCGGGACCCCTTTAGGTGGCCAGGAGGTTGAGATTATGGACGATGACAACACCATTAAACCCTATGGGGAGGGGGGAGAAATCTGTATCCGCGGGGAGGCGGTCATGCTGGGTTACCTGAACAAGCCTGAAGCGACGGCGGAAACCATTAGGGACGGCTGGCTGCATACCGGAGATATGGGGCGCATGGATGAAAAGGGTTATGTCTATATCTCCGGCCGAAAGAAGGAAATGATCAATCGCGGCGGGGAAAACATCTATCCCAGGGAAATCGAGGTCCCCCTGGAAAAACATCCCAAGATTGCGGAGGTTGCCGTTGTCGGCGCCCCGGACCCGGCCCTGGGGGAACGGGTCCGGGCCTGCATCGTTCTGGCTGAGGACTGCACCATGACCGCCGACGAGGTCAGGGAATACCTTTCGGACAAGATCGCCAAATACAAACTTCCGGAACTGGTTGAGTTTATGGAAAATTTCCCCCGGAATCCGACAGGAAAAATTCTGAAGCAGGATTTAAAAAAAATGTTTACCGGATCAAAGAACCCCTAAACCCATTAGAATAAAAAGGGATCAACTCTCCCTCTTGAAAAATCCGTAAAGAGCTTCGGAACGTTCAGCACCCCGGGTGATGAACCCGGTGATGATGTCGGAGATCTCTTCCAGGTCATGAATCAGCCCCACGCCCTGTCCGGCCGGCATAAGGGTATTCTCCCCCCTGGCCTCCTTCTGGATATAATCCATCACCTGGATAGGTTCTTTCTTTTCTTTCCCCTGGTTCATAAGTATCCTGGCCGCCGGGTTATCCAGAATCCGTAAGGACATTCTCTCTTCCCCCACCATCAGTGTTCCGGTGTCCGGAGCCCGGAGCAGGGCTTCCTTGTAGTATTCCGGAGCCGGAGATTCTTTGGAAGCCAGGAAACGGGTTCCAATCTCGACGCCTTCGGCCCCCAGGGCCAGGGCGGCCAGAAAGCCCCGGAAATCGCTGATGCCCCCGGCAGCCACCACCGGTATGTCCAGGGCATCACAAAGTTGGGGGACCAGGCAGAGGGTGGTCAATTGACTCCTGCCACCATGGCCGCCGGCTTCAAAACCCATGGCAATCACCCCGTCCACCCCGGCCTCCTGGGCCTTGATTCCCATATCGATGGTGGAAACCTTGTGGAGGACGATGATTCCCGCTTCTTTGGCCCGGTCCATGATTTTATTCGGGCTTCCCCCCGATGTTGAGATCACCGGAATCCTCCTCTCGATGGCCGTCTCCAGAAACTCCAGGGCCTTCGGTCTATGGAGGGGGATGTTGATTCCGAAAGGCCGGGCGGTTAAATCCTTAGCCTTTTGGATTTCTTCCCGGAGTTCAGGAACCGTCAGGGTTGAGGTGGCGATTTGACCCAGTCCTCCATTTTCGGATACGGCGGCAGCCATAGGGCCCAAGGTAATACGCCGCATGGGGCCCAAAATCAAGGGGTTCTTTATCCCCAATAATTGGGTCAGTCTGTTTTTCATTGCCCGCCTTTCTTGGCGACAATCATAGATTACCTTTTTAACCTAAAATAGGGTTTAAGAATTCCAGGATCCGAGGGTCCAAGGGAAAAACCCCGGAACCGCATTCGCCATTCCTCTTGAAATCGGGAATCCAGCTTCTAATAGGTCCTAACCCGGACAGGTCGGAAGGAACCCAAATCTTTTTCAGACCGGTTTCCTTTACTTTACGCCGGCAAAGATAAGAAAAAAGGCTAAGGGATACTTTATGCCGCTTTCAAAAGACGGATACGCATCCCCGTTCTCGTCGCCAGAGTGATCAGCATTTCAAGACTGAACCTGTCCCATTTACCCCTGATCAAGTCTGAAACCCTGGCTTGACTAATACCTAAGATTTCTGCGGCCCTGGTC
>CAZSTT010000146.1:0-2901 GCA_964609705.1 uncultured Thermodesulfobacteriota bacterium
TCTACGGCATCCATCAGAATACCATGCAATCCGGCCTTTTCCAGGATATGAAGACCGTGAATCGTGGTCCCCCCAGGGGAGGTGACCATTTCCTTGAGTTGACTTAAGGGCCAATCCATTTTGCGGGCCATTTGGCAGGCTCCCCAGACGGTCTGGATGGCCAATTTTTGGGCGACAGGACGAGTAAGACCCATTTTCAATCCACCTTCGGTCAATCCCTCTAGGATATGAAAGACATAGGCCGGACCACTGCCCGAAAGTCCGGTTACGGCATCGAGTTGAGACTCTTCCACCCGCACCGTTTCTCCAATGGCTTTAAATAAAGATTCCGCCAGGTCAAAATCCTTTTCATCGGCAACGGCATTTTTGGACAGAGCGCTGATTCCCGAGAGGACCAGGGCGGGGGTATTGGGCATGACCCGGATGATTTTGGGGGTTTTGGAAAAGAATCGACCCAGATAAGCCGTAGGGACCCCGGCAGCAATGGAAATAAGGATTTTCTCCGGAGACCAGATGGGGGAAAGGGTGGATAAGGCCTTGTCGACGTTTTGCGGTTTTACCGCCAGGATGACGGCCTTGGAAGATCTAATGACTTGAGAAATGTCGTGGACAGCCTTTACTCCATATTTTTTTTTCAAGTAAGACAGCCGTTCTTCGATAATATCGTAAACCCAGCAATTAGAGGGAGAAATCGTCTTACTGCTCAACAGGCCCTGGATCAAAGCCTCGGCCATATTACCTCCCCCGATAAAACCCACCGGAATTTTTAGTTTCATTGATTAACCCTCCATAATTATTTTTTTTTAGCACCAGATCCGTACGGACAAAAGCCGGACCCGAAAGGGTCTCTCTTAGAACCGCGGAGACGAATTAATTTGTAGGTTACCCGTGAGAGGCCGGCAATCAATACCAGTCTGTCGTCTATCAACATGGAGTCAGTCAGGATGTTTCCGATAAAAATTCCCTTTTATAAATGTCAAAGAGGGTCATCAAAAAAGAAAGGACGACAGGTCCCAGAATAAATCCAAGAAAGCCAAAATAAATCAATCCTCCCAGAACACTTAGAAAAGTAAGCAACGGATGGAGATTGGCCTCTCCCTTGAGTAAAAGGGGACGAAGGACGTTATCGGCCCCGGAAATAATCAGGGTTCCCCACAAGGCTAAACCTAAGGCCATCCAAAAGGAGGAAGTGAAAGCCAGATAAAGGGCGGCCGGAACCCAGATGATACTGGTTCCAATCAAGGGGATCACCGAACTAAAAACCATACAGGCCCCCCAGAAGGCGGAAGAGGGGACTCCAAAAATCCAGAAACCGATTCCTCCCAGAATTCCCTGGGTAATGGCTACGATGATAGATCCTTTTAAGGTGGCTTTTATAGTTCGTTCTAATTGAAGTAAAATTCTGTTATGATGAGAAATTTCAAGAGGGCTGAAGACCTTGATTTCATGGAGAAATTTTTCGCCGTCGATCAACAGGAAAAAACTGATAAACAGGACGATAATCAGATCAAAGAGGATTCCGGCCACCCCTTTGGCCAGAGCAGTCATTTCCGTATAAATGAATTCCGAAAAGGTGGTCAGAAATTTCCCGACATATTCCTCAAAGCGAAGGGATTGGATATCGATCTGCCAACGATCAAAAAATAAGTTAAAATAGACTAATTTCAGATCGATCGTCTTTTTAATGGACCCGTCCTGCAGACCCTTGGATATTTTTTCGTATAAATCCAAAGATTGGCCGGTAATGACTCCCGAAAAAAGTGAAATCGGGACAAGAAAAGTCAGTATCATGATAAAGATGGTCAGGATAGCCGAAAGAATTTTCCATCCTTTAAATACCCTGAGCAGTTTTTTATAAAGAGGATAAAAGATCATGGCGGTCACCGTGGCCACAAAGATGTCCGTCAGAAAAGGATGAATGACCAGATAAAACAGATACAGGACGCCGAGAAGAAAAGCCATGAAGATAATATTGGAGAATGGTACCCTGGAATTCTCATTTTTCTTAAAATAGGGCTGACTCATGGTATCCTCTTAATCTGAGACGCTAATCGGCTTCAAGGCAGGGGTAGAGAATGAGTCCGAAAGAGGGGTGATTGGCGACCAGGACCTGGCCGAACTTACCGAGGTTGGTCATTTTTGGAGAGGGCCGCAACTTCGGCCCAGCCATAAGGCTAACAAAAAAACAGCCGATATTATCAGGATTGGACGGAAGAATGACACGGGCACCCTTTAACCTATTTGTTTTGACTTGACATCGGGCGGGAAATTTTTCCCCGCGGTATGTTTTGGGAAAACCGCCATAACCCGTCAAGTCGTATAATATTTTTCAGGTTAAGTATATCGTAATAAGCCCATTCAATGCAACCAGGAATTGATGGGGCAGGAAGAAAAAACTATGGATGTCCCGATGATTTTGGTATAAAGGATATGAAAATATATTTTATTATTTTAAAGATACCCCAAGATTGTTCTTTTTTGAAAAGGTTGTTAATCCCTCCCGAGTAATTCACGAAAAATAAGGGGCTCCATTCAGTGGAGAGGGGTGGAGGGAGGGTCAAGGAGAAAAGGCATGGAAGAAGATCACCGTCCCTGGGGCTATTATCAAGTCTTGGCCGATGAACCCGATCATAAAGTCAAAAGGATCATCGTCTATCCCGGGAAAAGACTGAGTCTCCAAAAACACCGGCATAGAGAGGAACATTGGTATATCCTTTCCGGTCAGGCACTGGTTACCAGAAACCAGGACTTAATCCCGCTCATAAGGGGAGAGGCTGTCGATATTCCGCAAGGGGCCATTCACCGGATTGAAAATACCGGTTCAGAGAATGTGACCTTTATTGAGGTTCAATCCGGTGAGTATTTCGGAGAAGATGATATCGAACGTATCGAAGATGACTT
>CAZSTT010000146.1:3001-6636 GCA_964609705.1 uncultured Thermodesulfobacteriota bacterium
ATTTCGCCCAAATGGCTGTCGGCAGCAGCCGGAGTCCTGTCGACCAGGCCGTCAAAATCTATCTGGCGGTCAGGGACGGGATTCGCTACGACCCTTATTGCCCCTTTTATCGTTCCGAACACTACCGGGCCAGTAATGTCTTAAAAATCGAAAGGGGCTATTGTGTCTGTAAGGCCTCTTTGTTATGTGCCCTGGGGAGGAGTTTGGGAATCCCCTCTCGAGTAGGGTTTGCCACGGTTCGCAACCATCTGGCCACCAAACAAATGTTGGAACGTCAAGGGTCCGACCTGTTTGTTTACCATGGATATACGGATCTTTTCCTGAATGGAAAATGGGTTAAGGCCACTCCGGCTTTTAATAAAGAGCTTTGTGAACGACACCATGTGGCTCCCCTGGAATTTAATGGTTTGGAAGATTCGGTTTTTCAACCCTATAATCTAGACAACCATCTTTATATGGAATATGTCGAATTTCTGGGTACTTATGCCGACGTTCCGGTGGATATCATTGTGGCCGGCTGGGAAAAGGCTTACGGTCGGGAAAAGGTTCAGACCTGGATTAGAGAGCTGGAGGAGGCTCAAGGAAAAACAATTTGGAATTTTTATCAGGAAGATGTTGTTTGATCCAAAAAAGCGGTATAAGGTCCAAGGTCTAAGGTTCATGGTTCAACCTTAAGCCATAAACCTTTCACCATAATCCTTTTCAATAGGAAGGAATGAGAATGTCTGATAAAGGGATAAAAGAAACACATTTTCCGGATCTGGTATTAGTCAACCGGGGAAAAGTGCGGGATATTTATGATTTGGGAGAGCATCTGTTAATCGTGGCCACGGACCGGATTTCGGCCTTTGATGTGGTTATGCCTGATCCCATTCCGGGCAAAGGGATTATCCTCACTCAAATATCCAAATTCTGGTTCAGGATCATGGAATCCATTATCCCCCATCATTTGATTTCTACGGAGATTAATGAATTTCCCCAAATCTGCCGGCCTTATGAAACGGATTTAAAAGATCGAAGCATGCTGGTCAAAAAAGCCAAGCCCTTGCCGGTGGAATGTATTGTTCGCGGTTATCTGTCCGGTTCCGGCTGGAAAGATTATCAGGCCACCGGTCAAATCTGCGGCATTTCCCTGCCGCCCGGGTTAAGGGAATCGGATCGCCTGGACCGCCCCATCTTCACCCCTTCAACCAAGGCGGAGAAGGGGACCCATGATGAAAACGTAACCCTGGCGGAGGTCGAGAAATTATTGGGAAAGGAGATGACCGATCAGATTACCGGGGCCAGTCTGGCTATCTATGAAAAGGCCCGTCTTTTAGGGGAACAAAAAGGCATTCTTATTGCCGATACCAAGTTTGAATTTGGAATTATTGAGGATCAGGTGATCCTGATCGATGAGGTCCTGACACCGGATTCTTCCCGGTTTTGGCCCAAAGACCAATATGCACCCGGCCGAGCTCAAAGCAGCTTTGACAAACAATTTCTGAGGGATTACCTCGAATCCATCCGCTGGGATAAAAGACCTCCGGCTCCGAAATTACCGGAGGAGGTTATTCAAAAAACCAAAGCCAAGTATGAGGAGGCCCAGCGGATTTTGACAAGTTAATAAAATACGGGTTCAAGGTATAAGGTTTAAGCCTCAAACCTCAAACCTTATACCCGGTGCATTTTATTCAATCACTACTTGCGGTTCTGAATAAAGCGGCTAATGGACCGGTCATAAGTTTTCTCCACGGCATCCGGGAAAAAGCAGGCCGGAAGCTCCCCGTTGCGGCGATGATAATGAAGGCATTGGCAGCACAATCCCTTCCTCTCACAGGGATCATAACTGCAATTACACTGTTTCAGGTTTTCCTTGATGTTCGGACATTCTTCACGCATGAAATCATAGGCAGCCATATTAATATAACTCCTTACCCTCGAATTGAGACCTCTGAAAAATGCCCCCTATTTGCTCAATCTCTGGGTCAGGCTCAAATTTCAATCCTCGAAATATTCCATATATTCCTGCGTTTGAAATTTTCGCCTTCCTTGACCTTGACCAAAATTGAACATTTTTCAAAGGTCTCGATCCCGGTATTCCCAGGCCCTGTTTTCGTACCGCAAAAAGTGACAAAATGATACCCTATTTGGAATCCCCTGTCCAGGACAGTCAGGAATTTTTTTGTTTTGATCTACCCACCAAACCTCGGCCGGGAACCGGTAAAATATTGGTGACCGGCGCCTCGGGCTATATCGGCGGCCGTCTGGTTTCTGAATTACTGGCTCGGGGGTATCAGGTCCGGGTAATGGTCCGGGGAGCCCCGGCCTCCAATCGAAATCTATGGCCGGATGCCGAAATGGTCATTGCCGAGGCTACCGATCCTGTTCATCTCCGGCTAGCCCTGGAAGAGATCGATATGGCTTATTACCTGATTCACTCCCTGCACCTTTGTCCCAAGGACACTCCTTCATCAGACTTAAAGGCTGCCACGGCCTTTCGAACCGTCGCCGAAGAAAAACAGATCAAGCGAATAATATATCTGGGAGGGTTGGGGGATATCCGGAACCCCTTTTCTCCCCATTTAGAAGGCCGGATGGAGATCGCCAAAGAATTGCGCAGGGGAACGATTCCTGTGACGGTTCTGAGAGCGGCCTTTATTATCGGTTCCGGCAGTGCCTCTTATGAGATTATTTCCCATCTGGTAAAAAAACTGCCGATCATTTTTATTCCCCCCTGGGCCAAAAACCGCCTCCAGCCGATTGGAATAAGGGATGTCATCAAATATCTGGTCGGATCTCTAGAGGTTCCCGAAACTGCCGGAAGGGATTTTGAATTAGGCGGCCAGGATATCCTGACTTTCGATCAAATGCTTAGGATTCTGGCCGAGGTCCTTAATATTAATACATTATTCATCCCTTTCTTTTTTTCTTATTTGCCGCTTTACACTTATCCGCTCAGCTTGTTGACTCCCGTTCCCAATACGATCACCCAGTGTCTGATGGAAGGATTGAAAAGGGAGGTCGTCATTCAGAATGATTCCATTAAAGGACTTGTTCCATTTGAACCTATCTCCTACAAAGAGGCCATTATTCGGGCCATGTCCCGAGAGGAACAGGACCGGGTGCACACCCGGTGGTCCGATGCCTATCCGCCGGCGCATGTCTTGGCCGTTAAACTCCATGAACTTCATGGGCAGGTGGCCTATGGCGCTCAATATTCATTGCTAACCCCCAAAGGACCTGCGGCCCTTTTTCGATCGATCAGCAGAATAGGGGGTAGGGAAGGCTGGTTTCATGGTAATTGGATGTGGAGAATCCGAGGAATGCTGGATCGAATTCTGCTTGGGGTGGGATCGATTCGCGGTAGAAAGAGCCATACTTACCTGGAGATCAATGATGTGGTTGATTTCTGGCGGGTGGAGGATCTAAAACAGGCCGAACGGCTTCTTCTAAGGGCGGAAATGAAGTTGCCGGGCATGGCCTGGCTTGAATTCCACATCAGAGAGGAAGAAGGGCAGCGAAGGTTGTCTGTGGTCGCTTACTATGATACCCATACCCTATTCGGGAGAATTTATTGGTATTTATTTTTGCCTTTTCATCATTTTCTTTTTAAAAATCTGCTAAAAGAAATTGAGAAGAGGAGTTGAAGGCCT
>CAZSTT010000146.1:6736-9742 GCA_964609705.1 uncultured Thermodesulfobacteriota bacterium
AGGTACGAGGTTAAAGGAAACCTGAATACTTTACTCCTTAGGCTAATACTTTGTTCGAAATTATCAACTATTGATTCACCGACTCCGCCAGGAGCTTTTTCATCATGCAAATATTATCGGTATGGCCGGTGCGATGAGCCGTCACTCTCCCTCGAATCGGTCTATTCAGTAGATAAAAATCTCCAATTAAATCCAAAATTTTGTGCCGGGCAAATTCATCGGGAAACCGGAGTTCCGTATTAACTACCTTCTCATCGTCGACTAAAATGAAATTGTTGATCCGTCCCCCTTTCCCTAATCCCAAACGGTAACCCATCTCCATATCTTTAAGAAAACCGAAGGTCCTGGCCGGTGCGATATTTTTCTTGAATTCTTCTTCACTCTCCAGAACAAACTCATAGGATTGTTTCCCGATAGGAGGAGGATAATCGAGGAAATATTGAACGGAAAAGATTTCTGCAGGCTCAATGACCAGGGATTTTTCACCGTTAGCTATTTCAAACCGCCGGCCGATAACCAGTTCCTCTTCCCGTTCATCCTGTTCCTCTATCCCGGCTTCTTCGATTAACTTACAGAATTCCAGGGCCGAACCGTCCATGATCGGGATTTCTTCAATCATTTTTACCATCAGGTTGGTGATCCGATAAGCGTGAAAAACGGCCATAAGATGTTCGATTGTCTTGGCAACTGCCAGGCCTTTTTTCAGGGAAGTAGCCATTTCCGTCGTCTGTACGTAATCGACGTGTAAAGGAACTACTTCATCGGAAGAAACATTACCAAAGATAATCCCCCGATTCGGGGGAAGCGGTTGTAACAACAATCCGGTTTTCATGCCGGAATGGAGGCCAGTTCCGTAAAGAACCATGCTTTTGCTAAGGGTGCGCTGAAGGGGGAAGGCCGCCCCTTTTTTCTTAGAGGCCTTTTTTACATAAAAATCGGATTCCTGGATGGAGGAAAGGGGAAGCCCGGTTATGTCTTCCGTTGACTCTTCGAATGATTTCAATCTTTCTGTAAGCGGGGTCTCTTCAGGACCGGCTTGGACTGATTTTGAGATCGCCAGAACCTCTTCCTGATAACTGATGGCCCGGTGAATGGTTTTAAGAAGAACATCGAGGGAGAGGGGTTTTTCAAGAAAGTCGAAGGCCCCCAGTTTCACTGCCGCCATGGCTGTGGAAATCGTGGCATGACCGGAAAGCATAATCACCGGGCAATCCGGTTCAACCCCTTTTATCCGTTTCAGCACTTCAATCCCGTCCATCCCCGGCATCCAAATGTCCAGGAGGGCCAGGAGAGGAATCTCTTGCTGGAAGAGGTCAAGGGCCTCTTCTCCGCTCTTGGCCGTAATGAGCTCAAATCCTTCATCCTCCAGAACCCCGGTGATGGATTTAATAATTCTCTCCTCGTCATCCACTATGAGGATTTTTTTTCCCATACTTTTCCCTTTTCCCAGAGGCTCCAATGATTGCGTCACCGGGTTTTTCTATTCAAATTCCCAGATGTGGGGATAACCGATATCACCGAAAGGATCATAACGGAATTGACTCCCGGAGTCAATATAAGCGTAGCCTGACGGTTTTGTTCGTTTTGAGATGAGGCCTTTTTCTCCTTGACCCGTGTATTCTCTTATCCTATATTCAAAGCCAATTTTGAAATTCTTCCTTGGGGCTTTCTTTATAGGGTTGTGGCTGGAATCGCCAAAACCACCTCATTCTACAGAATAAGGGAGGTTAACTTTATGGATGCTCTCTTGAACCTTTTGGATTCAGTTCAAATCGGTTGGAAGGAAAAGCAATACGTCCAAGACTTTTTTGCAATACTCAAAGAGATGGTCATTCCCGGTTATCCTTTCCTT
The DNA here is from genome assembly GCA_964609705.1 of uncultured Thermodesulfobacteriota bacterium. Lineage (GTDB taxonomy): Bacteria > Desulfobacterota > RBG-13-43-22 > RBG-13-43-22 > RBG-13-43-22 > RBG-13-43-22. The sequence continues at coordinate 8,589 of CAZSTT010000146.1, forward strand.
GAATCAAAAATTGAAAATCACAAGGCCGTCTTTCCCAGGGAGTGGGATCAGTTGATGGCCGCTTTTAAAGAGTCTCATATTTTTGATCAATTTGTGCCCACGGAATATGGGGGCCAAAAAGCATCAGAGTTGGACATCTACTGTCTGATGGAATTATTGGGTTATGCTTCCCCGGGAATAGGCATCATATTTGTCTCCCACAGCCGGGCTATCGATATCGTTTGTCGAGGAAATCAATCGCAAAAAGAGGAATACCTCCCCAGGATGGCCGATGGCGATTTAGGAGCTATTGCCATGACGGAGGAAAAAGCCGGTTCCGACGCCAGCGCCATAGGATTAATCGCCAGCCAGGCGGATCACCATTATTTGCTCAACGGCCAGAAGATATTTATCTCCAACAGCGGTTTGGCCAAGATATATTCGGTCTTGGTCAACACCAGAGGGACCAAAGGCCCTCGTTCTTTGAGCCTCTTTCTTGTAGATGACCCTTCGCCGGGTTTCTCTGTTGAAGGATTGCCTGAAAAAGACGGTCTGAAGGCTTTGCCCATCGGCAGACTTATTTTTCAGGATACCCCCGTTCCCTTAAAAAACTTGGTGGGAGAAGAAGGAGGAGGGCTTTTTCTGACTCTGGGGGTTATTGATCAGGGAAGAATTCATATCGCCGGGATTTGCTGCGGACTGGCCTACCGGATTTTTCGGGAAATCTATCAGTATGCCCTCCAGAGAAGGCAATTCGACCATCCCTTGACCAGCAGTCAAGACATCAGTTTCCAGATAGCGGCCATGTATTCCAAAATGAACGCCGCCCGGGGGCTTTGCCTGCAGGCCCTTCAACATATTGGCAGTCCCCAGTACCGGCTGTGTTCTTCCCAGGCCAAGCTTTTTGCTTCCCAGATGGTTATGGAAGTGGCGGCTCAGGCACAGATTCTTATGGGGGGCAGGGGGTATCTTCGAAATGATTTGATCAATCAGCTGGCCGCTGATGCCCGGGGGATGGAATACCTGGAGGGCACTTCCAATGTCCAGAAAATGATTATCACCAGTGAGATATTTAAAATGTTCCGCAAAGACAAGGATGATCTTACCTGATCCCGGGAAGGAGACCTTTGAAAAATGCCCCCTTTTGCCCAATCTCTGCGTCTGACTCAAATTTT
>CAZSTT010000147.1:0-9701 GCA_964609705.1 uncultured Thermodesulfobacteriota bacterium
CCTTTTGGGAAAAGGTCTCCCTTCAGGGAATATTGAAAACCCGGTTTTCTCTTTTGATAAAGGATAAAACCTATGACTTGCAAGGCCGTATTCTCGGATCTGGAATGGACGTAAGGGTTGGAGATCCCGCCTTCTCGTTTCAAAAAGGGAGCCTGGACTTGCCCTTCCATCTTTCTTCGCCGGACCGGAACACCGGCGAAAGGGGATTTCCCGAATCGGGTTTTATTCAGTTGGAAAATTTTCAAGGCTTTGGGATGGACCTGAACAACCTCCGGTTTTCTGTTCTGGCCGGGGCTAATCAATTTGAAATAGCGGATGGAATGGAGTTCCCGCTCTGGGGCGGACAGGCGCGCCTGAATTCTTTCAAGCTTTCCAACCTCCCGAAGGAGTTGAAGATGGAAGCCGCCGTTTCTTTGAAAGAGCTGAACCTGACTCAACTGTTTCCCGGGCGAGGGATCTCCGGCACCTTGCAGGGCGATCTGGGACCGATCCGGATGGATAAAGAGAAAGCTCAAATAGAAGGAACTTTGAAGGCCCGGGTGTTTGAAGGTGCGATCGAAGGTAAAAACTGGGTTGTGGTTCACCCCTTCTCTCCGGACCGGGTTATCCAGGGTGACCTTTATTTCAACCATCTGAACTTAGAACCGATTACCCGGCTTTTTTCATTCGGGAAAATAACCGGATTTGTTCAGGGGTGGGTGACGGATCTGGTGGTCCGCCATAACCTGCCGGAGCGATTTCATTTGCAGGTCAATACCCAGAAAATTCCCGGAGTCTCCCAACGCATCAATATCAAGGCTATTGAAAATATCGGGCTTCTTGGAACAGGATGGGGGGAATTGGATGTCCTGCGAAAAGGGATCAATCGCTTCATCGGTGAATACGCCTATCGGGAGATAGGCCTGTCCTGTACCTTGGAAGAAGACCTTTTCGCCCTTCGAGGAACGATTTTCGAAGATGGGGTTGAATATCTGGTGCGAAAACCCGGATTCTTCGGCATTGATGTCATCAATAAAAATCCTGATAATGAAATTCTTTTTTCTGATATAATGGAACGCATTCGAAGCATAGGGAAAAAACCTTGAGAGATTGGTCTCACAACAGAAGGGAACCGGAGATGAGATTGAATAAAGTGCGTTTGATTTTCCCCTTATGGATTTTAAGCATTGTCATGGCCTGTGTGACCGTCAATGTCTATTTTCCGGCCAAGGAAGTGGAAAAAAAGGCCGGAGATATTATCGACGATATTCGAAAAATTCCTCCCTCCCCCCCGACCTCCCCCTCCGATCCTAAAAGTTCCATAGATCACCTTAAAAATTTATTATCCAATAAAGGTCTGGCTTATGCCCAGAAAGGGGGCGATGTGTCGAACCCGGCCATTCAAAGTTTGAAGCAACATATCCGGGAACGGTTTCCGCGGTTGGTCCCCTTTTTCCAAAAAGGAGCCATTGGGGAGGGGAGAACAGGGCTGGTTGAGATGCTCGACAACAATAATTTAACCCCGACGGAAAAGAAAGATGCGAAATCTTTAGTGGAGGCCGAGAATCGGGACCGCCAGGCCTTATATCAGGAAGTAGCCAAGTCTATGAATATTTCCTCCGACCAGATCAGCAGGGTCCAGCGCATTTTTGCCAGGAAATGGCAACAGTCGGCAGAACGGGGCTGGTGGATTCAGAAGGACGACAAGCAGTGGGTTCAAAAATAGACAGGCCTTCCCCTGTTTTGACTCCTTACGCTTCACGACTCATGCCTTTAAATCAAGGGCCTGAATAAGGGCCTGGGCAAAGTCCATCAAATAAGTCTCCTGCCTGGGTGTGGCATACTGAACGCAATCACAACGGAGCCGTTCCCGGCAGCGGACCAGAAATTCAAGTTTTATAAAATCCTTCCCTGTTTCAATGGCCAGGTAATGGGGGCCGCAGGTTTTATGCCCCTCTTGGACCGGCGAAAGCAGTCTTTCGGGGATTTCCAGCCAGAATATTCTTTCCATGGCGGAGGAAACCGTCTTTTCTTTTAAATAGACTTCTATTTCCTCCATCTGCCGGCGGGGAATTTCATCAATTAGAAGTTGACGCATCAGGTTTGAACCTTCTCCGACTTTTTGGCCACGGCAAAGGCATCCCACACCCCATACACCCAGACCCCGGCCAAAAGCAGTACCAGAATAATCAATAGACCGTTATCCTGCCGGGACAAGGATTGAGCCGCCGCTGAAAAAGATGGAGAATTTTTCCCATAGGCCTCCGGAGGAAGAGACTGGAAAAACTTATTGAGGTCATAGAGGACCTTAACAAAAAGAGACAGGAACAAGAGCGATACGGCGGCTATCAACAGTCCTGCCTTGCGAACCTGCCCATTGACCACCTGACCCAGTCCGGGCAGGATAAAGGCCGAAAGCAAAGGTGCCAGAATGATTTTTTTCATGGTCAGATCATAACATCAATAAATTCGAAAGGCAAGGCGGGTTCTCGAACAAAATATTAATGAATACGGTGGGAAATAGGGAGAAATGGTTGGACTGCCATCGCCCCTGAACTCGAGATATCATCGCTTCTTTTTGGCTATACCCACATCATTTTGTAGAGCTAACTCGGAGCCTTTCCCATGGTTCAATTTTGGGGGACCACCTCACTTATATCAACTTTTTCTAAAACCCTATCCATCAAAAAGCAACTTCTTATAAAAAATCCGCTAGTATTCTATGGGATTGTATCGATAGGAAGGATCTGAACGGTATCAACAATAAGCCTCCCCTGGCCGGAAACCTTTAATCGCACATCAATCCAGGATGGTTTGTCGATCTGGATCGGGTGCGCTATAAGAATAGAAGATTGCCTGTCGATGGGATAGGTCTTTTCCTCAATTTTTTCCCCAATGAACCCGATGATTATTTCAGACTTGGCCTCTATCGAATTTTGGGCATCCCCTTTGAAGAGTATTCGATAATTCCCTTTTTTGAGTAATATGTTTGATAGCTTGATAATTTCCAGAGGATCCCTGTTTAGGGGCAATATTATCCGATAATGAATCTTTCTGGATTCTATTGGCTCCAGGTTTTTTATAACAAAGGGATAGGCCGGCGTCTCTTTAAAACGCTCCACACTGATCCGATGACGGAAATGAATCGGAAGCCAATCGTTGTAATCCCATACCCGTTCCTGACGGTAGACATCCACATCGGGAAATACATTCCACTGGCCCTGTTCGTGAAGGAAAAAAAATCCAGGAAGATTAATGGCAATGGAAATCAGAATGAGGATTATTCCACTCAAACGGGCCATGAAATTTTTTATTTGAAGGAACCAAACTGCCGAAAAGAAAACCAGTATGGGCACCAATTCGCTGGTAAAACGGGGGGTCACACAATAACCCCCATGCCAAACCCCCCATTTGGCATGGACCAGAAAGAACAATAAAGCAGCCAAGCCGAAGGAAAAGGCCAAAACTGACCGCTTGGCCCAGAGCATACCTCCTCCGATTACCCCGAGGACCAAAAAGGGTGAAAAGATAAAAAGCCCTCGATTTGGAGAAAAAAGGAAACCCATAGCCCCTTCAATCAAAGGTGTTGTAAAGTTGCTGCCCTCGGCCTGGTACCCAGAGCCCCCCAGGAGAGTATGGTAGATCCCAAGATTGATCCAAAGAGTTAGGCTGATTCCTGGAAGGGACCAAAAGAGGAATCCCCGGATCATTTTGGGTTGTTGGATGGCCACTGTTATAAAACCAGCCAGATAAAAAAGACCTGTTTGAGGACGCATCATGGGAAGAAAGGCCAGTGGCAAGGCGGCCAGAGGATAATAGCCGGGGTTTTCCCTCTGGCCTTTGAGCAGAATAAAAAGGCCCAGGCAGAGAAGAAGGACGGCAGGGCCATGCTGCCATAGGGTGGCGGCAGAAATCGTCGCCTGGGTGGAGCCCAGAGCGAAAGCGGCGGTTAATAAAAGACTTAGCCCTAGTTTTTGGCTCAAAATATAGACCATTTGAAAGATTAAAGTGGCGGAGAGAGAAGCCACCCAGACAGCGGTTACTTTTTGATTCCAGGAGATAAGCCTGCCTACCTCCTCTGAAGACCAAAAATATTGGAGCAGGGCCGTGGGAAGCCCTAAAAATCCTGGTCCTATGGGGAATTTTGGCAGAAAAGCCTCTCCTGCCTCGAGGAGCCCAAAGGTTCCCTGATTGGACACATACTCTTTTGAGAAAAAAAGACCCTCCCCCTGGAGAATTCTCCAAGGGAGCAAGCTGTTGAATGTCGTATCGCCCCCATAATCGGAAAAGCCGTTAGCCAGATAAATAATCAGGGAGGGAAAAAACACCCAAAGCATCGAGGCAAGGAAGGCGTGTCGGTCAGGAGAAAACCATTCCTTTTTGTTTCGATACAGTCCGAAGGACAAAACAAGATAGACCAGGCCCGCATAGCGGACGGTTCTGGTAAAATGGGTTTGATAAATGAACGTGGGTCCGAAATCCCGGACCGGAAGGCCGACACCCAGAACAGTTCCCAGAAGGACTAGAAAAGTGGCGCCAATCAGGAAAACCAGCAAAGGCACCAGAATTTTTTTTTGAAAAAACCGACTGGTCAACCCCCAATAAAGGTATCCCGGAAAAGCCATGGCGGGGAAGAAATCCCAGGAAAGATAAAGGTGCCTCCCTTGCAGACGCAAGCCCAGGGCCAGAGATAATACAAGCCAGGGGAATAAGACCGAGCCCCACTGAAATCCGGAAACAGACCGGCCTTGCTTCCTTCGGTCCAGGAGGACCAGATTCCAGATCATCAATAAACCAGTCCCCAAGGACAAACCAAGCAAGGGGAGAAAGGGTAAGCCCGGAGAGGGAAACGGACTAAGGAGGACCGAAAATCGTGGAAATCCGGTATTGATGGCCCAATAATTCCTCAAATCCATCTGCTGGACCTCCACGGCCTGAGGACCGGGATTGATTAAATCCAGTTTAGAGGTTTTAGGATTATTGATCCGAAGTCTAAAGAAGACCTCCTCCTTGCCTTGCAGGGGAGGTTCTTGTTCGACTTTTGCGGATTGGACACCGGCCCTCAAAGCTGCACAATCCTGCCCCGGCCGGCACCGTATCCGGAGATCAAACTCCTGCCACCAGAGGGGTAAAGACCGGGTGTCGACCCTGACCCGTTTCCCGGCCGGAATGACCGGACCGGGACTTTCGATATTTTTAGCCAGCTCTATCGGTCCGCTGAAGAACCAAGCCAGAAGGATCAGGCCTGAAAACAGTCCCAGTCCCCAGAACCCTGTATTTTTGTTTATTGCAATCGGAGGCATATCCCGGTGTTTCGGTGAAAGGTCCTGTTTATCGCTGAACTTGTAATAACAGGTTATATCCTACCTTGATCAGGCCCTGTTTGCAATCGATCTTAAACTTCTTTCATTCTTCTTTCAATCCTTGACACGGCCCGGGAACCTTTTTAAGATGGGTTAAAAAAGGACAAGGATTGAAACCAGGCTGGACGTTTGAAATCTTGAACGTCAAAGTCGGGGATAAATTCCCAGATTTAAACTTTTTAATGCGAAAATAGAGTTCGGCGTCCAACGAACTCTGTTTTTGTGATTCGTGGTGTCACGCCACTAAAAAGCGTGGCATGACTGTTTAGAATCCAACGATGGGCACCTTACGTCAATCCATTATTTTTGTATTAAAAGAGCAGGCCGTGTCCGCCAAAGCCATCTCACAGGCCGTAGGCATCCGGGAAAAGGAGGTCTATGATCATTTGGCCCATATCTCCCGGTCCCGCTCTTTGGGAGGAAAATTCGTTCTCACACCTTCAACCTGCAAAGACTGTGGGTATGTCTTTAGAAAAAGGGAACGGCTTACCCCACCGGGAAGATGTTTTTTGTGCCGAAGCGAGGCGATTACGCCACCCCGCTTCTGGATACGCCTGGATACTTCGAAAACGTCGGGAGACCCTGATTGAAGAGGTTGGTGGAAAGATGAGTGCTGATTGATATTTTAGTTGAGAAATTACGGGCAGTTTGTCATTATAGAGTTTTATAAACCGGCAGGTCGACTCAACCTGTTAAATATTATATTAGGAGTGTTAGCAATGTCTCAAACCGGTTCCGCGTCCCCTTCCCATTTTATCAAAGAAATTATTCTGGAGGACTTGAAGACCCAAAAATATCAGGGCCGGGTCCATACCCGTTTCCCACCCGAACCTAACGGTTACCTCCATATCGGCCACGCCAAATCCATCTGTCTCAATTTCGGTTTGGCGGCGGAATTTCAAGGTCTTTGCAACCTGCGTTTTGACGATACCAATCCGGCCAAAGAAGAAGTGGAGTACGTAGAATCCATACAGGAGGATGTAAAATGGCTGGGATTTAATTGGGAAGACCGGTTGTTTTATGCTTCAGACTACTTTGAACAAATATATGACTGCGCCGTCCAACTGATCAAAAAAGGGCGGGCCTATGTTTGTGATTTAACGGCCGAGGAAATTCGTACCTATAGAGGCACGCTGACCGAACCAGGCCGGGACAGTCCTTTTCGCAATCGCCCCCTGGAGGACAATCTGAACCTGTTTGAACGGATGCGGGCCGGGGAGTTTGAAGACGGAGCCAGGACCCTAAGGGCTAAAATCGATATGGCTTCGCCCAACTTAAATATGAGAGATCCGGTGATGTACCGTATCCTCCACGCCGGCCACCATCGAACCGGTGACCGATGGTGTATTTATCCCATGTACGATTTTACCCACGGCCTTTGTGATTCCATTGAGGGGATTACCCATTCCATCTGCACCCTTGAATTTGAAGACCACCGCCCGCTTTATGACTGGTTCCTGGATGAAGCCGGTGTTTTTCATCCCCAGCAGATCGAATTCGCCCGGCTCAACCTCACTTATACGGTCATGAGTAAACGCAAACTTCTGAAGCTGGTTCGGGATGGCCAGGTCACCGGCTGGGATGATCCGAGAATGCCGACGATTTCGGGTTTACGCCGGCGGGGATATACCCCCGAGTCCATCCGGAATTTTTGCGATCGGATCGGGGTATCCAAAAGCAACAGCATAGTCGATATCGCCTTGTTGGAACATTGCCTCCGGGATGATTTAAATAAGAGGGCCCAGCGGGTCATGGCTGTATTACACCCCCTTAAGGTGGTCATCGACAACTACCCGGAGGATCAACTGGAGGAGATGGAAGCGGTCAATAACCCGGAGGATCCGGGGATGGGAACCCGTAAGGTCCCTTTTTCCAAGGTCCTCTACATTGAGCGGGATGATTTCCGGGAAAACCCGCCCAAAAAGTTTTTTCGTCTGGCACCAGGCCGGGAGGTGCGGCTCAGGTATGGCTATTTTATTACCTGCGTGAAGGTAGTCAAAGAAGATCAAACCGGAGAAATCATTGAACTGCACTGTACTTATGACCCCTGGACCCGGGGAGGCGATTCCCCGGACGGGCGCAAGGTCAAAGCCACTTTGCATTGGGTCTCGGCGGCCCAGGCAATCGATGCCGAAGTCCGGATATACGAGCACTTATTTTTGAAACCTGACCCGGAGGATGTGGAAGAGGGAGATTTTACCAAAACACTAAATCCCAGCTCTCTGACGGCGATTACCTCCTGTAAACTGGAACCGGGTCTGGCCGAAGCCAAACCCGGGATGCTTTTTCAATTTGAAAGGCAGGGGTATTTCTGTCTGGATCCCGTGGATTCAACAAAAGAGCATCTCATCTTTAACCGGACCGTGGCCTTGAAAGACTCCTGGGCCAAAATTGAAAAAGAGGGAACAAAAGAATAACATTCCTCATGGGAATGGGGCGGGCATCGGAAGGTTTGGAAAATTCTATCCGTCCGGAAAAGGCATCCTTCCGGCCGGTTATTGTAAGAGAACAAGGGGTCTTAGGAGGACAACATGGAGAAAAAAAAGCTGCTTTGTGTGGACTGTTATGATCTGCTGGAAAGTATCGTCCAGGCAGATTTGACTGTTTTTTATTGTAACAATATAAAATGCAGAAGATTCGGTGTTTTAACGATTGGGGGTCTCTGCGGAGAAAAATGCGAGAAAAGTTTAATAATCGAGAACGAAGGGAATAGCGGGAAAGTGCGCTAGAGTTATCAGGGCCTAAAATCGATATTATCCCCGATCCCCGGCGGAGCTATTTTCAGGAAACTGAAAGACCGCAACGGTAATCTCCCTATAATGCCTATGGGGCAAACAAAGCCTGATAGGGGCGGGCTTTGTCTGATGACATTTAAGTAACAATAAAATAGGAGGATCAAAATGAAGAAAGTGGCAATGGTCTTAGCGATAGTCGGGATGATGGCTTTGGGGATTAGTACGGTTATGGGTGCTTCATTTCATGAAATTAGTATTCTAAAAAAGGATAAGGTGGGGAAATACCTGGCCGATTATGAGGGGAAGACCCTGTATTGGTTTAAAAAGGATTCTCCGGGGAAAACCGCCTGTCTGGCCGACTGTCTGGATAAATGGCCCATCTATTACAGGAAAACAGTTCAGACCCCCAAAGAAATAAAGGCCGAAGATTTTAAAACCATTACCCGGCCGGATGGCAAGAAGCATACCCTCTTCCGGGGCTACCCGATTTATTACTTTATTAATGACAAAAAGCCGGGCGATACCAGCGGACAGGGCGTCAATAAAGAATGGTTTGTCGTCAATCCGGATAATTTCCCTCCCAAGTAGATTGAGCAGAAAAGGAGGGTATATATTGGTGGGAAAATAACCAAATGATTTAAAAACGATATCCGCTGGTCAAAAATATCGAATGGTCGCTGGAGTTGCCCGAATCACCCTGGAGGCTGGTGAAGGTGTAGCCGGCCAAGGAAAAAATGGATTTGGTCCAGTCATAGCCTATCATCAGTCCCAGGGCCTGACGGTCTACACTTTCCCTGATTACCTCGGACCCGAAGGCTGCTGAAAAACGGCGGTTATTGCCGTTCCCCCTTCCTTGAACGGAACCGGATCCTGTCTGTTGATTAATCGCTCGGAATGAGTCACTTCGTGAAAATTCGACACCAAATTCTCCGAAGCTTTTGGAGGATAATTTCATGCCCAGCACCAGGCCCAGGGCATTTTCGGTAAATGAATAGGTGTCGACATTGGCCCGGCTGTTTTTATAGAGGTAATACTGACCGGTATAAAGATTCTCCCCCCATTTCTGTTTAATAAGGAGTTTCCCGCCTAGGGCCAGGGCCGATTGATCCGAATCAACCACCTCTTTCGCCTGGAAAAAAGGAGCAAGGCGGATGGCCCAGTTCCGGGAAATAACATAATTCAGCCCTGGGGCCAGGTTAAAGGACAAGGTGTTTAGATCACTGAGACTGAAATAGGTGGTCCCCTCAGCCATAGTCACCAGGAACCAGTCTAACGGTACCCCCCCATCGGGTTCCCGATTCAGGGAAAAAAAGGCAGATAAATAAGGAGAACTCTGGGGGTCGTTAACAGCTCGGTTTAGGTTGGAGCTATAGCCTGCCTTGGCTCCACCCTCCCATTCCCAACCGGCCATAGCGATTGGATGAACACAGGTCAAAAACCACAATAACAACCCAACCGCAATCAGATTATTTTTTTTCATCTATCAGACTCCTTTCAACCAATAAATTTCAACCGGCTGCACCCGATTCTGTGAACACGGTTCTAAAGATTTTTTAGTGATATTTACTTATAATTAGTTTCCATCCGGAAATTCGAATTTCCGGATGGAAACACCTGGATTCCC
>CAZSTT010000148.1:0-9661 GCA_964609705.1 uncultured Thermodesulfobacteriota bacterium
CCGACCTTTATTAAGAGACTTCCGAAGGAAGTCGAACGAAAGCCGGAATCCAGTGTTTTTAAGCAATTATAATGTCCTGGACCCCGGCTTTCGCCGGGGTGACGGCTTTTTACGAATTCGTCAAAAATTAAGCTTAGAAAGAAAAAATAGGAATGTCTGATTCAGGTATTTTAACCGGTGAATATTTTATCAATGGCGACGAAGCTTGTGCTGAAGGGGCCATCGCCGCCGGCTGCCGGTTTTTTGCCGGTTATCCCATCACGCCGGCCACTGAAATCGCCGAACGGATGGCCAGGCGATTGCCTCAAGTGCAGGGCATCTGTATCCAGATGGAAGACGAGATCGCCTCCGTGGCTGCTATCCTCGGGGCCTCCTGGGGTGGAACCAAATCCATGACCGCCACTTCCGGCCCGGGGTTCTCTTTAATGATGGAAAACATAGGATTGGGCATGATGACCGAGACCCCCTGCGTCATCGTTGATATCATGCGGGGTGGACCTTCGACCGGCCTGCCCACCCTGGTAGGACAGGCCGATGTCATGCAGGCCCGCTGGGGTTCTCATGGCGATTATGAGGTTATCGCCCTTTCCCCGTCTTCGCCCCAGGAGATGTTTGATCTGACTATTGAGGCCTTTAATTTGTCGGAGATCTATCGCTTGCCGGTGCTGGTCCTGGGGGATGAGCTGGTGGGGCACATGTCCGAAAAAGTGATTATTCCTTCTCCTGATCAAATTCATCTGGTTTCCAGGGTCCGGCCGAATCAATCTCCGGATGGCTATCTGCCGTTTATGCCCGGAGACAATCTCGTCCCCTCGATGGCCTGTGCCGGAGAGGGCTTTCATGTCCATGTGACCGGGTTAACCCATGATGAGCAGGGATATCCCCAAACCGTGGCCCAGGTCCATGAACGGACGGTCCGACGGTTGGTGGATAAAATCCGGAGCAATGCCCAAAAAATAATTCAATTAGAAGAAGTCGAAACTTCTGATGCCCAGGTGGTGGTGGTAGCCTATGGCTGTACATCCCGGACGGCCCGGGAAGCGGTCCAGCTTCTTCGATCCCAGGGCAAGAAAGTAGGGCTCCTGCGCCTGATCACCCTCTGGCCTTTCCCGGAAGAAAGAATCGGCCGGCTGTCAAAAGGGGTTAAGGCTTTTATCGTACCTGAAATCAATTACGGCCAAATCGCCTACGAGGTAGAACGGTGCGCCCAGGGCCGGGCCGAAACGGTTCTTTTGCCTTTGATGGGCGGGACTATTCATACTCCCCAAGACATTATGGACGCGGTCAAGGAATATTTGCCATGAAAATACGGTATCAGCCTGTCGTCCCTTTTAATCAGGAAGCCGTGGACCGTCTCATAGACGAACAGCATGGCCTCCATCCCGATGACCAATATCTCAAACCGGGCCGAATCCCTCATATCTGGTGTCCGGGCTGCGGATTGGGGGTGGTGGTGAACACCTATATTAACGGCTTGAAGATGACCGGAATTCCCATTGATCGTTCGGTGGTTGTTTCCGGCATCGGCTGCACCGGTCGGGTAGCCGGTTATTTAAACATGGACACCTATCACACAACCCACGGCCGGGCCATCCCTTTCGCCACCGGATTGTCCTTGACTCGTCCTGATCTTTCGGTGACCGTATTCAGCGGGGACGGTGACCTTTTTGCCATCGGCGGAAATCATTTCATTCATGGGGCCCGGAGAAATGTCAACCTCAAGGTCATCTGTGTCAATAATTTCAATTACGGGATGACCGGGGGCCAGGTGGCTCCGACCACACCGTTAACAGCCAGGACGACGACGACCCCCTACGGCAATTCGGAAGCCTCGTTTAATCTCCCTTATCTGGCCCATGCCTGTGGAGCGGTTTACGTGGCCCGCTGGACCACTTTTCATGCCCGTCAACTGGTTAACTCCATTGCCGAGACTTTTGCCATCAATGGGTTTACCTTTATAGAAGTTATCGCCCCCTGTCCTATCGGGTATGGACGTCCTAATAAAATCGGCAGCGGCCTGGATGAGATGATTTATTACAAAGAAAACAGTATAGTCCAGAATGGGGCTGACCCGCGGGAGGTGGATATCGCCCTGAGGGGAAAAATCGTTGTCGGAAAATTTACCGAAGAGAATCGTCCTACTTTTTTGGGAGAATATGAGGAAAAAATTCTGAAAAAATTCCGGAGAGAGGAAACAAAATCAGGCTGAAAGATCATAGCTCAAAGGTAAAAGGCCTTTTTAAGAATCTTTATATTTTATGAGGATTTATCTCTAACTCACGGTAACTGATTGCGGTCAGATCGTTGCTGGTTGCTCGTTGCTGATAAAACCAGTAACCAGGAACAAGTAACGAGCAACGAGAAATTAGAAATATTTTTTATTGCTTTTAATGTTGAACCTTGAAAATTGAACACTATCACTCAACCTATGAACACAACCGATAAAACTGAGATTCGCCTGGCCGGGTTCGGAGGCCAGGGGATCATTTTGGCCGGAAATATTCTGGGGAAAGCGGCTTCCCTTTATGAACATCTCCAGGCCGTTTTTACTCAAAGTTACGGACCTGAGGCCCGGGGTGGGGCATGCAGCGCCGATGTGATTATTTCCGGGGGAGCTATTTATTATCCCCGGGTTTCCCTGCCTCAAATTCTGGTTCTCATGTCCGAAGAGGCCAAAAACACTTATGGACGCCAGATGTCCGATCAAGCCACGGTCCTGATCGATGAGGACCTGGTTAAATTGGATACCGTTCCGGAAGGGTGTCTCCTTTTCAAAATCCCGGCCACCCGGCTGGCTGAAAAACTGGGCCGAACGATTGTAGCCAATATCGTCATGCTCGGGTTTATTACCTCGGTTACCGGGGTGGTCGGTTATGAGGCCATGAAACAGGCCCTTTTTGATTCCATCCCCAGTGGGACGGAGGAATTGAACCTCAAAGCCTTTGAAAAAGGCTATGAGTATGGAAAGCAAGTAAAGAAAGAAGCGATCAGCAACTAGCTGTCAGCCGTCGGTAATAAAATAAAATCTTAGCTATAAGAAACTGACTGCTGATTGCTGACCGCTAACAGCTAATAAGGAGTTGTGGTTTGCCCCCCAAAAAAGTACAAAGAAAAGAAAAAGAAGAACCCAGGATCGGGGTCTATGTCTGTCATTGCGGATTAAATATCGGCGGTGTGGTGGATTGTGCCCAGGTAGCTGAATTTGCCTCCGGTTTGCCCGGGGTGGTTTTGTCAAAACATAATCTTTATACCTGTTCCGAACCGGGGCAGGAACTGATCAAGGCCGATATTAAAGAACAGCGGTTGAACCGGATCGTAGTGGCCTCCTGCACCCCGCGCCTTCATGAGCCGACCTTTCGGGCCGCCTGCCAGGATGCCGGGTTGAACCCTTATCTTTTCGAAATGGCCAATATCCGGGAACACTGTTCCTGGGTACACCTTCACGAAAAAGAGGCGGCCACCGAAAAGGCGCAGGACCTGGTCCGAATGGCCGTCGCTCGGTCCAGATTTCTGGCCGCCCAGGAGACCTTCGAAGTCCCGGTAACCCGTAAAGCCCTGGTCATCGGAGGAGGTGTGGCCGGGATTCAAGCCGCCCTGGACCTGGCCGACAGCGGATACAAGGTCTACCTGGTCGAAAAGGACCCCAGTATCGGCGGACGTATGGCCCAGATAGACAAGACTTTCCCGACGATGGACTGTTCCATCTGTATCCTGGCCCCCAAGATGTCCGAGGCCGGGAGGCATCCCAACATTGAATTGTTGACCCTGAGCGAAATCGAAGGAGTTGAAGGGTATGTCGGTAATTTTACCATAAATGTCCGCAGGAAAGCCCGCTTCGTCACCGATTCCTGCACGGCCTGCGGGGACTGCGCCAAAGTCTGCCCCCAGGTGGCCCCCGATGAATTCAATGCCGGACTCTCCATGCGGCGGGCCATCTATATGTCTTTTGCCCAGGCCGTTCCTTCCACTTATCAAATTGACATGGACCTGTGTTTAAACAAACACGGCATGGTCGCCTGCGATAAATGTTTTCAAGCCTGTCAACGGCAGTGTGTGGATTATTCCCAGAAAGATGAACTTCTGACCCTGGAGGTGGGAACCATTATTGTGGCCACCGGGGTGGACGTTTACGACCCAACTCCCCTGACCGAATTCGGTTACCGCAAATTCCCCAATGTCATTACCAGTCTGGAATTCGAACGTTTGATCAATGCCGGCGGGCCTTCCGGCGGGAATCTGATTCGGCCGTCAGATCAGCAGATCCCCAAGACCGTGGCCTTTCTCCAATGCATCGGGTCCCGCTCGAAACGATCTAATATTTATTGCAGCAACATCTGCTGCATGAATACCATTAAAGACGCCCTGCTGATCAAGGAACACTGGCCTGAGACCCAGGTTCTGGTTTTTTATATCGATATCCGGGCCTTTGGAAAGGGCTTTGAAGACTTGTTTCAGCGAGCCAGACGGGAAGGGGTTTCTTTTATCCGGGGGGTCCCGGGCGAGATCATCGAAGACCCGGAGACCAACGATCTGACCTTGATCGGTGAAGACTCCCTGCTTTCCCAGCTCTATCGCTATCAAGTCGATATGGCCATCCTTTCCGTTGGGATTGAACCCAGGAAAGACAGCCCGGTCATTCAAAGGCTTCTGAACCTCTCTTGTGCCTCGGACGGATTTTTCCTGGAAGCCCATCCCAAGCTCCGCCCGGTGGACACCCCCACCGGCGGGATCTTTCTGGCCGGCTGCGCCGAGGGCCCGAAGGATATTAAGGATTCGGTCACCCAGGCCAGCGCAGCCGCTTCCCGGGCCAATATCCTGATGGCTCAGGGAAAGGTCAACGTCGAAGCCATTACCGCGGTCATTGATGAATCCCTCTGTCAGGGATGCGGGATGTGTCTCAAAGTCTGCCCTTACTCGGCCATTCGGCAGGACCCGGAAACCCAGATCGCCCAGGTGACCCAGGCCTCATGCTCCGGGTGTGGAACCTGTGTGGCCGAATGCCCATTTTCAGCCATCACCCAAAGACATTTTACCGATCAACAAATCCTGGCCCAAATCGATGCCATTACGGAAGAATCTCCTGAGACCAAAGCCGTGGCCTTTTGCTGCAACTGGTGTTCTTACGCCGGAGCCGACTTTGCCGGAGTCAGCCGGATGCAATATCCGGCCCCTATACGGATCATCCGCACCATGTGCTCCGGCCGGATCAGCACCGAATTTATAGAATATGCCTTCCGGCGTGGTACGGCGGCGGTCCTGGTTTCAGGTTGTCATATCGGGGACTGCCATTATATCAATGCCAATTACCTGACCGAAAAAAGGGTTAACAAAGTCTGGAAAAAAATGGAACGACTCGGTTTGGATAAAAACCGTCTCCAACTGGCCTGGATCAGCGCAGCGGAGGGGAACCTCTTCGCCAGGAAAATGAAGGAAATGGACGAGATCATCAGGGGCGTAACCACGGAGGAGATTGAAAAGACCAAACAGGTTTTGGTGCCGAGGAAAAAAGGGAAGGGCGAAGTGGTAGAAGGGAAAGAGTAAATCCTTAATGCAAAATTCAAATTTTAAAATGTAAAATGTAAAATGCAAAATGCAAATTTCCGGTCAATCAGAGATTTGATAGATTCGCAAAAAATCGCCGAAAGCCCATTTACGTCATTCCCGTGAAAACGGGAATCCAGTGTTTTTAATCAGTTACGAGTAACCTGGATTCCCGCCTGCGCGGGAATGACGACTTTTTGCGAGTTCATCAAATGGAAAGTTCCGGTCAATCAGGATTTAATAGACATGATCAAAAGCATCTGGGAACTTTTTAATAAAGAGGATTTGTTTGAGTGCTACCAGTGCGCCCGCTGCACGGGAAGCTGTCCGGCGGCCATGGTGATGAATTGCTACGGCCCGCGGGAAATTTTACTTCGCTGTCTGAATTTAGGACAGGAAGCGGTCATTACCGACGAACGGGTCTGGTACTGCACTACCTGTCATGTCTGTGAAGACCGCTGCCCTCAGGAAATTAATATTTCTGAATTGTTGACCTCCATTTTTAACCTGGCGGCCCAGCACGGCAACCTGCCCGAAAAAATAAAATTCGGAGTGGATATGATTGCCAAGACGGGCCGCAGTCTGATCGTCAATGAGAAGGTGTTAAAAGAACGGCAAAAACTTTCCCTGCCCGCCCTTGATCCTTTGAATATCGATGAAATTGAAGGGATTCTGAAGAAAACGGGTCTGAATGAAGTCATTGAATTGAGTTGAAACAAATCAGGGTTCAAGGTTCCAAGGTTTCAAGGGTTCCAGGGTTTAGGTCAAAAAGAAAAGGTGTTAATTTGGTCTTCTCCCTTGAACCCTCGACCCCTTGACTCCTTGACCCCTTTTTTTAAGGAATTTCATGAAATATGCATTTTTCTTAGGATGTGTCATCCCGGTTAAATATCCGGGATTTGAAAAAGCCACCCGGGAAGTGATGAAGTCCCTGGATATTGAACTGGTGGACCTTCCCTTTTCCTGCTGTCCGGCCCCCACCAATATGAAGCTGGCCCATTATGATACCTGGCTGGCCCTGGCGGCTCGTAATCTCTGTCTGGCCGAAGAAGCCGGATTGTCTATCCTGGCCATGTGCAACGGCTGTATCAACACCCTTAAAGAAGTCAATCTGATCTTGAAAGAAGACCCCCAAAGGCGCGATCAGGTTAATCAGAACCTGGAAGGGTCCGGCCATGTTTTCAAAGGAACCATTGAGGTGAAACACCTCCTGG
Organism: uncultured Thermodesulfobacteriota bacterium; assembly: GCA_964609705.1. Taxonomy (GTDB): domain Bacteria; phylum Desulfobacterota; class RBG-13-43-22; order RBG-13-43-22; family RBG-13-43-22; genus RBG-13-43-22. The sequence goes on from CAZSTT010000148.1 coordinate 6,756, forward strand.
ATGTCCTTTATAAAGAAGTCGGGTTGGATCAAATTGCCGAAAAAGTCCGGTTTCCCTTGGACGGGATCCGGATCGGTTGTCATTATGGCTGCCACCTCTACCGTCCTCCACGACTTATGTATCCCGATGAGTTGTCGGAAGCAGCCAGTTATGTGCCGGTCAGCATGGATAAAATTCTGGAAGTTTTAGGTGCCCAACCGACCCAATATTCAAGAAAATTTCTTTGCTGTGGGTCGGCCCTGGGGACCAATATCGACGCCCAGGCGGCCAACGAGATCACCCGGGAAAAACTGCAACTCATGAAAAAACACAAGATCGAAGCCGTATCCGTGGCCTGCCCATCCTGCTTCTCCCAATTCGATCGGGGACAGATGATGCTGGAGAGAAAGCATCATGATGGATTCGGTCTGCCCACACTCTTTATCTCCCAGCTTCTGGGTCTGGCCTTTGGATTGGAGCATCATAATCTCGGACTGGAAGATCATCGGATCAGCCTCAAACCCATTCTGGAAAGAATCAAGCGGTCTTCTTGACAAAAGAATATAAAATCCCTATATTGAAACGTACCGGTTAGAGTTTTAAAAGGAATAAAGTTACCAAGTTCGTAAAAAAGCTTGAAGGATTGTCACCCCCGCGAAAGCGAGGATTCAGTCGTCTTCCCGGCGAAAGCCGGGAACCAGTTCCGTATTCCTGGATTCCCGTTTACACCCCCGGATGAAGTCCCCCAGGGACGTAATCGGAATGACAAAAATGGGTTTATGTGACTTATTACGAGTCCAGCAAGGCAGATAATAATTTATTATAGAAAGGAAATATCATGCTAAACGTAACCGAAGCAGCACAAACGGCCCTTAAAGAACATTTTGAAAAACAAAATCTAAACTCGGCCATACGGGTTTTCCTCAGTCAAGGCGGGTGATCGGGGCCCTCGCTGGCCCTGGCTCTGGATGAGTCAAAGGAAACCGATAACGTAATTGATATCAACGGAATAACCTATCTGATCGATAAGGCGCTGGCCGAACAGGCCAAAGAGGTCACGGTGGATTTCATCAATTATAACGGAAGGTCCGGTTTTTCCGTGTCTTCGGCGTTGAATTTGGGCGGGGGTTCCTGCGGTACTTCCTGCAGTTGCTAATAAAAAACACATGAGGCGTAAGGCTTCAGGTGTGATTCAAACAAAAAAGGCGGGTTTTTGACCCGCCTTTTTTATTTATTATCAGCGCCTATTAGTAACTAAAGAAAAGAGGCGAAGACCTAATGTTTTGGCTCTCTCTCCTTACGCCTAACCCCTCACGCCTTACGCGTTTTTCTTACAACTCCAACGGCAGGGCCTTTTTCACCATAGCCAGGGAGTTGAGTTCTTTCAGGACCGGACCCGAGACGGCCCGGTCGGTAGTCAAAAGGATAATATTCCCTCCTTTTTCTTTTTCCTGACCCACATGCATCCTTTCAATATTGATCTGGTGTTTTCCCAGGGTCATCCCGATCGATCCGATCACACCGGGCTTGTCGTCATTATAAACCAGCAGCATATGACCCTCGGGAATCACTTCCAGGCGGAATTTGTTCAAGCGAACAATCCGGGGTTCATACTTGCCGAAAAGGGTCCCGGAGATGGAACTCTCCATTTTATCAGTCTTTACCCGTAAGGTAATCAGGTTTAAAAAATCATCGACCGTATCGGTTTTAGATTCGATGACCCGTATGCCCCGATCTCTGGCCAGGACCGGGGCATTGACAAAATTGACCGCGTCCTTCATGCTCGGAGTCAGGAGTCCTTTAAGCACTGAGACCGTCATCGGCTTGGTGTCGAAACCTGCTACATCTCCCAGATATTCTATCGATACCTCTGTCATTCCACCCTCAAGGATCTGAGACTGAAAAGTCCCCAATCGTTCTGCCAACACCAGATAGGGTTTGACCTGTTCCAGGATGTTGGCGCTGACCGAGGGGACATTAACCGCGTTCTTAATAACCCCGTAAAGCAGAAAGTCAACAATTTGTTCGGCCACGGCCACGGCCACATTCACCTGGGCTTCTTCGGTGGAGGCCCCCAGGTGAGGGGTACAGATAAAGTTTTCCAGGTCAAGCAGGGGACTGGCCCCCGGAGGTTCGACTTCAAAAACATCCAAGGCCGCCCCTCCCACTTTTCCACTCTTTAATCCCTCAAAAAGGGCCTGTTCGTCAATAATCCCGCCTCTTGAGGCATTGACGATCATCACCCCATTTTTCATCATGGAAATAGCCTTGCTGTTGATCAGGCCCAACGTATCTTTGGTCTTGGGAGTATGAATGGTGATAAAATCCGCCCGCTGGTAGAGCTCTTCCAGGGTGACCGGTTCAATCCCCTGTTTTAAAAGAATTTCAGGCTGGATAAAGGGGTCAGAGGCGATGACCAGCATTTTTAAACCTTTGGCCCGATCGGCGACGATGCTGCCGATTTTTCCGGTGCCGATAATTCCCAGGGTCTTGTTAAAGATCTCCTTGCCCTGAAATTTTTTCTTTTCCCATTTTTGACCTTTCAGGGAGGCGGTGGCCTGGGGGATGTTTCGGGCCAGGGACAGGAGCAGAGAAATGGTGTGTTCGGCTGTGGTGATGGTATTCCCTTCCGGGGTGTTCATAACCACAATGCCTCGCTGGGAAGCGGCCGGGATGTCCACGTTATCCAGCCCGATACCGGCCCTCCCCACCACCTTAAGCTTATCCGCTGCCTGGATAAGGTCGGCGGTAACCTTCGTCGCACTGCGAATAACCAGACCGTCATACTCTTTGATAATGGCTTTCAACTCATCAGGGGTCAGTCCGGTTTTGACATCCACCTCGATGCCCTGGGCCTTTTTAAAAATTTCCACCCCTGTTTCTGATAAATTATCACTGACCAGTATTTTCATTTGATTCTCCTGAAA
>CAZSTT010000149.1:0-9646 GCA_964609705.1 uncultured Thermodesulfobacteriota bacterium
CTTGAAACCTTGGTTAAATTTTCATGCATCGTGGTGTCACGCCACCAAAAAACGTGGCATGACGGTTGAGAGAGAAAAAATTAATTAGTTTTGGGGGATCTATGAAAGGGAATTTTAAAGTAAAGTGGTTAGGATTGATCGTGCTGGTGATGACTTTTTTCTTTTTGATGGATAACCCCCAAAAAGATATCAATGCCGCCGATATCGAAAAAACCTTCTCAAAGATCAAGGTTTTCAGTGAGGCTTTGAATGAAATCCAGAAAAAATATGTGGAAGAAAAAGATTCCAAGGAATTGATTTATGGGGCCATTCGGGGGATGATGAACACCCTTGATCCCCATTCCACCTTCCTCTCGCCTGAAGAATTTAGAGATTTGGAAGTTGAAACTTCCGGAATATTCAGCGGGATCGGAATCGAAATAACCTTGAAAGACGGGGTCTTGACCGTTGTCTCCCCTATCGAAGGAACCCCGGCCGACAAGGCCGGTTTATCGCCCGGAGATAAAATTCTCCAGATCGATGAAAAAAGCACTAAGAATATGACCTTAAATGATGCTGTTCGAATGATTCGCGGTCAAAAAGGGACCAAGGTCCTGTTGATTATTTTTCACGAAGGCGCCAAAGAGCCTCAAAAATACACCATTGTCCGGGAGGTCATCCCGATCAAGAGCGTCAAGTCAAAAATGCTTGAAGAAGGTTATGGTTATATCCGAATCAGTACCTTCCAGGATAAAACCAGTGATGATGTTGAAACGTCTCTGAAAAAACTGGAATCAACCAACAAGGGAGTCCTTAAAGGTCTGGTGCTCGATCTTCGAAATGATCCTGGAGGATTATTGAATGAAGCAATCAAGGTAGCCGATACTTTTTTAGAATCCGGCATAATAGTGTCCATTCAGGGCCGATCCAAAGAACATAATCAAAAATTTCTAGCTCATCCCAACAAAGACCCGCATACCTATCCTCTAGTGGTCCTGGTCAACGAGGGCAGTGCCAGCGCCTCCGAAATCGTAGCCGGAGCCCTCCAGGATCAAAAAAGGGCGATAATTTTGGGAGCTCCGACCTTTGGAAAAGGATCGGTTCAGACCATTATTCCTCTGGAGGACAATTCGGGAATAAAATTGACCACAGCGCGCTACTATACTCCAAGCGGCCGTTCCATTCAGGCCAAAGGGATTACCCCGGACATCCTGATTAAGGGAAAGCTGGTGAAAAGAGGAGAACCCCCCGAAAAAGAGCCCAGAGTTCTTCGTGAAAAAGATCTGGACAGGCATATGCAAGATGAGAAGAATGGAAAGCAGCCAGAGCCTGTGCTTCCTGCCGAAGAAGGGAAAAAGCCCCTGGGGGAGGATGGGGATGATCCCCAGTTGGCCAGCGCACTACAGTTATTAAAAAGCTGGGGGGTTTTTTCTCAGGTTTTTAAAAATGTAAATCCCTAAGGCTTCCGGTGTCTCCCCGTCGTTCTTCAAAACACGCCGCTCCTGAAAAGAAGGGGGGGCGTAGAATGGTGATATGGATATGGGTGGTAGGTTTATCGCTGGCTTTGGGTACCGGATATCTCTGGCGATCCTGGAGGCCGGTTAAAGGGCCGTCCACTCCGAGCCCTCCCCTTTTTGAAGAGAGATATCACAAGGAAATAAACCCCCCCGGGAAACAGGAACCTATCCCAGGCGGTTCCTTTTCAAAAGAGAATGGGCTTCCGGTGGTAGCCATTGTCATAGATGACCTGGGTTACCATAAGCAGTTGGCCTTGGATTTTATTGAATTGGAGGCCCCTCTGACCTTGTCTTTTCTGCCCCAGGCCCCTTTTTCCGGAGAGTTGGTCCGGCAGGCCGATCAAAAAGGCAAAGAAACCATGCTTCATCTGCCGATGGAACCCAAGGAATTTCCCCTGGTGGACCCCGGGCCGATGGCCCTGTTGAACCGGATGTCGAATGAGGAAATAAAGAATATTCTGGAAAAGGACCTTGAAGCCTTTCCTCAAGTGGCTGGGGTCAATAATCACATGGGTTCCCGTTTTACCGAAGATCGGGACAAGATGACCCTGGTCCTAACCATGATCAAAAAAAGGAACCTGTTTTTTTTGGATAGTCGAACGACCCCCGATTCAGCCGTTTTCCCTCTGGCCTCTCAGTTAGGGGTCAAGGCGATTCAAAGAGATATTTTCCTCGATAATAATATAGAACTGGAAGCCATTCGAGGACAAATGGAATTATTGATCCGGCTGGCCCAGGAACGGGGTTTTGCCGTGGCCTGTGGTCATCCCTATCCCCAGACCCTGCAGATTATCAAAGAAAAAATCCCTGAATTACAACAAAAGGTTCGTCTGGTCCCTCTTTCGAGATTGTTATAATATTAAAGGGTCTCCCGATAAAAATACCCCAAGGACCGGGGGCTCCTTTTTAATTCAAATCTTTCAGTTTCAGGTCAAAAATGATGGGACTATTCATGAGTCCTCTTTGCTTTTTGAGTAACCAGCAATCCCTGAGAAAGGTTTAGACCTGTCCGGATTGGGGGGTTGTTCAACCATTTTTATTAGAAAAGGAGTTACAGGATGCCTGACAATACACTGAAGGTTATTGTGGTGGGGGGGGCGGCGGCCGGTCCGACGGCGGCCAGCACAGCCCGTAGAAGAGATTCGGCCGCCAGCATAATCCTTTTGGAGAAGGGGGAGTTTATCTCCTATGCGGCCTGAAACCTTCCTTATTACATCGGGAATGTAATCAAAGATCCTCAGGGGTTAATCATCAGGACCCCCGAAGAATTTCAAGCGAAACAGCAAATAGATATCAAGCTCAACCATCAGGTCCTGGCCATTGATCCGGGAGAAGGCCGGGTACGGGTTCTCAGCTCTGATACTGGGAAAGAATTTTTTCTACCCTACGACCGCCTGATTTTGGCCACCGGGGCCCGTTCGAGAAAACTGGAGATCCCGGGGGAAGAGGCCCAAAATATATTCACCCTGAAGGAGATGGCTGATGGACTGCGGATTCGAAATTTTATAGACCGGAACAGTCCTCGAAAAGCGGTGATTATCGGAGCCGGATATATTTCTCTGGAAGTAGCCGAAGCCCTTAGGGATCGTGGGGTGGAGACCACCCTCCTCTATCGGGGAAAATTTCCTTACAGCGGACTCGAACCGGAGGTGGGACCGATCATCGTCAAGGAATTAGAAGACCATGGCGTAAGGTATAGGGGGGAAGTGCTTCCTCGGTTCTTTGAAGGGGATGGGGGAAATGCCCGGCAACTGGTAACCGATCAAGGGAGTTTTCCTGCCGATCTTTTTTTTGTCGGGGTTGGGGTTTTGCCGAATACCGAGATAGCCCGGGAAGCCGGAATCATGATTGGGAAATCCGGGGGAATTCAGGTCAATTCGCAAATGCAGACCAGCGATCCCCATATCTGGGCGGCTGGTGACTGCTGTGAGAAACTTCATCTTGTGACCGGTCTTCCCCAACTGACCCCTTTGGGAGACGTAGCCAATAAAGAGGGGAGAGTGGCCGGGGAAAATGCCGTGGGAGGTCATGCCGAATTTCATGGAATCGTCGGGGCGGCTTCCGTGAAGGTCTTTGACCTGCAAATCGGTATGGTCGGGATCAATGAGGCCCAAGCCAAAAAGATGGGCTTCCCGGTAATCACCCAGGTGGTGGAAAGTACATCCAGGGCGGCGATTTACCCTGGAACCAGACCAAACTTGTTGAAAATCGTGGTTGATCAGTCCTCCGGCCGTCTCTTGGGCGGGAATTGGGTCGGGTGGGACGGGGAGGCCATCAAGATCAATACCCTGGCCGTTGCGGTCCAGCAGGAAATGACCCTGGAGGCCATTTCCAGGTTGGACCTGGCCTATGCCCCTCCATTCAGCCCGGTCTGGGATCCATTATTGGTCGCAGCCAATCTGTTAAAAAAGAAGGTAGGAGGCAAAAGGCGTGAGGCGTGAGGCGAAGCATGCTTTCCCCTTTACTTTACTCTGGAACAAGCTTATATTAAGTAGATTAGACTTTTATCCATAGAAAGATCTTTATGAAATCAAAAGATATGCAACGCATTCTGTTAATAGAACCCCGGTCTCCGGCCGAACATGTTTTCAGCCGTGCCCGAATCCCCCGTTTAGGGACTATCCTTCTGGGCACTATGCTCCGGAACCAGGGTTACGAAGCCCGGGTCCTCATCGAAGAGACCTCCGGGCCGGTTACTAATGAGGACTTGGGCTGGGCCGATATGGTCGGCATTTCCTCAATCACCAGCACTATTCCACGGGCCTTTTCTCTGGGGGATCATGCCAAGGACCTGGGTAAAAAGGTTGTTTTTGGCGGTCCCCATGTCACCTTTTTGGCGGATGAAGCCTTAGCCCATGGTGATTTTGTGGTTCGCGGTGAAGGGGAGGAAACCCTGCCCGAACTCGTGGATACCCTTCAGAAACAAAAGTCCCTTAATGGCATCTCCGGCCTCTCCTACTGGGAAGAGGGAAAAACCTGGCATAATCCCGATCGTCCGTTACTTCAAAATTTAAACACCCTGCCTATCCCGGATTTTTCGCTGATCAAGGGTTGGGATCCGCATCAATCGGTAGTCCCTGTGGCAACTTCCAGGGGCTGCCCCTTTGCCTGTAAATTTTGTTCGGTGGTAACCATGTTCGGCCGGGGATATCGATTTCGATCCAATGACCTGATTATGGAGGAGGTCCGGGCCAATGCCGGAGAAGCCAATCATCTTTTCTTCTGTGATGATAATTTTGCCGCCAATCCCACCAGGGCCAAGGACCTTCTCAGGCGCATGAAAGAAGATAATTTCCGGACCAGTTGGAGTACCCAGGTTCGGGCTGAATCGGCCTTTGATACGGAATTTCTGGAGCTGCTCAGGGAGACCAACTGCTGGGGGGTTTATATCGGTTTCGAAAGCGCCAGCGATCAGGTCCTGAAGGCCTATCGAAAAAAACAGGACCAGGCCGCCATGGCTCGGGCCATATCGGCCTTTCATCGTCATGGAATTCATATCCATGGGATGTTTATGGTCGGGGCCGATGAAGATACCCCGGAAACCATCCGGGAAACCATTCGCTTTTCCATTAAAAACCGGGTGGATTCCGCGCAGTTTATGATGCTGACCCCCCTTCCGGGGACCGAAACCTTTGCCGCCCTGGAGCAGGAAAACCGTCTGCTGACCCGGAACTGGGAACTCTTTGACGGGACTCATGTGGTCTACCGCCCCCGTTTGATGACTGAAGAGGAATTGCAAAAAGCCGCTTATCAGGCTCTGCTTTCCTTTTATTCCTGGAAGGCCATCTTGAAACGGCTGGTCAAAATGGACATTTATTATAGTTATCTCCGTTTTTACGGAAGAAGGCTACTTAAAAGGGCCAAGGACCGAATGGAAAATCATCGGCGCTGGTTGTCGGACAACTTTCTGGACCAGGTCCAGAAACAATTCGGGCCGGTTTGGAAATTCCGGGGGGTGCGCCGGGTGGCTCTTATTCCGGGGAATGCCACCGAGGCCTATCAAAAATTTATCGCCGGTTTTTTAACCCGCCTGGGGGTTGAAGTCATTCAGGGTAATGATGGGCCGGAATTTTTACAGCCTTTAAAAGAGAAAGTTGATTTGGTGGTGGTCCCTTTCCTGAATTACCTTCAGGAGGAAAAGAAACGGCTTTCCCCGGCTTGGGAACAGCTTTTCGCCGGCATCAAAGAAAAACTTCCCGATGGACTCATCCCCATCAAACTGCCCATTGATCTCAAGGGAGAATCTCTTTACCGGTCTTGTGTCCGCTTCGGTCTTCTGTTTTCCGACAATACCAACAAGATCCGCCGGGCCTATCGGAAGGCTTATCGGAAACTCAGCCCTCAATTAAAGCCGGAGTTGATACATCTTTAGAATCAAGATCGGATTAAAATCCCTTCAATCTCTTTTAAAAAAGGGGATTGAGGGGATTTCCCCGCGTTCTGTGACCGCTGCCTTAAAATCATCAATGGTTTTTTTCTTCTTCTGCTTTTCTTGAGCCACAGCACCTGCTCTTCTTTGTTGATCTGTCCACTGCCGGCGTCATCCCGATACCCTCAGCTATCTTTATCGGCTTTGGCGGGTTATTGCCCCATTCTTCATCCTTGACACTCTTCCCCGGCCCTGATAGTTTTTGACATCCCGGATGAACAGAAAGGAGATAAGCCGGTGGGGATAACTTTTAAAAGAAGGGTTCAGAAAACGAGGCTGTTAAACCCTGCCGATAATTTCAAAGAGACGAAGCTGACGGTAGAAACAAGATGGGATCCTCTGACCAGGCGGACCGTCAGGATCCTGGATCTTCCTATTAAAAAATTTCCTCCGTGGGATATGCAAGATATGCTGGAGAAAGGAGGAAGTGCGGTTTGCCCCTTTTGCCCCCAGGTTTTGGAGAAGGTCACTCCCCAATTTCCTCGGGATTTTATTCCCGAAGGGAGACTGCGTTTTGGCGAGGTCTGTATTTTTCCAAACAGGACCCCTTTTGACCGTCATTGCGCCGTGGTTGTTTTTACCAAACAGCATTATGTCCCGCTGGCGGACTTTTCCGAAGAAATCATTTTCAATGCCTTTTCGGCGGCCTGCTTTTTTCTGCGCCGGGTCGTTGAAACGGATCCGGCTGTTCGCTTTTTCTCCATCAACTGGAATTATCTCCCCATGTCCGGCGGGAGCATCATCCACCCTCACCTGCAAATTCTGGCCGGGGGAGTCCCCACCCATTATCAGGGGGCTGTGATTCAGGGGGGCAAGCGCTACCGGAAACGTTGGGGAAGAGTTTACTGGGAGGACCTGATTAACCGGGAGAAGGATCTCGGAGAACGATATATCGCCGACCTTGGTCAGACGGTCTGGTTGACCAGTTTTGCCCCCCGGGGAATTACCGATATTATGAGTGTGTTTAAAGGGAGGACTTCGCTCATTGATCTCAGCGATCAGGATCTTAAAGACTTTGCCCGGGGTCTGATCAAAGTCTTCGGCTATTTTCAGGAATACAATCATAACAGTTTCAATCTGGGATTGTATTCAGGCGAACATAAAAAGGATAATTCGTTTTGGGTGAACACCAGGATGGTCACCCGGAGGTTGTTACCGCCGGTCGGGGCCAGCGACGTCAGTTATTTTGAGAAGCTTCATGGAGAGTCTCTGGATTATAAAACTCCGGAGAGGACCTGTGAAGAAATCCGGAAATTTTTCTAAGGTTTGCTTCTTCTTAACCTAAAAAGTCGACTAATTCCTTAAAGGTATGTACAATTCTCGGACTCGCCTGAGGTTTCCCAAAACCCCAGGCGACATGGATGAAGGCCATCCCGGCCATTTGGGCCGCCGTTTCGTCTCCGGATGTGTCGCCGATATACACCGGGTTATATAAGGAATGATTGTCTTTGAGTTTTTGAAGCATATCAGACTTGGGCAAACCCGACAGGCCGTAACAATCAAATCCGGCAAGGACGGGTTTAAAATTTGAAAAATGAAGAAACAGCCCCATATACCATTCCTGGCAATTGCTTACCAAAAAAATTTTGTACCTTTTCGCCAGATGCCTGATGCCTTCCCGTACACCATCAAAGAACCTCCCTCCCTCGGTCCGGACCACCTCGGTTTCATATTTATTAAGGGTGTCGAACAATTTGGGGACATGTGTTCTGATCCCGGGTAGAAGGAGATCAACACATTCTTCGAAGGGGTTGCCGGCCACCTTCTCTATCTGTGCTGAACTGACTTCTTGATCGATACCTAACTTGGTCAGACCCATGTTCCAGCCTTTAGCACTGGCCGGAGCGGCGTTCCAGAGGGTCCCGTCTATGTCGAAGATAAGGGCGTCAAAGTCCTTTATTCTTGGAGGCATTGAGGTTCCAGCCTAACCTTCCAAAGACTATTATGAGACCCTTGAGCCTCTTGAAAAAGTCGAAAGGATATGAATTTCTCATTTAATAGGTCAGCCCCTGCCCGGGCGGGGCTGACCTCTATTGACTTCACCCTATTGTCAGGCAATCCCGCCTTGGCGGGACTGACCTATTTTAATAAATTGGACTTTTGCAGGAGACTCCCTTAATAAATCATTCGGTCATCACTTCATTGGAAAGTTCATTGGTGTCTCCTGAGGTGACGGGAAAATGTTCAACCAGCAATTGGCCGATTCCTTCTATGGCCCGACACAAGGATTCACCGGCCCGGTCTTCTTTGATCCCTCGAGATACATCATGAGCAAATCGATTTAAGGTCTCTTGAGTCATTTTTTGATGGATGCCCTTGTCGGCCAGAACCCAAACCTTGTGTTCCAACAGGGAAAGAAAAATCAATACCCCTGTTTGGAAACGGGTTTTATAAAGTCCTTTTTCATAAAAGGCCTGAATAGCCCTAAGACGAACGGTTTCTTCTCTCCGGCGAGGCCCGATAAATACCAGTTTCAGCCTGGGGATGGTCATCCCGATCCAACGAAAAGGAAAAAAGAGAAGAAAACTTAAGGGGATATAAACAAAAAGCGAATCATGAAAGAATGCTACCGTAATCACCAGAGAAAGGATGCTTCCAAAAATGAATCCCCCGAGAATTTCCGATTCCAGGTACCGGTCGCTTTGGTCTACCACCATCACAGCGATCTCCCCATCAGTCCGGGATTCCACCGAATACGTCGTAGTCCTGATCCGTTCCTTTTCTTCAGGTGTGAAAAAAGTCGCCGCTTTCATAGTTTCAACCGAGTTAGTCAATTATTAATTATTTCTCCGAACTCCGAACTCACAACTCCCAACCTGATAACCTTAATATTCTTTTCTTGATTGCATTCCGAAATCCGAAATTGAAATTACCAATCCCCAGAAGCCCCGCCGCCGCCGAAATCTCCGCCGCCGCCGCTGAATCCTCCTCCTGAATCACCGCCCCCCCCGCCCCAACTACCACCGGACGGGAAAAATCCTCCGGGCCAAAAACCGCCCCCCCTCCCCTGACCGGACCCGGAAAAAAGAGAAGGCAGGAACAAACCTATTCCCAACCCGGCCAGGGCGGCCAGGATCAAGGTAACAATACCTAAAGGAAAAAGGCCCAGATGCAGCAGGGCCGGTAAACCTATAAACCCGGCAATACCTCCTAAGATCCGGGAAAGACTTCCGATAAATAAGAGGACGACCCCAAAGACGATGAGAAAAGTTAAAATAGAAGGGGCCCCTTTTTTCTGTTTTACCCTGGATCCTTCATCCGCCTTGAAATCCCCCCGGGTGGCATCGATTAAAGCGGAAACCCCGGCCTGGAACCCGCCGTCAAAATCTCCTCTTTTGAACCGGGGGGTTATGACCAGGTCTATGATTCTGCCGGCTAATAAATCGGTCAACCGTCCTTCCAAACCTCGGCCGACCTCAATCCGAACCTTGCGTTCCTGTTTGGCCACGATCATGATGATACCGTTATCCTTGCCTTTTTGACCGATCTTCCAGGTTTCCCCGACTTTGATGCTGAAGGTATCGATCGGTTCTCCATCCAGACTGGCAATGGTCAAAATGACCAATTGGGTGGAATCGGTTTGTTCGAAACCTTTTAACTCTTCCTCAAGACGATCTCTGATGGCCGGAGAAATCATGGCGGCATAATCATTGATATGACCCTTAAGCGGGGGTACCTCCAGAGCCTGGATTAAAGAGGGAAGGAAGAAAAGAAAAAAAGA
>CAZSTT010000150.1:0-9627 GCA_964609705.1 uncultured Thermodesulfobacteriota bacterium
TTCAAGGGTTTTCATTCCACGCCTTTCACTTGAACCCTTGAAACCTGGACCCCTTGAATCCTGGACTTTATTTTTGAACATGTTTCTTAATGGCCTCCACCACCTGATTGACACTGGTTCCGGAAGTAAAGATCTCCTTGACACCGATTTCTTTTAAGGCCGGGATGTCTTCATCGGGGATCAACCCCCCTACCAGCAGAACCACATCATCGGCCCCCTGGGCCTTTAGCCCTTCGGCCACCCGGCGGGTCAAGGCCAGGTGGGCCCCGGAAAGAATGGAAAGCCCCACCACGTCCACATCCTCCTGGATGGCGGCCCGGACAATGGAATCGGTGGTTTGCCGCAGGCCGGAGTAGATCACTTCAAAACCGGCGTCACGCAAAGAATAGGCGATTACTTTGGCCCCTCGGTCGTGGCCGTCCAGTCCGGGCTTGGCCACCAGTACTCGAATTTTCTTTTCGGTCATTATTTTTCTCCTTCAATTATAAAAACTCAAAAAAAACAGCCTGTGGACGGCACAGTAAAAAGCTCCAGATGCAAGGCGCGCAAGCCCAGAGGAATGAGGCGTACAGAGAAGTACGCCGCAGTGACGGAGGGCGTAGCGCAACACAGCAGATGGACTTTTTACGAAGCCGTCAATCAAATATGGGGTCGCATTCAATCAATCCCACCGGGATACCTGTAATTCGTTCAATGTCTTTATAGACCCGGCCGGTCAGGTCCCTTCCCCATCCGCTCAAATGAAAAGGGGAGGAGGGAATGACGACGAGATCAGGCGTAACCTGGCCTTCCTGCCTGAATCCCTGCACAGCCTCAATAAAATCCTCAACGACCAATAAATCGCCCATAATAATAATTCCCCCGAAATAGCGGTTGGCCGGAACACGGCAATGCCATTGCACGCCCGATAGAAAAAGGTGTTCATGGAGCCTTTTTTCCAGAATCGGGCGCACCAAGGTGGAAGTTAAAATAAGAACCTCCCTGGCTTCCTCTCTGACAATCAAAGCTCTCAGTTTTTCCATCCAGTCCAGGGGAACCCCGGCTGAGGCAAAGACACAGCCGGCGTAGGGAACGCTCCCGGGATCAAAAGGATATTCATAATTGGTTAAGGTCATAGACAAATCAACCGGACGCCCCAAGCGGTCAACCCTGATCGGTATCTTTTCCAACCGGCCGTCCTGAATCATATTCAGAAGAGAACGGGCCTGGATACGGTTTTTAACCGGCAAACCGTTGATCCCGGTCAAACGGTCACCGATAAGCAGTCCGGCCCTGGCGGCCGGTGAATGTTTAACCACTCCGCTCAGTCTGGGGGTGTCTATGGCTTCCGTATCCGGATATTCTTCGTATAGACCGGGACGCAGTATCAAAGGACAATCGGTCAGGGTTCGCAGACGCCGGATCTCTTCCCTCAGCCGAGTCCAGACCTCCTCCCGATCAAAAAGAGGCTCCTCGGAAAACCGATGCGAATATCCCGGAAGGCTGATTTGAATATAGGCCGGGTTGAACCCGGACGAATAGCTCACGGTCCGGATAAGGTCCTCGATCATCTCTTCAATGGAAGGGAAAGGCCAGGGCACAATGACCACAGAATAAGGAAGACGGGCTGACAGGAGCGCGGCCGGGGCGCCCAGGGCCACTTCCGGGTGAGGGTCATTCATCAGCCATTGACGGCGGCCGGGAGAACTGCTGTTTAAAGAAAGATCGACAAATATAGGCTGGAAATGAGTCAGGTCCTGAATAATCTCAGGCGTGAGTTTCGCGCCGTTGGTGGGGATGCGCAACAATTCGGTGCTTTTTTTACGAAGGGCGGTCAGGATGTCAAAAATACGGGGATGGGTCAGCATTTCACAAGGACTGCCCATATCCGGGAATAAACCCAGTTTTGATTCAGGGACATAATATTCGATACGGGTCTGAATTTCCTTAAATTCTTCTTCAACCGGGCGGGGAATAGCCTGAAAGGCCGGCGGACTTCCCAGGTTATAGCAAAACCGGCACTGGAGATTGCAGCGGCCGGCGGCCTGGGCCAAAATGTCAAAAGCCCCGCCGCCGGGTCTCAGCCACTGTTCGGGTCTTTTTAATCGAAACCCGTCTATCCGAACCTTCTTCCGGCCATGTTCGAAATCGATTATGCTTTGAAGAGATTCAACCAGGTTTCGGATATAGGTCAGCCGGGGCTCATAGATATCCAGACGATCACCGGAACTCCGGTAACTTTGATTTTCATCAGGGAAAAGCGGATGGATCAGATCGGGTTCTCCCAGGGAACTGTATCCGTCTATCCGGACCTGTTTACCCTTCCAGGTGGGATTTAATACCTCCAGAAGGCTCCGGAGGTGCCCGGCCAACATTTCCCGCAGATTAAGGGGGACAGGACGAGTCCCATCCCCTACCGGGTAGCGGAAGGTGAAACCGGTACCCGTTCCGGAACTTTTTCGACCCAACCGATTTGAAGCGGATCTTTTAGAATATCGAGGGGGGATCATACTCACCGAAAACGTCTCTGAATACGTCACAGACTTCCTGTAAGCTCACATAAGCTTTGGCGCAGACGATCAAATGGCCTACCAGGTTGACTTCCTCCTGTTGAGCCTGCTGTTTTAACTCAACAAGCAATTTTTGCACTTCTTTATGGTCCCGGTTTTTCTTGACCTCTTTCAGATTAGCGATCTGCCTTTCTTCGGCCCGGGCTCGCCGGTCCGGATCATAGGGGTGGGGGACCAGCCGGGTGGTTTGAACCTCGAGTTCGTGTTCACCGGTAAAACAATTCACCCCGACGACCAGGGTTTCTCCGTTGGCTATTTTTTTCTGATGATCATAGGCGTTTCGGGTCACTTCCCGTTGGACATAGCCTTGATCGATGGCCGAGACGATGCCGCCCATCTTGTCTAATTTTTCCAGTTCGGCCCAGGCCTCCTTTTCAATCTCATCGGTCAAGGATTCTATACAATAAGAGCCGGCAAAGGGATCTTCCACCTCCAAGAGTTTGGCTTCACAGGTCAGGATGCGGCTCACATCCTGGGACAATTGCTGGGCTTCACGGCTCCAGCCCAGTCCAAGGGGTTCGTCATAAGGAGGGAAAGCCGAGGGCGGCCCGCCGGACAGGGCTCCGGCCACCGCTCCGAGAACGGCCCGGGTCAGGTTATTGAGGGGACGCTGTTTGGTAGTGCTGGAGGGACCGATATGAGCAGTCATGTTCATTCTCAGCAGCATGCTTCGGGGATTCTTAGCTCCGAAACGTTCTTTGAGGAGGCGGGCATACATGCGCCGGGAGGCCCGCTGAAAGGCGATTTCCTGGAGAAACTCCATGCTGCCGCCCATGGCATTGAAGGTAAAACGAGGGGCAAAGATATCCACATCCAGACCGGCGTTAACGCCCTCCTGCAGATAGGCAGAGGCGATAGCCATACTATAGGCCAGATCCTGTATACGCGAGGCCCCGGCCTCCCGGATATGATATCCCCCCATGCTGGTGATGTTCATACGGGGCATATATTGGTTGGCGAAAACCAGGGTATCCCTGAAGAGGCGCATGGCCTTTTTGGGGGGAAAGATATAGGCCCCCCGGGCGATATATTCCTTGAGAATATCATTTTGGGGGGTGGCTTGTAATTTGTCCAACGGGATGCCGCGATTTTCAGCCAAAGCGGCGTACATGGCGATAAAATAAATAGCCGGACCGTTGATGGTAAAATTAGAGGCAATGCGGTCCAGATTCAGCTCCCCCTGATAGGGTTCATAAATGATTTCCAGGTCGCGCAGGGTGTCTATGGCCACTCCGACCTTACCCACCTCCCCGGCCATTTGGGGATTGTCCGAGTCATAACCGCATTGGGTCACCAGGTCCAGGGCCAGATTGGGACCTTGCCTCCCTCCCCGTGAAATATTTTGTTTATAATAATCCCGGGTGTCCTCCGGGGTTCCATATCCGGAATAGCCGGAGGCGCGGGTCAAACCGGAACCGGACTGGGCCCTGGCCGCCATCCTGGCCGTACCGGCCCGGGGATCAAAGGGATAAACACTGGCGGTAAAAGGATATTCCCCTGGAAAGCCCACCTGGGTCAGGAAATCAAAGTCCGGAGTATCCAGGGGCGTATAAAAACGGCTGGGTGCCTCTTTTAAGTAAGGAAAACGTTCCAAGGCCTTCTTAACCGTTTTTTCTTGCCAATTTTGCCTTCTTTGACGTACTTTTTCATACTGGTCGTTCATTGGTTCCCTCCCATTTTTTTATGACCTTATGTCCCCCAAAAAGTCGGACGGGGGGGTGATTAAGCATTTTCGCGTATTAATTCCGCTTGGCCCTTATAGGCATCTCCGGGGAAAAAAGTAACCGCCATTTCCAGGGACCGACCGGATTTCGAAAAATAAATCCGTTTGATAACCAGAAGAGGATGTCCTTTTTTAACCCGTAGGATGGAAGCCAACTTTTTATCGGCCACGGAGGCGGAAGTGACCTGTTGACTTCGCCTGACCATCTCCAGGGCTTCTTTCTCGACCCGCTCGATAAAAAGGGGGTTATCCGGCTCTGCCAACTGGATTTTTTTCCCTATTGCTTCGGGAACATAGGCCTGGAAAAAAGCCTGACGTTCATTTTCAAGATGTCGAAGACCTTCGAAGAGATAAACTTTTTCCTTTGGGTTCAGCTTCATATCCCGAATAATCTCCGGAGAAGGGCTGATCAATTTTTTAGACTGAAGCTTTAAAATAGTCCGAAGGCCCAAATGAAAAAGATCATCCACCGTTCCAAAAAGTCTGAACTGGAGAGGCTTATTTTGACGAAAGGCGACAAAAGTGCCGCGACCCTGCTCCCGGCGAATGAGGTCATCGCTCTCCAATGATAAAAGAGCCTGTCTCACCGTGGTTCGGCTGACCCCGAATTCCCGGCAAAGCTCTTTTTCAGTAGGGACGGCCTGGTCGGGTTTGAACTTGCCGGAAAGGATACGCCGGCGAAGGACCTTTTCCAATTGATAGTAAAGAGGAACGGGGGTTTTCTTTAATTTCATCCCAACCTCTCCCTTTAAGGCAGAACCTGAAGGGAAATCAGATGTGTGTCTAAAAAAATGAGGCCTTGGGGGTTGACGGTAAAAAAAGGTTATAATGTCATAACAAATTTGTCAATCTGTTTTATTAATCTTTATAGCAAGAGAATTGCAAGAAGAAATGGGGGGCTCTATCCGGTGGATCATCAAAGAAATCGATCTTTATTTCTTTTAAAAAAATCTTTACACCACAGGCCGGTCAGATTAGGATTGCAAAATTTGGAAAGGGAAATCAGGATGAATCGTTTCTTTACCAAACTGGAAATGGCCTCCTCCATGAGGACCGGGGGTTCCTATGCCTTGACGGAAAAGACCGGGCACCTCATCCCTATGGAAAAACCGCAGGAATTGACCTCGATCATTATAAAATTTTTCCGGGAGGTACGTTATTAATGGATATTCAAATGAGACAATCCTTTAAGGCGATTTTCAAGCCGGCGTCCGTGGCCGTTGTGGGAGCGAGTAATAATATCCAGTCCTGGGGTTTCGGGATCTTGAACACCCTGATCGCCGGAAGATATCGCCAAACCATCTATCCGATTAATCCCAAGGAAAAAATAATTCAAGGGATTCCCGGGTTTCCAAGCCTCAGGGACGTACCGGGTGAGATTGATCTGGCGGTCATCGCCGTCAATGCCGCCCGGGTGCCCCAGGTGATCGAGGAATGTATTGCCTGTAAGGTTAAGGGGGGTATTGTCATCGCCGCCGGTTTTGCCGAGATCAGCCAGGACGGCGCCCTGCTTCAAAGAAAAATTGCCGAAGAATCCAAAAATGCGGGTTTTTATTTTCTGGGCCCTAACTGCCTGGGAATCTGGAGCAGCGAAGGGAACTTGAATACCTTTCCCAACTTGACCCGACGTCCCCATCGGGGACCGATTTCCTTTATATCCCAAAGTGGTACCCTCACTCATTTCCTCTATGAGGCTTCACGAAAGTATGGATTCGGGGTCAGTAAAGCCATCAGCTTTGGAAATCAGGCGTCCATTTCCTATGTGGATCTCCTGGAATACCTGGGAGATGATCCCACGACCCAGGTCATCATCTCCTATGTGGAAGATATTGGAGACGGCAATCGATTTTTAAAAGTTGCCCGGTCGGTCACCGGGAAAAAGCCTCTGCTCATTTACAAGGCCGGTTCATCGGAAGCGGCGGCCCGCGCGGCCCGCTCCCATACGGCGGCCCTGGCCGGAAACGACGATATTTTTGATGCCGTCTGCCGTCAGACCGGGGCCATTCGCTGCTTCGATTTCATGGAAATGTTTTATATGGCCAACAACCTTTGTTATCAACCGCTTCCCCAAGGAAACGGCGTGGCTATCCTGCACGGCGGCGGGGGTTTTTGCGTCACGGCCACCGAAGCCTGTACCCGGTTGGGTCTGAGTGTCCCGGAGATGAGTGCTCAGGCCCAAGAGGAACTGCGGGAGCAGATGCTGCCCTTTTCTCCTCCCCCCCTTAATCCCATTGATTGTATCGGCCGGAAAAATGAGGATGCCTATATCCGGATGATAGAAATTGTCGCCAGACAGGATTATATTGCCGGACTGATCGTTATGCCCCCTCGCGACAATTTTGACCGCTATACGGCCCCATCGGAAATGATGGAGACCCTGAAGCAGGCGGAAGCCATCGCCACCATCCCCAAAAGATATAAAAAACCGATCGTCGTCGCCGCCAATGAGGGAAGAATAAGCGGACCGATTGATGAGATCTTCAAACGGTATCACCTTCTGAGTTTTGAAGATCCCGTGGACTGTGCCAAGGCCCTTTGGGGGATGGTGAAGTACAGTCAGGTGATAAAAAAATAAAAGGGGCTAAGGATTCGAGGGTTCAAGGAGTCAGGAGGCTACGACGAGCCCGACGATAAGCCTTGGGACTTGAGCATCTCGACGTGATCCTGCCCGCAAGTTTTTGAAACAGCTCATCTCTTAACTGCCGGCCACACACCCACTATTTTTATCTTGATAAGTTTAAAGCAATAGTTTATATTTCTCAACATGAAATATATTGCCAGACTTATAGAAAACGAACTGAAGAAAGCCTCGGGAAGTTTTCCTGCCTTGATTCTCACCGGACCACGCCGGGCAGGGAAAACAACCTTGCTCAAAAAACTTTTCCCCCAGGCTGCCTATTATCTGATTGAAGATCCGGATATAATCGGACGTCTGCGAAGCGACCCTCGTTCTTTTCTGGAAGATATCCGTTGTCCGGCTATCCTGGATGAAATCCAGAACGTCCCAGAATTACTAAGTTATGTCCGTTCCCGAATCGATCGTTTTCCCAATAAAAAAGGGCAATGGTTTTTAACCGGTTCCCAGGAGGCTCCTTTGATGAGAGGAGTTACGGAATCCTTGGCAGGCCGGGCTGCTCTTTTCAACCTTCTTCCCTTTTCTCTGCAAGAGTCTTCAAAGGTTTCTTTGCATAAAGGTGGGTTTCCGGAAGTATTGGCACGCCCCTCAACAGGACCTACCTGGTTTCGGTCTTATATCCAAACCTACCTCGAAAGAGATGTTCGTTCGGTGACCTCGATTCGAAATCTTTCCACATTCAGGCGTTTTCTTTCCCTAACGGCCAGCCGTTGCGGGCAGATATTAAATCGCACCGACCTGGCCGCGCCTTTGGGAGTTTCTGTACCGACCATCTCGGACTGGCTGAACATTCTGGAAATAACCGGACAAATTATTTTGGTCCAACCTTTTTTTGAAAATTTTGGGAAACGATTAATTAAGTCCCCCAAACTTTATTTTGTGGATTCGGGTTTGGCTTGCCATTTATTGGGCATTGAAACCGAGAAAGGATTGGAAAGGTCTCCTTTTCTTGGCCCGCTTTTTGAAGGATTTACAGCCGCAGAGATACTCAAACAACAAATAGCTTCCGGAAGACCCCGAGCCCTCTATTATTTCCGTGACCAGCAGGGACTAGAGGTCGATTTTATTGTCCCGGCAGGAGATCGAAAACTTATTTTTATCGAAACTAAAGCCTCCCGAACTGTTGTCCCGGCCATGGCCAAACCGATGGAACGTCTTGCCGAAGCCAAATCTTCATATAAGATAATCAAAGTGCTTATCCACCGCCAGAGTAAAGACCCCTTTCCAACAACGGCCTTGAAGGAGGGGGTTAAGGCCATAACTATAAATCAGTTAGAGACCATCTTGGGCAGGAAATAGTACGTATTCTATTTCCATCTTCTCCATAACCTCTTTAAACCCTGACCATTTTTTCACCAAGAAAACCGTAAGGGCCAAGGATCCCGATTCGACAATCCCCATTTCTTAAACCGGCTTATTTCAATGCCCGTTGGCTCGGGGAAATAGCTCTTGCACCTGAAGAAATGTACAACGAAGAGAAAGGCCTATAGATTCCTAAATAGAACTGCTCTCCCGCCTTAATATCGGGTCATCGAGGCCATTTTGAAGTAATCCGCCTGGCTTTAACTTTCTGTAGAAATCCGTATCCCTTCTTTTTTAATTTCCACTCAGAGGATCTTCGTCCTCATAGGTCTCCTGCCCGACTGAAAGATTTCAAGACAAGTATCTTTATTTCTTGACATCAACAAGGTTTCCCATCTATACTAATCTCAATTAGGAGGTGATAGGCTTTGAAGAGAAAACTTGGAACCATCGTAGATGAGGAATTGATTTTCATGGCCAAAGAGGTTGCTCTGGCCCAAAAAAGACCCTTAAATCTTCTCATTGAAGAGGCACTAAAGACCTATTTTAAAAAAATCGAAGAACCAAAGCGGAGAAAAATGGTTGCTGAATCCACCAAAGGTATCATGAAAATCCCTCAAGAGACCCTCAAGAAAATCATGGAAGAAGATGGGGTTTATGAAACTGGATAACCTGAAAGCCAAGTCATCCGTTTTTATAGATGCCAATATATTTATTTATCATTTTACCGGCGCATCGGATGAATCCAGTTTTTTAATAAGCCAGTGTGAGGCGGGGGTCTATAACGGGATAACCTCGGCCAATGTTATTCTCGAAGTGCTGCATCGGTTAATGATGGTGGAAGCCGTCTATAAAAGGCTGGTCCATCCCCCCAACCTGGTTAACAAATTAAAAAAACACCCCGAAAAAATCAAACAACTCCATGACTATTTTACCAATACCCAAAAGATAGAACAAATGGGGATATTAATTAGACCGGTTTCCGCCATGACCATCCTTAAAAGCCAGATCCATAGAAGTCGCTATGGATTGATGGTTAATGATTCCATTATCATAACCATTATGGAAGAAGAAGGGGTCGCCTATCTGGCAACCCATGACAAAGATTTCAATTCGGTAGCGGATATTAAGGTCCTGAGCCCGCAAGATATCGACTTATAATCTCAAATTTGGTAGAGCTCTTATCTTTGATGGACTCGAAAAAGTCGCCAAAACCAAAAAACGTCATTCTGGACGAAAGCCGGAATCTAGAAACTTCAATAAGTTAATAAGTCCCTGGCCCCCGGTTTTCACCGGGGTGACTTCTTTTTGCATGCCTATCATCTTTGCAAAGGGGAGAAGGATGGCATTTTCGTACTAAATTAATTAGTTTCCATCCGGAAACGGTCCTTTTTCGCCCTGGCTGTGTCAATCTGCAG
>CAZSTT010000151.1:0-9583 GCA_964609705.1 uncultured Thermodesulfobacteriota bacterium
AGGAGTTGTACACTTATAATCCGGAAAAGGCCAAAAAGCTCCTGGCCGAAGCCGGCTATCCCAATGGTTTTATCTTCAAAGCCCAAGTTTCCGGCGGCGACCAAACCGGACTGGATATCGCCGCCATGGTGGTGTCTTATCTGGCCAAAATCGGGGTCAAGATGGAGTTGGATGTGTTGGATTATCCTTCCTTCCTCAGCAGGATGACCAAAAAAAACCATTCTGAAGGCTATTTCTTACCCAACGATCACGGCGGTCCTTATTCCGGGATCCGCAAGAATTATATGACCGGTCAGACCTGGAACCCCCATATGATGTCGGACCCCTTTGTAGATAAAACCTGGGATGATCTCGTTTCCAACCCGAAATACACCGAGAAGACCGCCTCAGCCGAATTAAAAAAACTCACCCTATATATCATGGAACAGGTTCCCTGTATCATATTGCCCACCTCTTATTATTATTCGGCCTGGTGGCCCTGGGTTAAAAATTATTACGGGGAAGTTCGGGTAGGCGCCCATCGCTCGGCACCGATTCTGTCCCGTATCTGGATAGACCAGGATCTGAAGAAAAAGATGGGCTACTAAAAATCGAAGGTAATCAGCCGAGGGCAGGGTCAGAAAAGGCCCTGCCCTTTTTTCTTGAACCTTCATGCCTGGATGGCACCACGAATCATGAAAATAGTTTTCGCCGAACGACGAACGGCATTTCGGGATTGTGTTCTCAGGCAGGGACTCGATTAAAGGCGCCAAAAACCTTCTTTCCTTTTTCCGTCAGAAAGGCGTGGAAAAGCATGTCGGCCACAAAGGCCATGACCTGATTGATGGTATATTTGTTATCCAACGAGGCTCGATGCATGGCGATCTCGTCCAGCATAACATTGAAAAATCCAAGGAGGTCCGGGTCTACATTCCTGATCAATCCATGCTTCATCCCTTCCCGGATCTGCCCGGCGACATTTTCGGTCATTTCCTTGTACACCCTGGAAAGCCGGTCTCGCGCCCATTGGTCGCCGATCGCCACCCCGGCCCTCAACTGATTAAGAACTTCACCAATTTTTGAATAATGTTTTTGGAAAATCCGGAACATGATGATACTTCGTTTGGCAGGATCTTTCTCTTTTTGCAGGGCCTCCCTGGATTCCTTCCGGTAGGTTCTTATGACGTATTCAATCGCTTCAACGAAGAGCTCCCGTTTGTCCTGAAAGTAGTGATAAAAGGTCGGGGCGGAGATACCAACCTCCTTGGCTATTTCCCGGATATTGGTCAGGTAATATCCACGGTCGGCATATAATTTAAGGGTGGCTTCAATGATCTCCTCCTTTTTCTTTTGAACCTTTTCCCGGTTTTTTTCTCCGGTATTTCTTCCGGCGGAGCTTTTGTCTTTAGTCAGTGTATAACCTTCGGTCATCTTATGTTTGATTAAATCCAAGGGTACCCGTGAGGTCTTGGCTGACTTCAAAAAATCAAGCTTGATTTTCTGGATGGTTTCCAGCCTCCGCAAATGGCTTTGGTCATAATAAGCCATAGTCTGTCCGGTTCTGAAAGGCTGGGGCAGCAAACCATACCAGATATAATGATGGATGGTGGAACGCCGGATACCCGATTTTTTTTCCAGCTCCCCGATGGTCATTCCTTCCCGCTTGGCCATTATTACTCCCTTCGCTCAAGATCTTAATATTAGTAGAATTATCAGGTAAAACTATAATGTAAACAGAGTAATTGTCAATAATTTAAATATATTCAGATTCAAACTAAGTTTTGGTGATCATCTCCAAAAGGGTTCAAGGCTTCAAGGGAAAATCATAAAAAGCAAAGGACATCATCGGCATTTCCATCTGGAATTTTTACGGTCTTATCAGGGAAAACTCTCCGGGGGTCTTCTTTCAAGTAAAGGAATAATACGATCAACCTCTTATCCATCGGCCTGGATTCACAAAGTAAAAATCAAATTGTCGGGCGACAACTGAACAGTAGAACTATAAAGTAAATAATGATAATATAAATAATATCATATGGTTATATATATAACCCAAGTTTTCATATTATTATTATCTCCATAATACAATAAGTTAGCCGATTAGCCCCGGTTAGAACATCCATGAATTTTGTTTGACAAACCGGCCGAAATCCTTATTCTAAACACTATAAAGCATTTTAACCTTATAATCGAATGAAGGGGTGAAAGGATGACCGCATCCATCAGTCAGTCAGACATCCAAAGAAGTGAGATTATTCCGCAGGAAAGACCTTATTCGGAAAGGATCAGCCGGTTGAGGGAAGGCCTGCTGGCCAGCCCCTATGAAGGGGACATCGAGCGGGCCAGATATTATACCAGGGCTTATAAGCGCACGGAAGGGGAGTTGCCCAGCCTCCGCGCCGCAAGGGGCCTGGAGGAGACGCTTCGTCACATGTCTATTAAGATAGATGAGGATTCCCTTCTGGTCGGAGAAAAAGCAAGTAAGAAGATCGCCGGCCCTGTGGGCATTGAAAGAACCTATATGGACCGGGTCAACATGATTGCCATGCCTTTTCACGGTCAGGACGTCAAATCCCTCAGCTGGCTGGAGAACGGCCACGGCGGCAACCCGGAGTGGTTGAAAGAACTGCTGACCATGCCGGAGGAAGAGATCAGGGAAATGAAGGAGGAAATCAATCCCTACTGGCGGGGCAGGAACATGTCAAGTCTCATGCATGCCCAGTGGCTGAAAGAAGGTCTGATTTCCAAGGAACGGCCGACGCCCACGGTAGCCGGTGTGGCGGATATGCAGGGGCATGTCACCATCGGCATGAAAAAAGTGCTCGACCTGGGGTTCAAGGGCATTGCGGACCAGGCGGCCGACCAGTTAAGAATTCTCCAAGAGGGAGACCAAGATTACGAACAGCGCAAAGACTTCCTGGAATCGGTTCAATTAGCCGCCCAGGCCGTCTGCGAACACGCCGAACGCTATGTCGACCTGGCGGAAGAAAAGGCCCTTAACTCGGAAGGAGCAAGGAAAGCGGAACTGCTGGCCATCGCCGACCGCTGCCGCCGGGTGCCGGCCCGGCCTCCCCGCACCTTTGTCGAGGCCGTCCAATCCGTCTGGATGACCCAGGTGGTGATGACCGTCAGCTACGGCGAGGACTCGATATTCTGTCCCGGACGCATGGATCAGTTCCTTTACCCCTATTTAAAAGCAGGCATGGAAACCGGGCGGATTACCCAAGACCAAGCCCTGGAGATCATCGAAGAATATTTCATCAGGCTTTCCCATTTTAACGGATTCGGACCCAACAACATCACCATCGGGGGGGTGGACCGGAACGGACATGACGCTATCAATGACGTCTCCTTCCTGATGCTGGAAAGCTTTAGACGTTTGAAGGGCTTGCGTAACGGTTTGGCTGTCCGAATTGCTTCGGAGACGTCACGGGAATTCCTGCTGAAGGCCTGCGAAGTCCACCGACGGACAGCCGGCATCGCCTTTTACAACGACACGGTGGCCATCCAGGGCCTGTTAGCGGACGGATATGGCCTCGAAGATGCCAGAGATTACAGCGTCATCGGCTGCGCCGAACTGGCCGGTACGGGAAACAGTAACGGTTATTGTTCCGGCAGCTCTTGTCATTTCGAACGGGTTATTGAGTCGACCTTGAATGAAGGACGCCTGTATTCAGCCAAGTGGGAACAGGTCGGGGTCAAGACGCCGCCCGTTTTTGAAATGAAGTCATTTGAGGATGTGAAAAATGCCTTTGCCGCCCAGTTGTCCTATGCCGTATCCATGATGGTCAAGATCAGCGACGTGAAAGACGAGGTCTTCGCTAAAGGTTTCCCCACACCCCTCATATCGTCCACCATCGAGGGCTGTATCGAGTCGGGCCGCGACATCACCCAGGGGGGAGCCAAATACAACCACAGTACCGTTTCCGCCCATGGTCTGGCCACGGTAGTCAACTCTCTGGCCGCCATTCAATGGGCTGTCTTTGAGGAAAAACTGGCAACCTTGGAAGAACTGGCCGGGCACCTGAGAAATAATTTCAAGGGGGCTGAAGAATTAAGACAGCAACTGCTCCGTAAGGCCCCTAAGTATGGTGCCAACGATCCGAAGGCTGACGCCATTGCCCTGTGGGTCACCCATTTATTGAACACGGAATCCCGAAAACACAAACGACCGATGGACGGCGGTACCTACCGGGGACTCATGATCTCCGCCGGCGGACAGGTTCTGGCCGGCCACGCCCTGGGCGCGACGCCGGATGGCCGATTGGCACGCGAAGCCGTCTCCAACGGCATGTCTCCGGCTAACGGCACGGATCTCATGGGAATGACCGCTGTATTCCATTCGGCCGCCCAGGCCTGCCGGGCGAAATTATCCGGCGGCACGGCCTTGAACATGAACCTCAATCCCCTGACGTTGAAAACAGAGGAGAGCCTGGAGAAACTGGCTGCCCTGATTGAAGGTTTTTTTGAACTGGGCGGCCGGCAGGTCCAGTTTAATCCCATGGGTCGGGAGACGCTGTTGGATGCGCAAAAAAATCCCGGCGCCTATCCGGATTTGATGGTTAAAGTCTCGGGTTATTCCTACCGTTTTGTCGATCTGTCCAAAGCGCTTCAGAACGATATTATCGCCCGGACCGAGTTCAATATTTAAAATAAAACCTGGGTTCAAGGAGCCTGGAGTCAAGGGTTCGAGAGAAAAACTTGGAAATTAAAACCCTTGAACCCTCGAATCCTTGACCCCTTTTTATTCGCTGGATGTCCCACGCAGGCCTTGGTTATTGAAAATGAAAAAAGAACTAACGGGCTTGATATTTAATATCCAACTTCATTCCACCGAGGACGGACCGGGGATTCGCACCTCCATCTTTCTGAAGGGCTGTCCCATGCGCTGCCCCTGGTGCCATAATCCCGAGGGGATAAAACCTTCACCGGAGTTGATCTGGTATGAAATGCGCTGCCTGGGGGCCAAAGAGTGTCTGAAGGTCTGCCCCGGGCAAGCCCTGAATCTGACGCCCGAAGGGATGATCATTGATCGGACACGGTGTGATGCCTGTGGAAATTGCGTCACAGCCTGCCCGGCCAGCGCCCTGGAAGTGATCGGGAAGACTTATACGGTCGAAGAATTGATAGCCAAGGCATCGCAGGATCGAGTATTTTATGAGAAGTCGGGTGGCGGAGTGACCTTATCCGGTGGTGAAGCCTCTTGGCAGGCCGATTTTTGTGAGGCCCTAATGGAGAACTTAAAGGAGGAAGGACTTCATGTGGCCCTGGATACCTGCGGAGGAACAAAATGGAAAACTCTGGAGCGTCTGGTCCGCCTGGCCGACCTGGTCCTTTATGACCTGAAAATCATGGACAGCGATAAGCATCGAAAGCTTACCGGCCTTCCCCTCGATCTGGTTCTGGACAACGCCCGGGAGATATCAAAAGCCGGAAAGCCCTTATGGATACGCACCCCAATCATTCCGGGGGTCAATGACACGGAGGAAAACATTCGGAAAACGGCCCGGTTCATCAAGGAAAACCTGCCCACCGTCGAACGATATGATCTTCTGGCCTTTAACAACACCTGTACTTCCAAATATCAAAGATTAGGGTTATCTTGGGATCTGGAAAAAGAAGGATTGATCCCCGAAGAGGGCCTGGAGGCCCTGGCCCAGGCGGCCAGGCAAGAAGGGCTGGACTTCGTTCACTGGTCGGGACTGACCCGGTGAAATTGAAGCTCCCTGCCCGCTAACCCGGGCATAGCTTTTTCCCTTCATTATTAGATTTCGGGCAAATCCTTATTAAACCCTAATGCCCCTTCGGGGCGCCAACAAGGCATGAAAATAGGTATTGGTCTCCTGCGGCCTTTAGTCTTCAGCCTACTTTCGAACTAAAGGACCAAAAAAGATTTTCCTTCCCGGAACAAGCTAAACACAGAGGTCCGTCATCCAGAGGATATCCTTCCCGGCATTTTAGACAAACGGCGAGGCTGCCGCGGGGGCGCCGTTTGATAAATCGTTCGGCCACCTTTATCTTCTGCACACCGCAGATTCCACTACCCGCTTCCTTAATCTGCGTTGAAAGCAGGTCCGTATCCTGCTCCTTCTTGGTTTTCAGCTTAAAAAACCAGGTCTTCAATTCCGGCCAGGTTTCAAGCTTTTCTGTATCCACGAACACCCGTACCCCTTCTCCCGTCTCTTTATTATAAAGAGTCAGGGCATACCGGCCGACATTTACCACAGTGAGCCACCCATTGCCTACCGTACATGGCGTTAATAACTGAATCGCATCAGGTAAACATTTGGGTGTCTCACAGAGGGCATCGAAAAGGCCCTCTGTCGGGAGATGGTTATAGGCCAGGTCGACCATAAACCCTCCAATGATGACGCCCGGCGCCGCATAGCCGTGAAACGCTTTAACCCGTTCCTCAAATTCTTCAAAGGTATATTTCCGGATGTTCATTAAACCGCCTCCACCCGGCAGGGGACATAACGGTGCATAGGGGTTCCGACAAAATCGCGGTTGGTGTTTTTAGCTAAACGGTTGACGTTAGCCCCGTGTTTAACGCCATCATAGACCAGGCCGAAGCCGTGGGGCATGATAACCTGGCCCTTCCTGGCGTCTTGAGTCACTTCGGCCTCTATGTCTTCCTCGCCTGCTTCGGTGACGACCCTGACCAATTGTTTGTCCGCGATGCCCAGGGCTTCGGCATCCGAGGGATTTATGGCCAGGGTGCAGGCCCTTTTATCCTTGTTCCAGGCCGGATCTCTCATATTGGTATTTGAGTTCATATCCATATGCCTTCCGGCCATCAGGATTAAAGGAAAATTTTCATCGAGCCTGAGCTGTTCTGCTTCATTAACAGCATCTATTTTCTTTATCCAATCATCCACTTCCGGATTATATAGTTGAATCTTCTTGTTCTTAGTTAATAAAGCCTCCAGGTTTTTCTCCGGATCGCGAACTTCGATTAATATCCCTTCCGGATGGCTCCGGATGGCTTGAAAGATGGACAGACCCTGGTCCGGTCCGGGAGGAAAACCGGCCTTGGCGGAGTCTTCCTGGCGGGATTTGCTTAATTGTATGAATAAGGGGAAGAGACTGGCCAGGTGAACCGATCCCAAGGCCTTGCCCAGCGTTTTGGCCACAATAAATGGTAAGGCTTTGCCTCCTTCCGGAGAGGACACTAGATATTCCCCTAATTTTTGTCTGTATTCCATGAGGCTGCCGCTTTGGGCGGCAGTATGAAGCGATTCGGGAATGGGAGGGATGAGGCCCATGGCCTCGGCCAGCAGGGTGAATATCTCTCCATTTTCTTTCTGCTCTCCTTCAGCCTGGATTACCGGCGGCCTCATCCGGGCGATGACCTCTGAGAAACCCCGACCGGGATTCCCCTCCCAGGATTCAAAGGCGGTTTTGCAGGGGAGGACATAATGGGCCAAAGCGGCTGTCTCGCTCATGGCGATGTCGGCTACCACCAGCAGATCCAGCCTGGCAAAGGCCTTTTCATAGGCTGTCGTATCGGCGTAGGAACGCAAGGGATTGGAGGCAGAGCAGAGTACGGCCCTCAAGCGTTGGGGATGATCATGCATGATCTCTTCCTGCAAAACGTTAGGCGGGAACATGCCGTTAATGGCCGGGATATCTGTCAATAAAGTTCTCCAGACCTTAGGATCTCTGGGATCCGGTCCTCCTCCTCCAACCAAATAATTTCCGCCCGGTACACCGATACGTCCGCAAAGGGTCTGCAGCACAACCAGCAGATAGGAGACCAGAGCACTATGCCGGTTCATCAGGATCCCCAAATCATCGATAGTACTGGAACGGCGGGTGGCCAGTTCCCGGCAGACCTTGGCCACCAGATCATAATCAAGCTCACAGACCTTAAGCGCGGACCTGAAATCAAAACCGGAAAACCAGGGCAGGATCTCGTTGAACCCGTCCGTATTTTTAGCGATATATTCCTTATTATATATACCTTCTTCGAGAATGATGGAAATCATGGACTTGATCAGGAGGGCATCTGTGCCGGGGCGGATGGCCAGATGAATATCGGCGATTCGGGCGGTTTCAGACAACCGTGGGTCCACGACCACCAGAAGCCGGTCCGGGTCTTTGGACATCTTCCTCAATTTTGTCCGTGCCTGAGGGAAATGATGGCTCATCAGGGGATTTTTCCCGACAAGCATCAGCATGTCGCAATTCTCAAGATCGGATTCCATCTGGAAATTTTGACTTCCCAGGGTCAAACCGTGGGCCCAATAGCGACCGGAAAACTCCTGGTTGGCTGCGGAATACTGGTATCGTGAACCGAGCCTCCGGACCAACCCGACCGGGAAGCCGATGCTTAAGAAAGCAAACTCGCCGCCGCCGACCATGGAGGCCAAGGTGCGGGGGCCATGATCGTTCAGAATGGTCTTTAGTTTTTCGGCGATCTCACTGATGGCCTGTTCCCAGGAGACCCGCTGAAAACCATTCCCCACCTTTTTAAGCGGAAAGAGCACCCGGTCTTTATTGTGCTGATGAAAGGCAACGTTCATGCCTTTTCGGCAGACATAGCCCTCACTGACCGGGTTGTCCTTGTCTCCGCGGACTCTGACGATTTTATTGTTTTCGACTCGAACCTCGAGTCCGCACTGATTGCCGCATAATACACAGGATGTCTTTTTCCATTCTTCCATGATACGCTCCTTTTCTATTCGTCCCCTTATAGAAATCTAAGGAGAAGCCCTTTAAAAAGATTCCATTTTATAGTTTAAATACTACAAAAATATACGGGAGGTGCAAATCAATCAGGCTAGTTGTTTCCCAGCTCCCGGTCCCGGAGAGACCCCATAGATTTCTTCGATTCGCAAAATAATTGCGCCTTGAGATTTAAGGGGGAATCCGACCTTGTTTCCTAAATCTTCAATCCATCGGGCTGTTTCTTCATATCGCTGGCCGGAGGTTTCGATGCTGACCGTACCCTTTAACTGGTAACCTTCAAATCCTTCCCAAAAGGTCACCGCCACCTTGGGATTGGCCTTCATGTTGGCCAGGGTTTTGTTTAAGAATTGATTAGAAATGAGGATGGTCTCATTATCGATAATTTTTTTTGATCCAACCGGAACACTGTTGGGTGTGCCGTCCACGGTTGACGTTGAGATCACCACGGTAGGTACTTGTGCGAATAATTTTTGCATGCGTTCCGTCATCTGAGCCATAACTGTTTCCTCCTTATGAGATCGTTGTTATCGTAACTTAGTTCTAGATGTAAATAGTTTTTATATTTTTATAGTAAATGCCGTATTTTATGATTAAGTATAATGTCCCGGAATTCCTCCTAACCGATGCCTTTACCGAAGGGGCAAACAGGATATCGGCATTCAATACAATTTCGGCAGAGACCACCATGACCCATGGCGGCTATTTCCCGGCGGTTGGGCTCCTCCCCGGCCAGGATTAAGGGGAGGATAAGATCAAAAAGAGTGATCTTGTGGTAAAAGACACAGGCGGGCAGGCCCAGAAGGGGAATCGACCCGATCCTGGCATAGAGGAACATGGCCCCGGGGAGAACCGGGGTCCCATAAAAAATGATCCTGGCCCCGGCCCGGCGGATACCTTTTCTGGTTACATCATC
>CAZSTT010000152.1:0-6109 GCA_964609705.1 uncultured Thermodesulfobacteriota bacterium
ATGGGATGTCCCCGGGAAATCAGGCCTCCGCTGGGATTGATCGGGATCTTTCCATCCAGGGCCGTGGCCCCGCTTTCGGCAAAGGGGCCTCCTTCTCCGACGGCGCAGAACCCCAACTGTTCGCTTTGGACCAGTTCTCCAAAGGCAGTGGCATCATGCACTTCAGCCACATGGATGTCCTCCGGCCCGAGCCCCGCCTTTTCGTAGGCCGCCAGGGAAGCCCTCCTTCCGATGTCGTTTTCTCTTCCCAGCGTTCCGGACTTCAGGACCGAGGCCCGGATCAGCACGGCCCGGGAGGAAGGATGGGCCTTGAGAAAGCGTTCGCTGCAAACGATGGCCGCTGCCGACCCGTCTCCCACCGGCGCACACATGGCCCGGGTCAAAGGGTAGGCAACCACACGGTCTTCCAGGACCTGTTCCACGGTTTGGGTAAAGGTGTATTGAGCCAGAGGATTCAAGGCAGAATTGTTGTGGGCTTTGGCCGCAATGACGGCCAGTTGACGTTGGGTGGTCCCATAACGTTCCATATGGCGTCGAGCCCCGGCGGCATAAAAATCCATAAAAACCGAGTGCCCTCCTGCTTTTTCGGATCCTCCGCCTTCTTTTCCTTTTCCCTCGGTCTCTCTCTTTTTCTTCTGCTCTTCCTGAAGACGGGTAATGGCCTCCATCATGGCTTCAACATCTACAGCCGAAGAAAAGCTTTTCATAACCATGGCCCGGTCTTCATCATACAATTTCTCGGACCCAATGGCCAGGACACAATCATAGCCGGATTTGATGGCCATCCAGGCACTATGCAGGGCGGTGGAAGCCCCGGCACAGGCATTTTCCACATTGATGATGGGAATCGCCTCCAGTTGATTGGCGGTCAGGGCTACCTGCCCGCGGATACTGTGCTGAAATTTGTAAATACCCCAACAGGTGTTGGAAAACCAGGCCGCTTCAATGTCACTGCGGCTCAAGCCGCAGTCTTTCAAGACCAGTTCCAGAGCCTCACCGGTCAAGGTCTTGATGCTCTTGTCCAGAAATTTCCCGAACTTGGTCATGCCTGTTCCCAGGATGTAAACATTCTCACTCATTTTTCACCTCTGTTATGGTTTTTATTGATTCTATATTTTTTATAAAGGCAGTAAATCAAATCATTAAGATGGTCAGCCCCGCCCGGGCGGGGCTGACCTAATTGTGTTATTTTTTTCCATTAAACATTCGGTCAATTTTAGTTCCAGATCCAGATAATCCTAGGGACAATCTCCTTATTTTTTCGCCGGTATTGATCGTGAAGCGTACATTTGTTCAACTAATTCCGGGTCCAGCCCCAGGGCCCTGAGCAGTTCATCCCTTTGTCCTCCCCGTTCCGACTTATCTAAAAACCCTCGACCGATCCCCCCGTCCACCTGCAGAGCCTCACCATTAATGAAGTCCGATTCATCACCGGCCAAAAAAAGAACCGCTTTGGCCACATCTTCAGGCAGGCCGGCCCGGGGAATGGCCTGAATATTTTGAAAGACGGTTTTAATCGGTTCCAGGGTTTTTTCCGCCTCCTCCTGGGTAAGACCAAGAACCCGGCCGAATATGGGCGTCACGATACCGCCCGGGCAGACGCAGTTGACCCGGATCCCGAATTCACCCAATTGCATGGCCACCGAACGGGTCAAATGAATCACGGCGGCCTTGCAGGCGCTGTAGGTATGTCCGCCAAAGCCGGTCTTGTGGCCGGCCACGCTGGCGGTGTTGATGATGTTTCCAAAACCCTGGGGGATCATCACCCTGGCGGCGTGCTTCATGCCCAGCATGACCCCCTTGAAAAGGATGGCCACGGTCATATCGAACCCTTCAGTATCCGTCTCCTCAATCGGTCCGCCGGTCCCACCGACCCCGGCATTGTTGAACATGCAGTCCAGCTTGCCGAATTTCTCCACCGCCAGATTGACCGCCGCCTGAATCTCGTCTTCCACTATGACATTGGCGTGCTGATAGATGGCAGCCTTACCCAATTCCCTGGCCAGATTTTGCCCCTGCTCATCCAGAATATCGGCAATAACCAGGCCGGCCCCTTCCCGGGCGAACAATCGTGCCGTGGCCGCACCGATGCCGCTCGATCCCCCGGTAATAACAGCTACCTTTCCTTCCAGTCGGCCCATGCAATCCTCCCTTTTAAAAAAAATTTCAAAGTTCAAGGTTTAAGGCTTGAAGTTTACATTTTGCATTTTGACTTTTTACTTTTATGGTTCTACCGTCTCAAACCCCTCCCCGGTTTCCTCCACCGGGCCGTCAACGCCGGGTCTGAACCAGGTTACCGGCCGATATTCCCGGGGAACAATTCCCTCCTGTTTGAATTCCGGCCAGCCGATTGCCATAGAACTGGCGATGGTCCAGGGCGGAGTAATACCCAGTTTTTCGTGAAAACCGGGGACCATATTAAGAACGGCCGAAAAACCGACCCAGCAGGCCTTGATCCCCAGGGAATTGCAAACAAGATTCATATTCTGTCCACAGATCCCGATATTGATTTGGGGCCCGCCGATAGACCGGGGGTCGGTCAGCAAAAGAATCATGGCCGGGGCGTTGAGGGTGGTGCCGCCCGTCTTCCCCCCCATTTGTCCTTTGGCAATCGCCCCCATGCCGCCAATGGCCAGACGGGGATCATAGGTGCCCGGCTGATTGATGTCAACCATGGCCGCCAGGTTTTGGACCAGGTTATCGTCCCGATACATCCCGCTGAGACCGCTGATGACCGCCTGGACCGTCTGATCGATCTCATCCAGAAGCTTTCTGTCGGTAATGACGATGAACTTCCAGGACTGGCAGTTCCCGGCACTGGGCGCGAACCGGCCGGCTTCCAATACCCGGCGGATCAGGGAATCCGGGACAGGATCCTTTTTGAAATTCCGGACACTGCGCCTTTCGAATATGGCCTGTTCAATGGTGTTCCATTGGTCCGGATTGCCGTCCTTGTCTTTGGGTTTGAGGGGCAATACCGCTGGAAGTCGGTGAGGTTTAGTGGCCCAGAATCCGGGTTCTTCCGCATAGTAGGATTGAACGATCGAAATGGCTTCAACCGGACAGGCCACCATGCAGTTATAACAACTGAAACAGGCATATTCCTGCTTCATTTTCGGGTGATCGTCCTCCCCCATTTCCCAGCAGCTGAAAGGGCAATTTTGAATGCACAATCCACAACTGGTGCAGACATCCTTGTCGACCTGCATAACGCCCATATGAACACCTTCGGGCCTTAAAACCGGTTTTACATCTTCCCAAGCCATAGTATTCCTCCTTATGTTAAAAAATAGGGTTCTAGGATTCCAGGATTCGAGGGTTCAAGGGGCTCCGATTCGATCCTCGTTCCTCGTTTTTTTAACCAGCAACGTGCAACCAGCAACCAGCAACCAGCATCGAGTTATTCCCTTTTAATCCTTTTCTAATATGTGGATCGTCATAGCCGCCTCACCGGCCCCGACCGTTCCGCCGCCGTTTTCAGTCATGGCAATACGGTGTTTCTTGACCTGTCTTTGGCCAGCCTCACCTCGAAGCTGGGTTACCAGTTCATAGATCTGGGCCAGACCGGAGGCGCCGATGGGATGGCCCCTGGAAATCAATCCCCCGCTGGGATTGACCGGTATTTTTCCGTCCAGGGCCGTGGCTCCTTTCTCCGCAAACAGCCCCCCTTCCCCCTCTGGACAGAAACCGAGGGCTTCCATCTGGGCGATTTCCCCAAAGGCCGTGGCATCATGGACCTCCACCACATCCACATCTTCCGGCCCCAATCCGGCCTTATGATAGGCCGCCTTGGAAGCCCTTTCGCTAATATCATTTCCTCCGGTTCGGGTCCCACCCTGAAGGATGGAGGCCCTGATTTTAACCGCGCGGTTCGAGGGATGCTTTTTCAGGAAATCCTTACTGCAGATGATGGCCGCTGCCGCCCCATCTCCAATCGGGGCGCACATGGCCCGGGTTAAGGGAAAAGAAACCGGCCGATCCTCCATGACCTGTTCCACGGTCATGGGAAAGGTATATTGGGCCAGGGGATTCAGAGCGGAATTATTATGGGCCTTGGCGGCGATGACCGCCAACTGTCGCTGGGTCGAACCGTAGCGTTCCATATGCCGTCGGGCTCCGGCAGCATAAAAATCCATAAAGACCGAATGCCCTCCCGCTTTTTCAGGAGGGGCTTCCGTCTTATTCTCCGCCTTTTGCTGCTCCTTGCGCTTTTGTTCTTCTTCCCGCCATCTGGCCATTCGGGCCTCGGTCTCCTCCACATCGGTGCCGGCCATAAAGCCTTTCATGACCTTGACCCGGTCCTCGTCGTAGAGTTTTTCGGCCCCGATGGCCAGAACACAATCGTATAAACCGGCCTTGACCGCCGTCCAGGCCCCATGCAGAGCGGTACTGCCGCTGGCACAGGCATTCTCCACATTGGTAAAGGGTATCTTCTCCAGGCCGTTGGCGGTGAGGGCCACCTGTCCCCGTATGGAATGCTGAAAGGTATACATGCCCCAGCCGGTGTTGGAAAACCAGGCCGCCTGGATGTCCCCGTGGGTCAGACCGCAATCCTTCAGGACCAGATCCAGGGCCTCGCCGGTCAAGACCTTGATGCCCTTTTCCAGATACTTACCGAATTTGATCATCCCCACTCCAATGATATAGACATTCTCGCTCATGATTTTACTCCTAAACTTTTGTCATCATGCCCTAAGGAAACATGATATTAAAAATGATTTTTAAAGGGTTCGAGGGTTCAATGGGTCAAGGGGTCAAGTATAAGGCGTGGAAGTTAAACCACTTGAACCCTCGAATCCTTGAATCCTAGAACCCAGGTTTCGTATTAAATCAAATCCTCGGACCCGCTCAAAGACAAGGCATTGTTTTCCCCATCCTCGATCATGGCCGCGCGGGCATCCCTGAACAGTTTTTCAATCAGATATTCCTTGGTCAGTCCAACCCCGCCGAAAATGGTGATGGCCTCATTGGCGACATCAAAAGCGGTGCTGGTCGAGAGGACCTTGGCGGCAATGGCATGGGGGGAAGACCCATTGGGGGCCATGGCCTGATTATAGGCAGCCATTCGACGGGCATAGGCCCTGGCGGCCTCGACTTTGATAAACATATTAAAAAGCTGTAATTTGATATTCTTGTGTTCAAAAATAGGGACCCCGCCTTGTACCCTTTCCTTGGCATATTTCAAGGCCTCGTCATAGGCCGCCTGAGCCAGGCCGACAAAAGCCTGCCCCATACCGCCGTTGGCATTGGTCAAAATCATCTTGGCAATGGCCGACATCAAGGCCCCGTCGGTAATGACCATGTACTTTTTGGGCAGTTTCACTTCTTCAAAAAAGATTTCACCCTGATTCAGGGCTCGCTGGCCGATCTTATCCAGGGCCTTTCCCTTGGTAATACCCGGCAGGTTCAGGGGAACCACGGCCAGTCCTCCGCCCTGCATCCCTTTGGAAGGGTCGAGACAAACGTGAAGGCAGGCATGAGTGGCTATTGTTCCGTTACTGACCCAGGCCGACTTTTGACCGGTAATGATATACTCATCCCCTTTTAAAACCGCCCGGACACTGGGGGCGCACTTGGGATCAGTGAATTTGGGATTGGTACCCAGTATCCAGTCCGAGCCGTGGTCCGGTTCGGTAATGGCCCAGCAGCCAATGATTTCACCCTTGGTGTCTTCACAATAATCCCGCACCAGTTGCTGAAGTTCCGGTTCAGGAGACATCATGGCAAAGGTCATGGGAAAACCCGAAACTCCCAGGCAGATCGACAACCCGGCATCGGCATAGCCCATTTCCTCGGCCATCAAAGGGCCGACCTTGGGATCCATATCCTCGAGCATGCCCCCGAAGGCCTTGGGGATTCCTCTTTTATGGATCCCCAGTTCCCGGGAAGTTTTAATGACATCCCAAAGCACCGACTTTTTGGCAATGACTTCCTCCGGGTCAGCCAGTTTGTCTAATTTAATACCGGCCGGTCGCATAACCTCCATGCCGAATTTTCGAACGGTTTCGTGCATGGCCTTGGCTTCATCACTCAACGTCAGATCCATTTCCAGATAACCCATAATATACCTCCTTTAGTTTAGTTAATGGGGTCGAGGATTCAAGGATTC
>CAZSTT010000152.1:6209-9527 GCA_964609705.1 uncultured Thermodesulfobacteriota bacterium
ATCCGGCATCTCCTTTTCCCGGTCCCAGGTCCGTTCGGTCACCCCCTGTTTCTTCATCTGGGTTTTGATGATCCTCAAGGTTTCGGTCCTGGGAATTTCGTCAACTATATCGATATATCTCGGTACCATAAAATAGGCCATATTCCCGGCACAATAGCGGATAAGATCTTTGAGGTCGAGTCCGGCCCCTGGTTTGGGCACCACCCAGATCATCACCTCATCTTCCCCCAAGTCCGAGGGGACACCGAAAGCGGCGCAGACCTGTACGTCGGGATATTTCTCAATGATGCTTTCCACCTCAAAGGAAGAGATGTTTTCTCCCCGGCGGCGCATGGAGTCGGTCTTCCGGTCGGTAAAATAGAGATTACCCTCTTTGTCGGCGTAAAAATAGTCTCCCGAGTAAACCCAGCCCTCCCGCACTTTTTTATCTGAGGCCTCAGGATTTTTATAATATTCCACTACCCTGCCCTGCCTGGCCGGTGAGCGGGTGACCAGTTCCCCGATCTCTCCCTGAGGAACCGGGTTGCCCTGGTCATCGATCAGCTTCCATTCGGTTTCGCCCATGACTTTCCCGACCGACCCGACCGGGGCATTGCCGAAATTGAAAATCAACACCCCTCCCCCGTCCACCGCCCCGTAGGCTTCCCAGATTTTGAGATTAAAACGTTTCTCAAAGGCTTCCCAGAGGTTGGCCGGGCAGGCGGCCGAGATGATCAGGCGCACCGGATTGTCGGCGTCATCGGGTCTTTCCGGTTGTTTCATCAGGATAGGGATCATGGCCCCCAGGCCGTTGAACTGGGTGGCTCCGTAAAAGCGAATCCTGTCCCAGAAGCGGGAGGCCGAAAACTTTTTGTCCAGTCCGAAAGGCAGTCCTGCGGCCATGGAAAAACCGGCCGTCAAGTTCAGGGCGTTGGCATGAAAAAGGGGGAGCGCGGTATAAAGAATATCCGTGGGGACGGTTAAAACCTTGGCCAGCCCGACCATGCGGTCAATGCCCCCCGGACCGACCCGATTCACCACCCCCTTGGGAAATCCGGTAGTCCCTGAGGTGTACATGAGATGGGTAATGGCTTCGGGATCGATACCATGGTTAGGCGGAGTATCCGGGGCATCCAAAAAGGCGGCCAGATCAAAGGTTCCGGCGGGCAACGGTGCATCTGTGGTCCTACGGACAAAAATCTTTCTTATTGATATCATGGGCCGGCCGATTTCGGCGAGCTTGGGGTACAAAACGTCATCCACCGCCAGGTATTTTACGTCCGAGTTTTCCAGGATGTAAGCCAGCCCTTCTCCTTTAAGGGCCACGTTGATGGGTACGGAATAAAAACCGCCCCGAGGGAGGCCGTAAAAAAGAAACAGGTATTCCGGACAGTTCCCCATAAGAATGGCCATTCCGTCACCGGGCTGTGCCCCTTGGGCCTTCAGGCCGTTGGCGGCCCGGCAGGTGGCCCGGTTGTATTCATCAAAGCTGACCTTCCGGTCCTCGAACAGGATAT
The DNA here is from genome assembly GCA_964609705.1 of uncultured Thermodesulfobacteriota bacterium. GTDB lineage: Bacteria > Desulfobacterota > RBG-13-43-22 > RBG-13-43-22 > RBG-13-43-22 > RBG-13-43-22. The sequence goes on from CAZSTT010000152.1 coordinate 7,706, forward strand.
ACGGTTTACCACCAAGGTTCTTTCCCTGGTAGGCTATCAGATCATAGATGTATTTAAGTTGAGATTCTTCCGCCATCTGGGCCCTCCCGGTTTGTTTGATTGCCCGGCCTGATCCTTTTCTAAAATGGCCTCCAGGCCTGACCAATTTTGAAAATGAAACTTAATGGCCATAATAAGCCATAGGGGTTCCTTTAAGTCAAGAAGAAAAAGGGGTCGATATACTATTCGCAAGTATTGGAATAACCTTAAAAATTATCATGATCGACATTATGGGTTTAAGAACTTTTTATCCCCCTTTTTTAAGGCAAGCACAAGATATTTGAGATTAATAATTGGTCAACCAGTTAAGAAGTTCCTAAGCTTGCGCCTCTTTCCTTTTTTTAAGGTTCAGAGCTTCTTTCAATCCTTTTTCCCGGATGACCTTGAGCTTCAGGCCGAATTCGGTGATCTTGAAAAATCGTTTTCCGTATTTTTTTAACAAACGGTCATTTATTTCAAAACCAAGCCCCGGTCGTTTAAAGGGAGCCAGCAGGCCGTTTGGGTCAGGAATAACAGGATCGATAATTCCCTCACGAAATTCCGGTACCCAGGAAGGTTCTTCCAGGGGGTATTCCAGAGGCAGACTGTTTTCGTTATCGATCAGGACCATATTCCAGTTGATATAGAAGCCTATTCCATTGGTCCAGGTATGGGGAGAAAAAAGCCGATTGTTTTGATGACAGGCGTCGATAACCTGTTTAACCTGAGCCATACCTCCGGCAAAAGTCGCATCGGGCTGGTAAATGTCAAAGCAATCCTTCTCGAACATGATTTTAATTTCATCCCAGCCATAGTTCAGTTCCGCACCGGATATTTTAACTTTGGATTCTCTTTTTAAGGCCGCGTTTCCATCATAATCCCGGGAGTCCAGGGGCTCTTCCAGCCAGTCGATCCGGTTATCATAACAGGCAGCGGCGAATTCTTTGGCTCGATTCAAGTCCCAGGCCGGGACCCGGTCGATAATCGAAACCAGCCAGCCCTGATTGGCATCCACTCCCAGGATTAAATCATCGCCCACCCCCTTCCGTATGGTACTGATCATCTTGATATCTTCTACCAGCGTATGATTCTTGACCCTCAACTTGGCTGTTTTGAAGCCCCGTTGTTTCATGGCCAGAAGTTCTTCGATCCGCTTTTCAGGCGCATGCATTTCTCCGGTGGAACAATAAGCCTGAATCGGTCTGGCCTTGCCCCCAAAAAGTTCATAAACGGGCTTCCCTTCTTTCTTGCCGAGAATGTCCCAGCAGGCCGGTTCGATCCAGAAATTACGCCATCCCAAAAATCCGGCCTGTTTGAGCAGGCTCTGGATGCGATCGATATCCGTCGGGTCGGCCCCGAGGAGATATCCGCCCAAGAGATCGCCGAGACCGCTTCTCTCTTTTCCCATGGCGATGCCTGCGGAATAGCCGTCGATGCCCTCATCGGTGCTTATTTTTATCAGAGTGAACCGGTTATCGGTTTGCGGGTAGCCCGGTATCCAGGTGGGCCAGAAGGTGTGTTTCAGGGGAACAGAGACGTGATAAAGTTCGATGGCTTTAATTTTCATATGGACCTCCGTTCAAGTTTTCAATTGATGAAATAAACTTCCGGTTCCGGTTTCTTGAAAATTGTTTTTTTAAATCCCAACCCGGACCAGCCGGAACCAAGATGTGGACATACGAAACAAGTTAATATACCTCAATTGGTCCGGGTCCAAGGCGTGTTTTTAATAAATTCTATCCATTTTGCGTAGAATTCTATTCTTTAGTTACCATGATATCTGAAAAGGAATTAAATAGAAATT
>CAZSTT010000153.1:0-9328 GCA_964609705.1 uncultured Thermodesulfobacteriota bacterium
GGCCTACGGGGGTTCGGATGCCGGTGGTGAGCATGTCGATCCGTCCTTTGATCGGCATGGTCCAGGCGTTGGAGAGACCGGGAAGTTTCAAGGCCTGGTTCATTTGATTGACCAACTCCTCCGTGGAGATGGTGTCGGGAGTGATTCGCCTGAAGATCGACTTGATCCATTCCGGCGTTTCGGAAGGGTACCAGGTAGCCACTTTCCGCCACTCATGTTTCGGTTTAAGGATAATGAGGGTCTCCAGCATGGAGAAAGGGGCCGGATCGGTTGAGGTTTCGGCCCGGCCGGCCTTTCCCAGAACCTGGTCCACTTCCGGGAAGGATTTGATGATCCGGTCGGTGACCTGGAGAAGTTTCTGGGCCTCGGTGATCGATATCCCAGGCATGGTGGTGGGCATATAGAAGAGGGAACCTTCGTCCAGGGGGGGCATAAACTCGGATCCCAACCTCTGGAAGGCCGGGATGGTGGCCAGCATCAGGAGCAGGGCGGCACCGATAACTCCCCATTTCCAGCGCAGCGACCAGGCCACGGCCGGCTCATAGATGCGGATTAAAAAGCGGCTCAGGGGATGGTCTTTCTCCGCCCGAATGGTTCCCACAACAGTGCTGTTTACCACCCGGCAGAGCCAGAAGGGACGGAAATTGAAATTGCGGACATGGGTCAGAAGGAGTCTCAAGGCCGGATCCAGGGTGATGGCCAGGATGGCAGCCACGATCATAGAAAGGGTTTTAGTGTAGGCCAGCGGTTTAAAGAGGCGTCCTTCCTGAGCCTCCAGGGTCAGGACGGGAAGAAAGGACACTGCCAGGACCAGCAGGGCGAAAAAACTGGCCCCTCCCACTTCCTTGACGGCCAGGATAATAACCTCCCGGTAATTCCCTTGGCGCCCTTCCTGATCCCAGATTTCCAGCTTCTTGTGCGTCTGTTCCACCACGACGATGGCCGCATCAACCAAGGCGCCGACGGCAATGGCGATGCCTCCCAGGGACATGATATTGGCCGAGACCCCCATAAGCCGGAAGGGAATAAAAGAAATCAGTACGGCCAGAGGAATGGTGATAATGGGAATGACAGCGCTGGGAAGATGGCCGAGAAATAAAAGCACGATCAGGGAAACAGTGATCATGACCTCGATCAGGGTCCATTTCAAATTGTTGATGGCCCGGTTGATCAGGTCTGACCGGTCGTAGATGGGGACGATTTTGACGCCCTTGGGCAGTCCCGGTTCGATCTCCCGGATTCTTTTCTTGATCCCTTTAATCACTTCCAGGGCGTTTTGTCCCTGACGCATGATAACGATTCCGGAAACGGCTTCGCCGGCTCCGTTTAAATCGTCCACCCCTCTTCGCAGGTCAGGACCGAGGACCACTTCGCCGACATCCCGTATCCGGATCGGAGAGCCGTTCTCGGTAACCGAGAGGGCGATATTTCCGAAATCCTGAAGGGTCCGGGCATACCCCCGGCCGCGAACCATGTATTCGGTCCCGCCGAATTCAACCAGCCGACCACCGGCGTCGTTGTTGTTACCCTGAACCGCTTCCACCACCCGGCTGATTGGAATATTGTAGAATTGAAGTTTATTGGGATCGAGATTGACCTGGTATTGCCGGCGAAAACCGCCGATAGGGGCCACCTCGGCCACGCCCGGGACCGATTTCAAGTAGGTGCGCAGGTACCAGTCCTGATAGGAGCGGAGTTCCGCCAGGCTTTGTTTCCCGGTGGTATCAACGAGGACATACTGAAAAATCCAGCCCAGCCCGGTGGCATCAGGTCCCAGTTCGGTCTGAACCCCCTGGGGCAATCGCTGCAGCACGGCCGATAAATATTCCTGGGTCCGGGAACGGGCCCAGTAAATGTCGGTTCCATCTTCAAAGATGACATAGACAAAGGAATAACCGAAGTCGGTGAACCCTCGAACCGTCTTGACTCCCGGGGCCCCTAACATGGCGGTGACAATCGGGTAGGTGACCTGGTCCTCAACAATATCGGGACTCCGGTCCCAACGGGAGTAGATAATAACCTGGGTTTCAGAAAGATCGGGGATGGCATCGAGGGGAATATGAATCATAGACCACCACCCGATGAGGGTGGCGGCGGCAACGACCATAAGGACGATCAATTTATTCCTGGCGCAATAATCAATGATCCTATTTATCATAAGCCTGTCTTCCTTCGGCGTCCTTAATGGGCGGATGGCCCGGCCAGGCGGTGCTGGTTTATTGAGCGGACTTTTCTCCGATTTTTGTTTCCGGAGGGATATTAGATAAAGACGGGGGCAGTCCTCCAGGTTTTGCCTCCGGGGGAGTGCTCATCGGATAAGGTCTCCTGCCTTGGGACCGCCGGATCTCACCGGCTTTCGGCCGGGAGACCTCCCCGGGTCTTGATTCGGGCGGAGATATCATCATGGGCGGAGCCGTCTGGCCTGGAAAACCGCTCCCTTCTTTGGGTAGGGAAGAATTTCCCGGGAACGGCCTCGACCCTTGCTCCGATTGGGTAGGGGACGGCATTCCAGGAGGGGGGGCACTACTGCCTTTGACCGGCTGGGGTGGGGTCACAAATTCAGGCGCCGGATTCTTGGTTTTTTGAACCGACGGCCCACCTGGCGGTGAAGCGCTTTTTCCATCAGGGATCATTCCATGATTATGAGATGGAGGGTTTGGTTTAGATATCAAACCGGAGTCGGACGACTTGGGCCTACCCATACCTTTGGCCGGTTTTAGTGGATCCTCTTTCCTGATCGGTTCCGGCGTCATAGAAGCCCCAGGGGATTTTTGTACTATTTTTTCCTTCTTTGGATCGGCTAACAAGATTTTTTTGTTGTCTTCAGAAGGAGAGGAATTTGAATAGCGGGAGGGGTTCCCGACAAAATCGCTTAGACATTCCGGAGAACAGAAAAAATAGGTTTTCCCCTGATAATCCCGGAAATTTCCATCCCTCCGGGAAAGATTCTCATCGATGTCCATGCCGCAAACCGAATCGCGACTTATTTTCCCTGTTTTTCCGACCCCTGCCGATTGCAGCCGGGTTTCGGAATCCAGCAGGAAATTCCCGGCAATAACAATTTTTTCACCAGCCATGATCCCCCGGGTGATTTCAATCCTTTCCCCCAATGAACGGCCGGTTTCCACCTCCCTCGGTTCAAAAAAACCGTTGCCCCGGTCGACGAAGACCGTCTTTTTCAGTCCGGAATCGAGGACCGCATCGGCGGAAACAATAACGGCCGGTGGACCGCTCATCGAGAATTCAAGGTTCACCATCATATCCGGGCGCAGGACATAACCTGGATTGTCGGCGGTCAGACGAATTTTCAGGGTCCGGGTGGCGGGGTCAAACTGGGGCAAAACCTGGCTTATTTTGGCATAAAAAAACTTTTTGCGGTAGGGGAGCTCGGCTTTAACCCATGTCCCGGGTTTGAATAAGGCGGCTTCATTTTCAAAAATATCGGCCTGGATCCAGACCTGGGAAAGATCAGCGATTCGGAAGAATTCCGCTCCCCGATCGAAGAACAATCCGGCCGAAACATTCCGAGAGAGCACAAAACCCGAAACCGGGGCTCGAATATCAACCGTCTCGGGAACAATATCGGTTCGTTCCATTTCTTCCAGTTGGTGGGTGGTCATCCCATAGTTCAAAAGGATTTTCCGGTAGGATTCGATGGGTGACGGGCCCTTCAGCCGTTTGCCATCAATTTCTCTCTCCACGGCGGGGGTTGAGGCAGAGGATTTCAGTAATTTGAAATAAGATAATATGTTTGAGCGGGATTCAGGGGAATAGAAGGTAGCCAATAATTCGTCTTTTTTGACCAAACTGCCGGTAGTGACCGGAGAGACCTCCTGGATCGAACCGCCGATAGCGGCGTTGATCCGGTAAATGCGCGTCTCGTCCGGAATGACTCTCCCCAGTACCCTCTGGGAATGGCGCCAGGAGGCCTTTTCGACCGTTGCTGTTTTCACGCCGATGATCTGCTGCTTTTCGGGGGTGACGCGGATCGTGCCCGGAGGCATTGATTTCAGCAGGGTTTTTTCCAATCCGGCGGCGCCGGCTCCGTCGGCATAGACCGGCTCAAGAGGCATGCCGCAGGCCGGTGAGATCCCGGGTTTGTCGGATCGGTAAGCCGGATTCATCGGATCCACATAATAGAGGATTTTTCGTTCGGGGGTTTTCTTATTACCGCCCATAAAATGATTGGCCCCATACCCGGCCAGAAAAAAAAGGACGGCGACCAGCAGAAATATTTTAAAATGGGGATGTATTTTCATTTTTTTGAATTCGGGATTTAAAATCCTATTAGAATTTTAAATTTCTAATTGGGATTGGGGCTCCTCAGCCTAGTCTTTCCTCTTAAATACCCGCCTAAAGATCACCTCCACATTTTTCAGGTTATGTCCGAGGTCGAATAATCCGGTCAATTCTTTGTTGGTCAGCCATTGATTGATCCTCGGGTCCTGCTTCAGAAACTCTTCAAAACTTTTTTCTCCGGCCCAGACCTTCATGGCATTTTCCTGTACGACCCGATACGCTTCCTCGCGGGTGACCCCCTTTCGGGTCAATGCCAGCATGATTCCCTCGGAAAAAATCAACCCTTTAGTTTTTCCAAGATTTTTTTGCATATTCTCAGGATATACAATCAAATTTTTAACGATATGGGTTAATCGGGTCAGCATATAATCAAGAAGGATGGTGGCATCGGGACCGATAACCCTTTCCACCGAGGAATGACTGATATCCCGTTCATGCCACAGGGCTTGATTTTCCAGGGCGGCCATGGCATAACTGCGAACCAGTCTGGATAAACCGGTCAGGTTTTCCGAGGCAATCGGATTTCGCTTATGAGGCATGGCCGAGGATCCTTTTTGTCCTTTGGAAAAGTATTCTTCCGCTTCCAAGACCTCCGTCCGTTGAAGGTGCCTGATTTCCAAAGATATCTTTTCAATGGATCCGGCCAGTACGGCCAGGGAACAGAAAAATTCCGCGTAGCGATCCCGCTGAATGATCTGATTGGAGGCTGGAGCGGGTTTTAGTCCTAATTTGCGGCAGACATAGGCCTCCACCTTGGGGGAAATGTGGGCAAAAGTCCCAACAGCCCCGGAGATTTTGCCAACGGCTATGGTCTCTTTGGCCTGGATCAGGCGACGGAGATTGCGGCCGGCCTCATCATACCAGATAGCCATTTTCAGTCCGAAGGTGATGGGTTCAGCATGGATACCGTGGGAACGGCCGATCATGACGGTTTTTTTATGGGCCAGGGCTTGGCTCTTCAAGACCGATTGCAGAGCCTTCAAGTCCTCGATCAGTATTTCAGCGGCCTCCTTGAGCAGGACCGACATGGAGGTGTCCAGGACATCGGAAGAAGTCAGCCCCAGATGGATGTGACGGCTGGCCGGACCGACATGTTCAGCTACATTGGTCAGGAAGGCTATGACATCGTGTTTGGTGGTCTGCTCTAATTCGTCAATCCGGGCCACGGAAAAGGAGGCTTTTTTCTTGATTTGCTCCAGGTCCCGGGGAGGGATGAGGCCCAGTTGAGAAAGGGCTTCGCAGGCCAGGATTTCAACCTCAAGCCATTTCCGGTATTTGTTCTCCTGACTCCAAAGTTGGGCCATAATCGGTCGAGTGTATCTTGAGATCATGATAGGCTCCGAGTTAAAAGTTAAAAGTTAAAAGTTAAAAGTTAAAAGTTAAAAAGATTATTAAACTGAATTGAGACTTGCCTGTCAATGGAAAATTGATTATCTTGGATACTACAATAGAAATCAAAGAAATATTGGCTATGGGCTGAAACAAAACAGAAACTTTTCCCCCTATTGCCTATAGCCCATTGCCCATAGCCTGGTTTTTTTATGGACGAAAAATTATGGAATGAAGAGGTTGAGAGGCTAAGCCGAACCGGGCCTGGTCTCCAAACCGTTATTCAGGAGATTCAGGCCGGCCGCCTCCCTTTCCGGATCACCGGGCTCCAGGGATCGGCGCCGGCCTATTTCCTTCATCAGGCCTGGACCCGGGTCCGGAGACCCATACTGGCGGTCTGTGCCGATCCGGAAGAGGCCCAAAACCTTTTTAAGGACCTGCTTTTTTTTGCCGGGCGGGACCCGGAAGATATCCAGTTTTTTCTCCCTTCGCCGATCCTCTATTTCCCGGTTTATGAGACACCGGATTTTCGTGAATATGTCCCCCAGTCGGAGACCGTGGCCCAGCGACTGGCCTGTCTCTATTCGTTGATCACCCGGCCGGGCCCGGTGCTCCTGGTTACCTCGATCCAGGCCCTCCACTCAGCGGTTATCCCCCGGAATTTGCTTTCAAGTCAGGTGGATTATCTGGTTCGGAAAGAAGAAACCGCCAGGGAGGCCCTCCTTTCCCAGTTGGGCCGGTGGGGGTATTTAAGGACTCCTCTGGTTGAAAGCCCCGGAGATTTGAGTGTCCGAGGCGGGATCGTGGATATTTTCCCTCCTCTGCACAGTCGCCCCGTCCGAATTGAATTTTTCGGGGACCAGGTCGATTCCATCCGGGAATTCAATCCCGCCACCCAGCGGTCGGTCCTGGATCTGGAAGAGCTGGTCCTTCTGCCGGTCAGTGAAATTATTTGGGATCTGGAAAGAATACATCTGGCCGGAGAAAGGGTGAAGCAGGCTCTAAAAAAAGGGACCATTCCCGAAAACGAGGCCTCCTGGCTCCAACATCGCCTGGATCAAGAGCTCCCTTTTGAAGGGGGCGAACGGTGGCTGAATTGGTTTTATGAAATTCCGGGGCATTTAAAAGAGTATCTGCCTGACGATTTTCTCTTAGTCTGGAATGATCCTTTGTCCCTGCAGCGGGGTCTGACGGCTGAGGCATCGGGACTACAAAAACAGTTTTGGGAAGGCTGGGAGGATGTCCCCGGAATTTTTCTGGAGGATTTGCCGGTAGAAACACCGGGAATGGCGACCGGTCCGCTCTGGTCTTTATCGGCCAAGGATAATCAGGAGATCAGCCGGCTTATCCGGGAACCCTCTTCGTCCAAAGAAGCCCTTCAAAAGCTGGCAGCCTTTCTTTCCGCCTGGAAAGAAATGGAGCAGGAAATCTGGATCATTGTTTCTCAAGACGGGCAAGCCAGACGGCTGCGGGATATTCTGTCCTTTTATCAGTTGGAGGCCGCTTATTTCCCTGAACAGAAACACCTTTTCGGCGGGCAAAGCCCCGGCGTCCGTATCCTGACCGGCCGTCTGTCAGCCGGGTTTCGAATGAAATCCCCGTCCCTGATTTTCCTGACTGAGAAGGAAATTTTCGAACCTAAAAAGGAAGTCAGGAAAAAAACCCGTAAGGAGGATTTAGAGGCCTATATCACTTCCCTGGATGATCTGAAGGTCGATGATTTTATAGTCCATAAGGACCACGGGATCGGGTTGTATCGGGGTCTGCAATTTTTTAAGTTGAATGGCTGGGAAGGAGAATTCCTTTTCATAGAATATGCGGAAGGGGACAAGCTTTATATCCCGGTCGACCGGCTCCTGGGGATCCATAAATTTATGGGTCTGGAAGGACAGGTGCCTGCTCTGGACCGTTTGGGCGGGGCCGGTTGGAAGAAGGCCAAGGCCAAGGTCAAAAAGGCCGTGGAAAAAATCGCCCAGGAACTGGTGGACCTCTATGCCCAGCGGGCGGTCAATAAGGGTTTTGCCTTTTCCGGACGGGATCAGATGTTCAAGGAATTTGAGGCCGCCTTTCCCTATGAAGAAACCCCGGATCAATTAAGGGCTATCGAAGAAGTTCTGGGCGACATGGAGTCGGAGAAACCTATGGATCGCCTGGTCTGCGGCGATGTGGGATACGGTAAAACCGAGGTGGCCCTGCGGGCCGCTTTTCGGGCCGTACTGGACGGAAAACAGGTGGCTGTTTTGGTTCCGACCACGGTTCTGGCCGAACAGCATTATCAGACCATGTCCCGCCGTTTTGAAGGCTACCCGGTTGAAGTCCGGATCATGAGCCGGTTTAAAGGTCCCAAGGAACAGAAACAAACCCTGGTTGATTTGAAGGCCGGGAAGGTGGATATTGTGATCGGGACTCATCGACTGCTGCAAAAGGATATCCAATTCAGGGATCTGGGGTTGATTGTCGTCGATGAGGAACACCGCTTCGGCGTTTCCCATAAGGAACGGCTCAAAACCCTCAAGACCCAGGTGGACTGCCTGACCATGACCGCTACACCCATTCCCCGAACCCTGCAACTGTCCCTGACCGGGATCCGGGATTTGAGCACTATTGAGACCCCGCCGGAGGACCGCCAATCCATCCACACCCATATCATCCCTTTCGATGAAGCCAAAATTGTCGAAGCGGTCCGGCGTGAGATTCAACGGGGCGGGCAGGTCTTTTTTGTCCACAACCGGGTCCACAACATTCAGTCCATCGCCTTTTTCTTAAAAAAGATCCTGCCCGAGGTAAGGATCGGCGTCGGCCACGGACAATTACCGGAAAGAGAATTGGAAAAGGTTATGCTCCAGTTTGTCCGCCGGGAATTGGACCTTCTGGTCTGCACGACGATTATCGAATCGGGGCTGGATATACCAACCGCCAACACCATTATCCTTAACCAGGCCGACCGGTTCGGGCTGGCCCAGATGTATCAATTGAGGGGCCGTGTCGGACGGTCTCGGGAAAGGGCCTATGCTTATCTGGTCGTGCCGGGGGAAAGCACCCTGACCCGGGACGCCCAGAAACGGTTGAAGGTCCTGATGGATTTCAGTGAATTGGGGGCCGGTTTCAAGATCGCCCTTCACGATCTCCGGATTCGTGGGGCCGGACATCTGTTGGGCACCAGTCAATCGGGTCATGTGGCCGCCGTAGGCTATGAATTGTATATTCAAATGCTGGAACAGGCCATTAACGAGTTAAAAGGCGAAGGCCCGGCCCAGGACTGGGAGCCCGAGATACGACTTCGGGTTCCGGCCTTCATCCCGGATCGATACGTCCCGGACCCCGGGCATCGGTTATCTTTATACAAGCGTTTAACTTCTTTGAAGACTGGGGATGAATTAAGCGATATGCAAGGGGAAATGGAAGACCGATTCGGGTCGATTCCGGAACCATTAACGAACCTGCTGCAGGTCCTGACCATTAAACAGAAGATGAAAGAAATCGGAATAGAGAGAATCGAGGTTCTGGAAAACGATCTGGTCTTTTCTTTTTTTGCCGGGGGGAGCTGGAAACCGGAACGGCTGGTGGCCCTGGTCCAGCAAGACCCTCAAACCTATCGTTTCAAGGGGGAAGGGAAGTTATTCGTAACTTATAACAGCGAAAAGACCGAATTGGAAACCACCCGGGGGTTGATAGAAGAGTTGGCCTTGAAATTAACCGG
>CAZSTT010000154.1:0-3699 GCA_964609705.1 uncultured Thermodesulfobacteriota bacterium
GGCTTTGGATTTTTTTAATGAATCCGAAAGATATAAAGTTAAAACAAAATAAAAAAAGAGGACTCTTAAAAATCCATCAGAACTCTCTTACAGTCATTCCGGCGGAAGCCGGAATCCAGTATTTTTTACAGTAAAAAGGCCTCCGTCACCCCGGCGAAAGCCGGGGTGACGGCCTCTGTCCAATTTGGCACAAATGAAAATAAATTTATTAGTTGCAGACTGTTCAAAATCACTCAGACCAAAACAACTTCATCCCGAGGGATGAGGCCATCCCGCCTGGAGCGGAAAAGATGGGTATAATTTAATCAGTCCATCAGGAGAATAGAATGGCCATCTCAAAAAAAATAAAAGAAAAAATGGAAAAAGGCTCCTTTATTCGAAAAATGTTTGAAGAAGGGGACAGACTCAAGGCCAAACACGGCCAAGAAAATGTTTTTGATTTCAGTTTAGGGAACCCCAATCTGGATCCGCCCGAGAAGGTCAACCAGAGATTGATTGAAATCCTGAGTCATCCTGCTCCAGCCCTTCACGGCTATATGTCCAATGCCGGGTATGGGGAAACCCGCAGGGCCGTAGCGGATTTCTTGTCCCAGGAACACGACCTGTCCTTCAGTGAACAGGAAGTGATTATGACCTGTGGGGCAGCCGGGGCCTTGAATACCGTTTTAAAGGCCTTGATCGAACCTGGAGAGGAAATTATCATTTTGGCCCCTTATTTCGTCGAGTATCTTTTTTATACTGATAATGTCCAGGGAGTTCCCGTGGTGGTTCCCACCGGGCCCGATTTCTCTCTCGATGTCATGGCCATCGAGCAGGCTTTGACCCCTAAGACCAAAGCGGTGTTGCTAAATTCTCCCAATAACCCCACCGGGAAGGTCTATGATGAAAGATCCCTCAGGCAGTTGGGAAACCTGTTAGACCGGATCTGCAGAGAACGAGGACAGGTGATTTATTTACTAGGCGATGAACCTTACCGGAAGATCGTTTATGATCAAATCCAGGTGCCCAGCATCTTTCAGGCCTGCCGGCAAAGCATCAGTGTCACCTCTTATTCCAAAGACCTTTCCTTGCCGGGCGAGAGGATCGGTTATCTGGCGGTCCATCCTGAGATTACGGAAAAGGAAGAACTGCTGGCCGCCTGTTCCTTTACCAACCGTACCCTGGGCTTTGTAAACGCCCCGGCCCTGATGCAGCGGCTTCTACCAGCGGTTCAAGGTTTGACCGTAGACGTTGAAATATACAGAAAAAAACGAGATATTTTTTTTCAGGGTCTTTCTAAAATAGGATATCAACTTACCAAACCTGAAGGCGCCTTTTATCTTTTTCCACGTTCTCCCATATCGGATGATGCCGCTTTTGTTAAGGCCTTGCAGGACGAATTGATCCTGGTCGTACCCGGTCTGGGGTTTGGGGCTCCGGGTTATTTTCGGATTGCTTATTGCACCTCTGACGCCACTATTGAAAAGTCCCTGCCCGGATTTGAAAAAGTTTTTAAAAAGTATGCCTGAAAACGAGGGGTCATGGATTCAAGGGTTCAAGGGGTCGGGATCGCGGAGTGGAATGAAAAGCAGGAGAAGTGTTGGTCTCGTAAAAAGTCGATAGAACCCCAAAAACGTCATTCCGGTCGGTCGGTTTCACCGACCTCTTTCAGAGACCTCCAAAGGAGGTCGAGCGAAAGCCGGAATCCAGGAACTTCAATAAATTAAAAACCCCCTGGACCCCGGTTTCCACCGGGGTGACAATTTATTACGAGGTCGTCAGCATTAAAACTCCTTGAACCCTTGAAACCTAGAACCCTTCCCCCCTTCTATTTGGTTATTATTGAAAACAGTCGCCTTAGCCCTTAGTGGTGGAATTGACAGCGCCCTTTCCGCTTTTCTTTTAAAAAAAGAAGGCTTCCGGGTTATAGGCCTTCATGCCGATTTCGGTTATTCCCCTGAGTCTCCCCTTCCCTGGCTGGAAAGAATCACCTCTTTTTTAGACATCCCCCTGGAAGTCTTTTCAATTAAAGGGTTTTTCCAACAAAAGGTGGTGGACTATTTTATATCCGAATATGCCTTGGGACGGACCCCCAACCCTTGTGTGGTCTGCAATCCCCTGATCAAATTCGATTTGCTTTACCAAAAGGGATTGGACTTGGGAGCTGATTTTTTTGCCACCGGTCATTATGCCCGGATCGTCCCGGCCCACTGGGGGAAAGGGCAGACCATTGCCAGGGGGTTGGATATAGTTAAGGATCAATCTTATTTTTTACATAGGGTCAGGCCACAGAACCTCAACCGTATTCTATTTCCTTTGGGACCCTGGACCAAAGATAAAGTCAGGGCCCGAGCCGGGGAAATCGGCCTGCCGATCAATCCCCGGGGGGAAAGCCAGGACATCTGTTTTCTTCCTAAGGGAGGTTACCGGGAGTTTTTCCTTAAGCAAAATCCTCCCAACCTGATCCGGTCCGGAGATATAGTAGATCTGGACGGAAAAAAACTGGGGACCCACCAGGGGCTGTTTGCTTATACCGTCGGCCAAAGAAGAGGGTTGGGTTTACCGGCGAAGGAGCCTTATTACGTTGTTCAGATGGACCCTGACCTCAACCGATTGGTCATCGGCGGGAAAAAAGATCTGGAATCCTCCGGTTGTTACCTTTCCGATGTCTGTTTTTTATCCCGCCCTCCTGAAGTCGATGGTTTGGAAATTATGGTCCAGGTTCGCTATAAGCACAAAGCGGCTAAGGCTCATTTACGCCTCGGTGAAGATCAAAAGCTGGAAATCCATTTTCAAAACCCGCAAAAGGCGGTGACTCCGGGACAAGCGGCAGTCCTCTATTGGGAGGATCAAGTCCTGGGAGGGGGCTGGATTGAAAAATCCTGGAAAGAGTAACCCCCCCAAGTTGGCCATACACACCCTGGGCTGCAAGGTCAACCAGTTTGAATCCGCTTGTCTGAGGGAACGTTTTCAAGCTCTGGGCTGGGAAATGGTTCCCTTTAAGGAAGAGGCCGATCTCTATATCATTAACAGTTGCGCGGTTACCGCCGAGGCCCAAAGGCAATCGGCCCAGATGGTCAGGAAGGCCGTTCGGAACCATCCCGGATCCCGGGTCATAGCTGCGGGATGTGCCGCCCAGCTTTTTCCCGAGGAATTTGAAAAGATCCCAGGGTTGAATTATGTGATCGGCCATAATAATAAAATGGAAATCCCTGATCTGGTGGCCTTTCCGGAGAAACAAAGATCCTCCTCCAGGGTCTTGCCGGCTCAAGTGGGAAAACCAATCGAGGCCCATTTCCCTTTGCCTGATGAAAAAACCAGGGCTTTTTTACGCATTCAGGACGGCTGTAATGCCCGGTGCAGTTATTGCCTGGTCCCCAGGGCCAGGGGTCGATCAAGAAGCCTGTCTGTGGAAGAAGTAATCTCCGGGATAACCTTTTTAGACAGCCAGGGAGTCAAGGAACTGGTCCTGACCGGCATCCATCTGGGACAATACGGGGGAGACCTTGCCCCGCCTGCTGATCTGGTTTCTCTTTTGGAAATCCTATTAGAAACACACCCTCATCTGTATTTTCGATTAAGTTCCTTGGAACCCCAGGAAGTCACTCCGACCCTCATCGATCTTTTTCATAAATTCCCCAATCTCTGCCCTCATCTCCATATTCCTTTACAGTCCGGAGACGATTCAATCCTGCAAAAAATGAATCGCACCTATTCCGT
>CAZSTT010000154.1:3799-9322 GCA_964609705.1 uncultured Thermodesulfobacteriota bacterium
CATGAAGAAAAATTGGATGAGGGCAGCGATTTTATTGGTATTGGTGCTTTTTGCTTGTGGTTGTGCCACCACGTCCAAGAATGAATCTTCGGATAAAAAAGAAAAAACAGATAAGGCAGACAAAAAGGACAAAGAAGATAAGAAGGATAGAGAAGATAAGAAGGATAAAGAAGATAAGAAAGATAAAGATAGTAAGGAAGATAAAGCCAACAAAGAAAGTTCGGATCGCGCCGATGACCTATTCCGCAAAGGAATGGAAGAGTATAAGAAGGGGGAGTTTAAAGAAGCCATCGAAAAATTTAAAAAGGCCATCGAAAAAGACGGCACTCACCTATTGGCCTACTATGCCCTTGGGCAATCCTATGAGAGTCTGAAAAGAATTAAGGATGCAGAGGAAGCCTACGAAAATGCCGTTCGAATCGATCCCAAACACCTTCCCTCCCTTGAATCTCTGGGATTACTTTATTTTCAAACGGAAAAATATCAGAAGGCGGAGCCGCACCTGAAGGCAGCCCGAACGCTGGACAGCAAAGTGCCGGAGGTTTACTTTGCTTTAGGGGAGATCGAGCAGAAGGAAAAATCCTGCAGGACGGCTATCATCGCCTATAAGCAGGCTTTAAAATTGAATCCCAATTACCTGGAAGCGCGCAACGCCTTGAAAATCGCAGAAGCGGATTGCCGGAAAAAAAAGGGGAAGCCGACCATTACCATTCTTAAACCAACGAAGCCGGGACAGCAACAACAGCAACAACCGAAAACCATCCAGACGAAGTGAAGTAAAAAGGATTTTAAAAAACCGGGCTTAAAGATATCCGGCCGCGGTATATTGCTTGATCTTTTGAGGGATCACCGTATCCCAATAATGATCAAAATTAAACCCCGAATAATCGTGGAAGGGAGCCGGACCGGTATCCACCAGCAGACAGCGACAGTCATTCCCCTTCAAGATTACAAAAATGTTATTGGGGCTGACCGAAGTCTTCACTGCCGGGGTTTTAACGAACAGGTCAATCAAACGATCGATGAAAGCCCGAGTGGTATCCCGGACCTGCTGATAGGCTAAACTTCCCGGTCCGCCCAGGGAATGATAGATTTTAGCCAGGGATTCGCCGGCCAGCCGTTCTTTGATCATAAAACTGCCGTAGGGATCGCTGGACAGAATTCGCGGCACGGGAACACCTTGTTTTTCGAAAAATTCCGTTACTTCGAATTCATCTTTTAGATGATTTCGGCTGTAAGCCCGTGGCTTGGCAAGTTTTAAAACCGCCTGGAAGGCTTCCTGATAATCATAGACGATACCGTTTTCCCCCTCCCCGATCTTGGGCAGCTTAACGGTGTATTGTTCCCCGGCCAGGTTGATGGGAATCAATCCGGTCTTGAAATGGCTCAATCCCTGAATCACGTGGTTGGATTCGTTATCCAGGTAAAGGCCCCGCAGATCTTCCTCCAGATTGGCCACGTAATCCCTTGACCCGAACCCGAGGAAGGTGTCTGACCGGTCCTCTCTTAAAAACATCCCATAATAACCGGCGGCATGAAGGGCCTGGACCAACTCGCCTATCCGGGCATACCGGGGCGAAAAAAGGATTTCGAACAGGCCGGTCTCTCCTCCGGAAAGGGAACGGAAACCACAAACCCGGCATTCCTCCACCTGGACATTAGGAATACGGACAACAGACCCTTCGATGGTGATGTCCTGAGGGGTTTGAACCGTTGTTAAAAAACCTTCCTCACACCGGGGACAAATTTCGGACCGGTTTTTTGATTCATCCATGAGAGTTTTCCCCGGAGGCGTTGAGTTCCTGGGTCTCCAACAGTTTTTCATGTTTGAGGGTCAATTTGAAAAGACGTTCGGCCATAATGACCGCAATATTTTTGATCAGTTTATAGGGAGCCGTGAGGTTGGCCTCTAACAGCTCATTGAACTGATCCTGGTCGATCTCGATCAATTTACAGGGGGTGGCGGCCACCACGGTCATGGACCGGGGCACATGGAGCAGGAAGGCCAATTCTCCCAGAACCGATCCGCGGCCGATCCGTTGGTGCCAGGAACCCGGCTTGGAAAAGTGGCCCCTCCGGACCTCCACCTCACCCTCCAGAATCAGATAAAAATTTTCTCCAATGGCCCCTTCCCGGAGGATGATTTCCTCCGGTTCGAATTCAATCGTCTTGGCTGTTTTTAGCAGGAGGAATATTTCGGACGGCTTCAAACCGCGGAAGATTTCAAATTCTTTGGCTTCGTCCCGTTCGGACTGGGTGACTTCCTGAGGAACCAGCCACTGCAGATAGCCGGTACGCTGGTATTTGCGGATGCGGTCGGGGAGGACTTCGTTCCAATACTTATTGAAGGTATAGCCCTCATAATTCTTTTTAAGGGTGGTACCGGGATCGATCAGGACAAATTGGGTGGGGTCCTTAAACCGGCCTCCTTCACTGAGCACATAGATGTTATTGGGGCTGACGCTGACCTTGCAATCCGCCCTTTTTTTGAATAATTCCAGAAGGCGATTTAAAAATTTTTCCAGTCCCTCCAGAATCAATTGCTGAGTTTTAACCGACAAATCATTGAACCGCAGATAAAGACTGGTAATGGATTCCCCCTCCACAAACTCTTTGATGCAAAAGCGGCCCAAAGGATCCAGGTGAAAGATCCGCGGGACGTACACCTGCTCGGAAAGAAAAAAATCGGTGGTCATGGCCTCTTCCAGGAGACGCTCCCGGCAGACCGGCTGCTGTTTGGCCACCTTGAGACAGAGGGGTACCTGGGGATCGGGCAGGGGCAGGGAATGATGCCGCAAGGGATAGACGATGCCCCGGTCCCCCTCACCCAGAGGGGGAAGGGTAATCCCCAGGGTGACCTGGCCATAGGGTTGATCGACTTTCTTGACACCGGAGTCGGCGGCCTGCTGCAGGGATTCAAAGAAGGCAACCGCCTGAACTTCCAGTTCCGGGGCTTCAATCTCTTTAAGGAGTTTTTTGTCCAAGGCCATAGACACCTCTATTGGGATGAATTGTTAATACTTTCTTCTTTTTCGGCCTTCCAGCCCATAAAAAATACCACAGCCCCTAAAAACGGGAAGATACCCAGCCAGCCGAAAAGGGTCCGGGCAGATACCTGGAAGGTCGTTACCAAAATATAGACAGCAGCAATGGCCGTCAATCCGAAAATACGACTGCCGAAGCTGGTGGTGGATTTGGCCCTCCCCTGAATGTGGGCCTCGGAATAACGATTGATGATGGCGTCAATCCCCACGGCTTCAGAGGCCTGGCCCGCCCCCACCATAGCCCCTACCAGGCAGGCCAGAACTACATCATTCACCAGGTTGAATCCGAAAAAGGCCAGCCCGATGACGATCAGGGACACCCCGGTGAGAAAAAAAGTGGAACGGTAGGCAAAGAAAAATGGGATCACCAGGGCGGTAACGACAACCTTGCCGGCCGATTGCGCCGATTCGAAATAGCCGTAGGCCGACAGCCCCTTGGCGATATTGGCCAAATAAACCACTGAAAGCACAGAGAAAGAACCGCGGGCCATGGCCACCAGGGAACGACCGATCAATAACAGACGCAGAGGCTTGTTGCCCCAGGTGTACCGCAGGCCTTCTTTTTGACTGGCCCAATAGGATTTTTCCCGGACTTTTTTATAGTCAATGACCGATTCGCCGCCTAATTTAAGCCGGGAGACCAGAAAGAAGGAGATAAAGAAAAAGAGCGGCCCCCAGAAGACGGCTATTTTAAGTCCCAGAAAGCCGGCTACCAGACTGGCCAGCGCGTATCCGCTGATATTGCTGAAATGGTTGGCGGCATCGATCTGGGATAGAACCTTGGTCCCTTCCTTTACCGGAAAGTTGACTTTAACCACCTTGTCGGCCGCTGGTTTAAAAAAAATAAAGACAAAGTCTCCTAAAAAAGACAAGACCAGGTAAACCGGGTAGGGATATCCCAAGAGTACCGCGGCCACCAGGAGCAGGCTCAAAATGGTCCGCAGCAGATCAGCAGCCATCAGGGAATGGCGGATGCGGAGTTTATCAATAAAAGGTCCGGATATGGCATTGATGATGATCTCGCAGACATATCGAAAAACCAGGACCAGCCCGGCGATCATGGGGTCCTTACTTTTTGAGGCTACCAGAAGGACAGACAGGATTCGTAAGAAGCCGTCTCCGATCCGGGTGAAGACCCGGCTGGAAATCAGCAGGATAAAATCATTTCGGACGTGGGAGGATTCCATAGACATCAGTGGATATTTTATAGCAAACCCCACTCCAGGAGTCAATACTGTTTGCCATTTTTATAACCCGGATCGCCGAAACTTCTATTTCCTGGAGCCCCTTTGCTTTTTTACCCATTAATCGTGACTTGGTCCGTTATATTTGTATAAGGAAGTTTGACTTTAACGAAACTCGGAAGTATAATTCTTGCATAATCTTTAACCAAAGGACCTTATGGCCTTTCAACTGCAAATCACACCTTCCGTTGGAAAGCGCTGGACCTATCGGCTGGACAAACCAATGGTTCGGATCGGCCGCGCCAACCACTGTGAAGTGGTCATTAACGATCAACTGGTTTCCAGGGAACACTGCCATTTGCAGCTGATGTCCGAGGGGTTGTTCTTAGAGGATTTAAAAAGCGTCAACGGGACACTGCTCAATGGTCAGCGCATTACCCGGGTCCTGTTGCACCCCGGGGATAGGATCCGGGTTGGAGTTTCAGATATTCTGTTGGAACAGATCCGGGATAAAGAACGGGCTAAAGAAACATCCCCGCCTACCGAAGCCACAAAGCCCAAAGAATCCCGGACAGGCCCCGGGAAAGAGCCCGAAAACAAAGTTCCTAAAATAGAAAAGCCTGACCGAGTCCGGGAACCTGAACCGGTACAACCGGCAAAGCCGGAAATGGGACGGCCGGTAGAGATAAAACAACCCGGGAAACCGGAGGTCGCTTTTTCCCAAGGGCCGCAGACTGTGCCCATTCCCCTGGTTTCCAAAAACCAGGAACCGCCGGCTCTCCTGGTCATCCATCCGGACTGCTCGCAGATTGAACCCCTGCTGGCCCCCCTGGCGGCTTCCGGAGTGGTGATTCATCGGGCTTCGGATAGCCTGCAGGTCAAATCAATCCTTAAGAAATCCCCACCGGACTGCATCCTGCTTTGCAGCCAAACGGAGGCCTCCCTGAATGTATGTCAGGAAATAAAATCCCATTCCCAGGCCGGTCCGATTGTTTTATTGACTGATGATAAATCCTGGGAGACCACCTTTTCCCTGCTTCAGGCCGGGGTGGATGAAATCCTCCGCCAACCGGACCCCACCGAATTGCAGGTTCGTCTCCGGAATATGCTGGAACTTCATCGGTTACGAAAAGAAGCCACCTCCTTGACCTCTCAAATGGAAAAACGGGTCAGTCTGGATGTGTCCGAGGCCGAACGCATCACACGGCTGAAAAGATATCTTTCGCCTCAGGTGGTAGCTGCGGTCTTATCCGGGGATGAATCCAACGTTCTCAAGCCTACCCGTCAGGAGGTCT
>CAZSTT010000155.1:0-7514 GCA_964609705.1 uncultured Thermodesulfobacteriota bacterium
GAATATTTCATCGGGGATGTCCGGACGGGGGACCAATGTTTCATAACGAAGGGAAAAGGCCCGCTCCCCTGTTCCCTCTTTGATCTCACAACGCATCGGGGTCCGGTTCCCGTTGGAATCGGAAAAATCGGAAAAGAGAATTTCAATTTCCCCATCCCGGGAAGGACCTGTTATCCGGGATTTAGTCAAAGTAAAGGGACTCGGGGTTATCCAAATCTCCTGACGAAGGGAACCCCGGAATTCGAATTTAACCGTCTCCTTACCCTTTTCGGAACGGAGAGAACTTTGGTAGGTGTCATAAGGGAAAATTGGCACACGGCCCCAAAATATTTTTAATAATTCTCTGATATCGATCTTTGGAAAAGCGGACCAGGGACCGGAGGAGGGCAGGTCAAAAGGGATTTCTTTTTTTTGAGGAATGGATAAGAGGCGGATTCCCCCATGATAGGAAACGAGATAGAGCAGGGGGCGTCCGAAAGGGTCAAATATTTCCAATCGTAAGGCCTCCGGCCCCCGGGCGATCAGACGAAACTGAAGACGGTATCTTTCCCCGGGTGCCTGGACAATGAGTATCCCGGCGCCTTCCCGGGAGACGGGCTCATCCAGTATCGACAAACGGTCGGCCAGCTTTTGAAACCTTGAATCCTCTTTTTGTACGGCCTCGGTCTTCTCGGGAGGAGACTGGGCTTGAATGGGGGGCAGGGGAGGGAAGAGCGGTAAAAATATCAAAACCAAGGAGAATAGGAGACCATTGAAAAAAGTTCCCTTTGGCCAAGTTTTCCCTTTCGCAGGTCTCGAGATCAGGGATTTAATTGGTCGAATGGTCAACCCCTCCTTTTTCTTCCTCCAGTTTTTGCTGCGCTTCTTTGATTTTTCTCAGGATGTTTTCTTTCTCTTTGGTTGTCGGATTAATTTCCAAAATCCGACGATAGGCCTTCAAGGCCTTTTCCCAGAGGCTTTTTTTAATATAGACATCCCCCAAATGCTCTCCAATGACCGGGTCATTGGGGGCCAATTTCCAGGCCTTTTCCAATTCGATGAGGGCCTCATCAAATTTTTTCTTTTTAAAATAGACCCATCCCAGGCTGTCGAGAATATAGCCGTCATTGGGACGGAATTTTAAGGCCCGCTTAATCAAATCTTCGGCTTCATCCAGATTGGTTCCCCTTTCAGCGTAGGTGTACCCCAGGTAATTCAAGGCCATGGCATGAAAGGGCTCTTTTTTGATGGCAGTTTTCAAGTGCTGGATGCTTTCCCTTTTATGCCCCGTTTTGTCCAAGAGAGCCCCCAGGCGGAAATAGAGTTCGGCTTGATCGGGATCGATCTCAATGC
The DNA here is from genome assembly GCA_964609705.1 of uncultured Thermodesulfobacteriota bacterium. Lineage (GTDB taxonomy): Bacteria > Desulfobacterota > RBG-13-43-22 > RBG-13-43-22 > RBG-13-43-22 > RBG-13-43-22. The sequence goes on from CAZSTT010000155.1 coordinate 1,333, forward strand.
CTTCCAGAAGCACCTTTTTTGCCTCCGAAAAACTGCTCGTTTGTTCATAAAGGGCGGAAAGGGTCAGGTAAATTTCTATCTTTTTGGGAACGATAATTAACGCCCTTTTCAATAGTTGAATGGCCTCTTCATATTTTTTTTCTTTTTCCAGAATATAAGCCTGCATGATCAGAGATTGAGGATAGTATTCCGATTGGGTTGCAATAGAGGTTAACCATTCAAAGGCTTTCTTATAGTTTTGTTGTTCCATCAAGGTGATGGCCAGAAAATATTTGATTTTGTGGTCGTCGGGCTTTTCTTCCAAAAGGGCGTTGAATTCTTGGGCGGATTGGTTGAAATGATTGTTCTCCAGGTAAATGATCCCAATTCGGAACCGTCTGTTAAAGTCCTGACGAGAATTAGCTTTCAAGGATTCCAGCAAAGCATGGCCCTGTTCCCAGTCCCCCAGTTTTAATAATAGATTTCCGGCCCTTTCCTGGGCTTCCAAGTTTTTGGGGGATTTCTGTAGGACCGTTTGATACACGGACAGGGCGGGTTTTTCTTGATTGGTCAATTCATAGACCTGGGCCAGGCCCATATAGGCATTGATATGATTAGGGTTGACCTTGATCGTTTCTTGAAAATACATTTTGGCCTTATCGTATTGCTTCATTTCCTCGGAAATCTTGGCGATGAAGAAAAGCCCTTTCTCGGATCGCGGATTTACAGCGATTAATTTTTGAAAAGATTCCAAAGCCTGAGGGATTTTCTTGAGTTGGAGGTTCAAGATTCCCATATTAAAAAGCACCTCTTCGTCCCGGGGATTGAGAGTAGAAAGGGTTTGATAGGTATGGCCGGCCTCTTCCCACTTTTGCTGGGAGATATAAATCTCGGCTAACAGAGAATAGGCTTCCTGAAGTTTAGGATTAAGGTCGATGGCTTTTTGGGTATGGTTTCGGGCTTCGACGGGATTGGAGGCCCTGAAAAAAAGGCGACCCAGGGAAAATTCCAAAAAGGCCGAATCGGGCACCAGGGTCAAGGTTTTTCGGATTTCTTCAATGGCCTGGGCATCCTGATATTCCTGAGCATAGAGGCTGCCCAGCAAGAAACGATAATAAGCCTCACTTTGTTTGTCCGGTATTTTTTTAAATGAAGTTTTACCCGGAGGAGTCTGAGGGGGCGGCTGTTCGGTGTTTAATTGAGACGGTCGGCTGAGACACCCGGAACCAACCAAAAGAAAAAAGAGAACCCCGGTCAGGAAAAGAAGGGAGAGGAAAGGACCTTTTATTTTCATCGCTAGGATTGATCCGCATTTAATAATCAGCTGATAGCTCATAGCTCACAGTTGAGAGCAAAAACTGCCCTATGCGCTGTCAGTTGTGAGCTATGAGCTATCAGGGCGTTTCCTGTAAATAGTCGGGTTTTAAATCCGGAATTTCTTTTTCCAGATAGGCCTTGACTTTTTTCAAGAGTTTTTCTTCCAACTGCCGGATCCTTTCCCGGGAAACCTCGAATTGATCTCCCAGATCCTGGAGGGTCAGTGGTTCATCGGCCAGGATCCGTTTTTCGAAAATAATATTTTCCCGGGGGGTCAGTCCTTTTTGAAAATTTTTAAGTTTGGTCTTGAAAATGGTTTTCAATTCCATTTCGCTTAAGGTCCTCTCCGGGGAAGCCTCATGGGCGGGCAGAATAGACTTATGGTCCACCGAAGAATCTTCGGCCACCGGTGCATCCAGAGAGAGTTCCCATTCTCCCAACCTTTGATCCATCTCAATAATTTCTTTTTCGCTGACCGAGAATCTTTCAGAAAGAAGTTTAGGGACCGGATCAATCCCCTGAGCCAGCAGACGGCCCTTTTCCTTTTTTAAGTTGTAAAAAAGTTTTCGCTGAGCCTGGGTGGTGCCGATTTTCACCAGCTTCCAGTTGTCCATAATGAATTTAAGTATGTAAGCTTTGATCCAGAAGGAGGCATAATAAGAAAACTTGATTCCTCTAAAGGGATCGAATTTTTTGATGGCCTGCATGAGGCCGATATTCCCCTCTTGGATCAGGTCCAACAAGTTCTGCATCCAGTAGCGTTGGAATTCCATGGCGATCTTGACCACCAGCCGCAGATTGGAGGTAATCAATTTATAGGCCAAATCGGAGTCCGGGGCCTGCTGGTAGCGGGTCAGCAGGCTTTTCTCTTCTTCCGGAGTCAAGAGGGGATAACGGTTGATTTCATACAAATAACGCTGAAGAGGGTCGTAAGGGACTACCGGGCTCTTGGATGCGGATTCGGTTTCCGGCACCTTTTCCTCGTGGAGGGCTTCCCAAGGGTCTTCAGGCAGGACGGTCTTCATTTTATGGCATCAATCCAATATTTTTTCGTCGTAAACCGATTCCAGGCGATATTTATGCTCAGCCTCCTGATCGGCCAAATAGGTAAACAGTTTTTTCTGAGCAGGGTCCTGGACCTTGGATTCCCAGGCCCGATAGAACTTTAAAGATTTCTCCTCATTTTTCATGGCCAGGATCATTACGTCCTGATATTTCATATCCTTGTGGAACTTCAAATCCATCAAATAGTCGCTGATTTTCAGGTCCGGAATGGTTCTGGAAGGCTCCGGAAGGGTCAAGGGGTCCGGCAGATCCTCCAATAATTTTTGGTGCTTTTCCTCCTCGGCCGCCATCTCTAAAAAAAGGGGGGCTATCCCCGGATATTGGGAAAGCGCAGCGGCGGAATGATAGAAAGTCTGGGCGTCTTTCTCCTTACTGATGGCAAACTGGATGATTTCTTGAAAAGTTGAAAAAGCCATTTCAGGTCCTCCTCTATTTTCCAGCAGGCCTCAAGAGATCAAAAGCTCTTTATTAAGCAGGTTTGACCTTGAGCCTTTTGGATTTACCAGTGATTTTTATTTTGAAAGAATAAATGTTATGGCTAATAATTTACTGTTCGTTCCGGCTGATGTCAAGGAATAAAAAAGGCCCTTTCTTGAATAAAAAAGGGCCTTTTCCCGGAAACCTTGACCGGGATAGGGCTATTCCCGATTCCGGATAGTATTTTTTCTTTCAGAGCTGCCGCGAAACTACTCCCAAACCCTTTTATCTTCGATCTTTTTGGCCTCTTTGGGCAAAGAGCCTTTGGGCAGAAATTGTACCTCCCCCCGGACCCGCAGGATTTCCTGAATTACTTTTTTCAGGGCTTCGGACAATTTTTTCGGGTCCGGACAGGATTGGGCCAGTTCCGCCCTAAAAGTCATCTTGTCCTGATGACCTTCCCGGGTGACCACAACCTGGCAGGCGCAGATTTCATCGAATTTGGCGGCTACGGTATCCACCAGACCCGGATGGATGAACATCCCTTTGACCTTGGTCATTTGATCCACCCGCCCGACAATTTTCATCAGCCGGGGGGACGTTCTCCCGCAAAGACAGGGTTCGTCGCTGAAGTAAGAGAGATCTCCGCTGCCGAACCGGACCAGGGGATAGACTTTATTGAAACAAGTGCCTACGACCTCCCCGATTTCCCCTGGGCCGCATTGTTTCCCGGTCCGGGGATCGACGATCTCAACAATGCAGTCATCGGGGAAATGCATGCCGTTTTTTTGAATGCACTCAAAACCCAGACAGCCGATGTCGGCCGTTCCATAACTTTGGCGGACCATCACCCCTAATTCGGATTCCAGATTGTCCCGGAGGGATTCGGGAAGCATCTCAGCAGCTACAAAAGCCGTTTTCAACGCCAGATCCTTTTTGGGGTTAAAGCCCATTTCCTTGGCCTTCTGCAAAGCGGAAAAAAGAAAACTAGGGGTTCCCAAAAAGCCGGTCACTTTCAAGTCTTTCATAATCTGGACTTGAAGTTCCGTGCTCCCCACCCCGGCCGGGATGGAACGGCAGCCCAGGAGCTTTAACGAAGAGTCAAGCATAAAGCCAAAAGGGACGAGATGAAAATTAAAAGTGACTTGACATAGATCGCCGGCCCTGAACCCGCCGGCAAATAATCCCTGGGCCCAACGGTTGTCTTCATAGACCAGCTCGCCGGGTTCATAGATAGGCCCTGGGGAAATAAAGATACGGCTCAATGCCTCCGGAGCCACCCCGTTAAAACCGCCAAAGGGGGGATTCTTTTTCTGAAGCCCTATCAAATCGGCCTTTTCGGTAATAGGCAGTCTCTCCAGATCTTTGACGGAAACGATTTCGCCCGGCTTGACTTTGGCCCGGTCCAGCTTTTTTTTGATAGCCGGGGCCTTTTCATAAGCATAAGCAATGATCTGTTTTAATTTTCTGTCATGAAGCCGGCTTCGTTCTTTGCCGGTCATAGTTTCCAATTTGGAATAATATCCCGAACAGCGTTCCTTCCTGGTCACCATTGATTTCCCCCCTGAGTGCAGTAAAATCAGTTCGGAGTTGGGAGTTTTGAGTCGGTGGTTTTTTCCAGAACTCCGAATTCCTAACTCCGAACTAATAGTGGGTGTTATTTGGGTGGAAAAGTACCTTCAAAAGGCACGATGATGTTTTTCCCGTCAGGGCCGACAAGGGTGGCGGTGCCGTTGACCGTGATCGGGAAGTTAAAGTCGGAAATCCCTTCCCACCATTTCTTTAACTGCTCGGCAGGCGTGGTATTCATCTCCTTGAGTCTCATTCCGCCGGTAACCGCCAGCGTCAGATTGGCGGAATTATAATCAAAGGTTCCATTGAATCTAAAGTGATCAGTCGTTTTAGCCGGAATATAGTTGTCGTCAAAGAAGGTCAGGGTATTCAATTCAAATCCTTCGAAAGCGACCGTAAACTTAAAATCGTCTAACATAATTTTATAGTTACTGGGGTTCTGGATGGAATAGACAAAGGATAAGATCAGAGGTGTCCCCCTTCTTCCGGCCGTTAATTTCCCCTCTTTATCCAAAATACCATCTAAATAGTAGCCCCAATAACTGGCTATCTCAACCCGTTCCAATTTGACGATCGGAGCCTTGGCGGACATTTTTTTATCGGCAGCCGGCTTGGATTCGGATTTTCCAGGGGCGGCGGTTTTGCCTTCCGCCGCCAGACAAGGTAAGGCCAGCAGTGTGATGATCCCTATGAGCAGAAACAAAGAAAAGGCAACTTTTTTCATAATATCCTCCCTTTAGGTTAACCAACGTTTTCGTCGTTTATAGTGTTTGATCTCTCGGAAGCTTTTTCGGGTTCCTAGATCGGTAAGACCGAGATAGAAATCTTTGATATCGGGGTTCTCCAATAATTTATCGGCGGTGTCGTCCATAACGATCCGTCCGTTTTCCATGACATAGGCGTAGGGGGCCACACTCAGGGCCAGTTTGGCATTCTGTTCCACCAGGAGGATGGAGATTTTGGATTCTTTATGAAGCCGGGTGATGATATTGAAGATTTCCTTGATCAGCATGGGGGCCAGTCCCATGGAGGGCTCGTCCAGGAGCATCAGCTTCGGATTAGCCATTAAAGCCCGGCCGACCACGGTCATCTGCTGCTCCCCGCCGCTGATAAAACCGGCCGTTTCATTTCGTTTTTCTTTCAGACGGGGAAAATAGTGATAAACCATCTCCAAGCCGTCTTTTACGGCCCGGCGATCCCGCCGTAAATGGGCCCCGACCACTAGGTTTTGTTCTACGGTCAGGTGCTCAAAGACACGGCGTCCTTCAATAACCTGAACGATCCCTGTCTTGGCGATATCTTCGGCATTTTTTTTATCAACCCGTTCTCCCATGAAAACAATATTGCCATCCGTTACCTTTCCGTCCTCATGCTTCAACAATCCGGAAATGGCTTTCAGGGTGGTACTTTTTCCAGCCCCATTGGCCCCCAGGAGGGCCACAATCCCCCCCTGGGGTACTTCGATGGAAACCCCCTTGAGGACCAGGATAACCTCATGATACTTAACTTCTATGCTGTTGATCTTCAGGATCGGTTCCTCAGCCAACGATCTTACCTCCTTGTAATAGCATTCAGTATTCAGTTTTCAGCAACCAGCAAAAAGTTAACTTCAAAATGCTGACGGCTGAAGACTGACGGCTAATCACTGATCGCTTAAAACCTTACCAGCCCAGCCATTCCTTTTCCCATTTGTCCGGCCATCGTTTTTTTAAATCGACCGATTCCACCAGAACAAATTTCCCCTTATCAATTTTATAAATCGGGGCCCCGGTGGTTGGGCGGTGATCGGTGGCTGAAAAGCTGGCGGGAGGGGACCCCAGCCCAAAATCTTT
>CAZSTT010000155.1:7614-9266 GCA_964609705.1 uncultured Thermodesulfobacteriota bacterium
GTTGCCACGGACATGGTGGTATTTCCGTGCCAGACCAGATCGGGGTTGAATTGTTTGGCCCCCAGAACCTGGCTCTTGGTATCCAGGGCCGTTAAAGGAACATCCTGGTCCGGTCCCACTTCAAACCCTAAGAGAAGGGCTTGATCTTTGATGGCCTTGATCGGGGCGCTGGCGTATGGGGAGGAGGCCTGAAAAAAACAGACCATACGGGGTTTTTCCCCCTTGTCCCTGCGGGCCTTGAATTTGGGATCCGTTTTCCAGACATGATCAAACCAGGCGGTAATCGCTGACCGGGCGCCGGTAGAATAATCAGGGCAGAAAAAAAGGTTATAAGGTGTTTTCCTGGGATCGGTGAGATGGGCTGAATAAGAGGCGGAAACATAGGGCATTTTGTCTTTGGTGATGGTTGGAGAAAGGGCCTCCGTATCTCCTGTACCCCAGCCCAGGACCGCCACGACCTTATCGAAATCGCGGAACCGTTTATAGGTGGTTACGGCTTCCGGAATCCGATATCCATAGTCATATTGGAAAAGTTTAATTTTTTTCCCGTTGATGCCGCCGTTATCATTCACATAGGCAATGGCCTCGGCAATCCCCAAAGCATAATCTTTGCCCACATCCGAGGTGGCTCCGGTCATGTCATTGATTGCCCCAAGCCTGATTTCTGCCGGGGCCGCCCAAACCAGACCCCAAGCCCCTAATAAAGTCATTAAAAAAGCAGTTAACCCAATAAGCGATTTCTTTCTCATCATTGCAACCTCCATTATTAAAGTTTTAGGAAATCAAATTGGAAATGACAACAATCGGTGGCTCTCAGAAGCTCACATCACCTCCTTAAAAAGCAACAAGGGTTCAAGGATTCCAGGATTCAAGGTTTCAAGGACTTTTTTTCAGTGCTTTTCACTTGAATCCTTGAACCCTGGACCCCGCGACTCCTCTTGTTTGTTAATAGGAAAAGGGCCAGAGATTGAAATAATTCTTGATCTGCCACCAGCGATAGGCCAATCCGTTGGGCTCATAAATCAAAAACAAGACGATGGTCAGCCCGAAGGCCGCTTCCTTGAGATATAAAAACCTCATCGTGAACTGGGGATAGATCGGGGTTAAAGGAATAATGACGAATTTCAACCCCTCCATGATCAGGACCATAAACAGGGAACCGAAGATGGTGCCGTAAATACTGCCCACCCCGCCGATAAGGATGACCCCCACCAGCCACAGAGACCAGGACCATTGAAAGTGTTCCGGGCTCAGGGCTGACAGGGTGCTGACCCAGAAGCCCCCGGCAATGCCGCCGATAAACCCGGCCACAAAAAAGGCCATCAGCTTGTAGGTGACGATATTGATTCCCATGGTCTCGGCCGCAATATCATTGTCCCGGATGGCTATCCAGGCCCGTCCGACTTTGGAGCGAAGCAGATTGGCCAGGCCCATGGTCAAAAGGATGGTCAGAACAGCGCCTAAGAAGTAGACCTTCAAGTCCGTGTCCAAAACCAGGGGACCGATGGTGATACTTCCCGGGGGTAAGGAAAAGGCCTGCCCCCGGCCCCCGATCTGACTGACGTATTGGGTCAGAATAAAATCAACCGTGACAAACTGGGCCGCCAGGGAGGTCATGATCAGATAAAACCCTTTGACCTTGGCCGAAGGCA
>CAZSTT010000156.1:0-9176 GCA_964609705.1 uncultured Thermodesulfobacteriota bacterium
ACTAGGTATCTGGGTTTAAACCCTTTGGACTTTTATCTGTCGATCGGGTGGGTGTGGGCACTGCTAGGAATTCTTCCTGTTTTTTTGAAAAGAAAATCGATCGGTCGAGGACCCTCCTGATTGCCGGAGTAGATGAAGTGGGCAGAGGTCCGCTGGCCGGGCCGGTGCTGGCGGCGGCGGTTATTTTTCCACCAGGGCTTTTTCTTCCCGGGGTAACCGACTCCAAGCGACTTACCTCCAAACAAAGGAATTTAATCTTCCCTTTGATCAAACGGAAGTCCGTGGCCGTTGGCCTGGGGCTTCTTGGACCCCGGGAAATAGATCGACTGAATATCCTCCAAGCCTCCCTGTCGGCCATGGAACAGGCGGTTTCTCAACTCCAGTTGAAACCTGACTTGATCCTGGTCGATGGTAACCGACCTTTGAAGCAGCCTTTTGTCCAAAAATGTCTGATTCAAGGTGACCGCTTGAGTCACTCTATCGGGGCGGCCTCTATCATAGCCAAAGTCATTCGAGACAGGCTGATGGAATCATGGCATTACCGTTTTCCGGAATATAATTTTTTCGCGAATAAGGGATATGGAACTCGGGAACATCTGGCCGCCCTGAAGCGGTACGGTCCTTGTCCACTCCATCGCTTAAGTTTTAAAGGAACGGTTTCCGATGAGCTTCATCCGGCCGTTTAAAGACCCTCGAACCCGGGTGGGCCAAACGGGAGAGGATCTGGCTTTTGAACTGCTCAAGAAAAAAGGGTATAAAATCCTGGAAAGGAATTATAAGTCCCCTCTTGGAGAAATTGATATCATTGCCCGGGAGGGAAAGATTTTGGCCTTTGTAGAGGTCAAGACCCGGTTGACCTCTGATTTTGGAACGGCTAAGTGGGCGGTGGGCTCCAGGAAACAAAGGAAAATTTCCATGGTGGCTCTGGATTACTTGAAACGGCATTCTCTTTTGGATCATCCGGCCCGATTTGATGTGGTGGCCATTGATTTGGATCATGAGCATGAGAATATAGAATTGTTCCGAAATGCCTTTGACTTGGCGTACTAAAGGCAGGCCGAAGATGAAGGCTAAAGGTTGAAAGCTGAAATTAAAATTTTCTTTTTGCCCTTTAATAGAATCGTAAAAGGTCAAGCAGCCCCAAATAGACCGTCACCCCCGCGAAGGCGGGGGTCCAGAACTCATCGAATTCCCTGGATTCCCGTTTTCACGGGAATGACGAAAATGGGCTTTCGGTTATTTTTCACGAGCCGTCAACCTTAAACCTTAAACCTTGAACCTTGGGTTATTCGATGATTTCAAACGAGGAGGGCGTCCTTTATGTGGTTGCAACACCGCTGGGTAATTTAAAAGATATCACCCTGAGGGCCCTGGAGGTGTTGAAAGGATCCGATCTGATAGCGGCCGAGGATACGCGAAGAACACAGAAACTCCTTTCCGCTTATGATTTGCATTGTCCTTTGATAAGTTTTAATGAAAATAATAAATATCGAAAAATACCTTTTCTTATTGAACGGTTAAAACAGGGACAACAGATCAGTCTGGTCACCGATGGCGGGACGCCGGGCATCAGCGATCCCGGGCGGGAACTGGTCCGGGAAACGCGTCAGACCCGGATAGCGGTGGTTCCCATACCGGGGCCATCGGCCCTGATTTGCGCCTTAAGCGCCTCCGGATTGCCGGGGGACTCTTTCATTTTCCTGGGATTTTTGCCCAGGCGGAAAAGCCGTCGAAAAAAGGTCCTCCAGGAAATTAAGGAACAAAAAAGGACCGTCATTTTCTATGAAGCGCCTCACCGGATCAGAAATCTTCTGGAAGAAATCAAAGCCGTTTTGGGCGAGCGGGAGTTGACCTTGACCCGGGAATTGACCAAGATTCATGAGGAAATTATATCCGGTTCGGTCAGCGAGCTCCTCCGGCAATTGGCGGACCGGGAACCCAAAGGGGAATATACTCTTCTGCTGGCACCGCCAGAAAAAGAACCTTGGGAATTCGAAAGTCAGGCATTTGTTAAATAAGCTAAGCGTTAGCGCAACCTTAAATCCAAACGATTATGGAACGAAATCTACTCATAAAGAATAAATTAGGTCTTCACGCCCGGGCAGCCGCTAAAATGGTTCAAATAAGCAATGGCTATTCCTCGGATTTTACTATCCGTTATGATGGACAGGAAGTGGATGGGAAAAGTATTTTAAGTATTTTAACCCTGGCTTGCCCCTTGGGTTCAAATATTATACTGCGGGCCGATGGTCTCGATGCCGATAAACTCCTGGACGCGGTGGAAAGGCTGATTGATGACAAGTTCGGAGAAGAATAATCCGTTTATGGAAAAAGGACCCACGAATGTCCTTTTTAAGGGGGTCGGGGCCTCCGGGGGGGTGGCGATCGGCCAGGCTTACCTGGTGGATCGCAGCCGAGTCAAGGTTATTTACCAATACCTGCTTGATCCAAGCCAGATCGAGCAGGAGGTCGAAAGATTTAAAGAGGCGGTCAACCAGGCCGATCTCCAGCTTCATCAGATTATCGAAGAAATTCCTGAAGAAATAAAGGATCATGCCGGGATCATTGATTCCCACCGTCTAATTTTAAGGGACCGGATGATCTATGATCAAACCATAGAACTTATCCGGAACGAACAGATCAATGCCGAGTGGGCCCTTCGAAAGGCGGTCGACCACTCCCAGGAAGTCTTTGCCAAAATTAAGGACGAGTATTTTCGAGGTCGGATTAATGATGTGGTCTATGTATCAGAAAGGATCCTCCGAAATCTAACCGGAAAAAAGGTGGAGAATTTAGCCGAAATCCAGGGGCAGGTCATTATTGCGGCTCATGATCTTTCTCCTGCCGATACCACACAGATGCGGCTGGATAATGTTCTCGGTTTTGTCACCGACATGGGCGGAAAGACCTCCCATACCGCCATCATTGCCCAGTCCCTGGAGATTCCGGCGGTAGTCGGCTTGGAACGAATCACCCAGGTGATTAACAGCGGGGACTGGATTATCGTGGACGGCAGCGATGGGCAGGTGATCCTGAACCCCGATCCGGAAACGATATATACTTATCAACAAAAAAAGGAAAAACTGGCTCAATACCGGACCGAGATCGCCAAATACAGTTATCTCCCGGCAGAAACCCAGGATGGATTTCTGATCAAGACCCTGGCTAATATTGAGTTTCTGGAAGAGATTCCCACCGTATTGGCCAACGGGGCGGAGGGCATCGGTCTTTTTAGGACTGAATTTTTATATTTAAGTCAGAAAGAACTGCCGAGTGAGGAAACCCTTTTTGAAAGCTTCAGAAATGTGGCCCGGGCCATCGCCCCCAATCCGGTGACCATCCGAACCCTGGATATCGGTGGAGACAAGTTCGCTTCCCACATGGACCTGGCCGAGGAGATGAATCCGGCCCTGGGTTTGAGGGCCATCCGCTTTAGTCTAAAAGAAGTGGATATTTTTAAACGGCAACTCCGGGCCATCTTACGGGCCAGCCCCTATGGGAGGTTAAAAATACTCTTCCCTATGATATCCGACATTAACGAAGTCTTCCAGGCCAAAGCCATCCTGAAAGAGGTCAAGGACGACCTTGTTGCGGAAAAAATTCCTTTTGACCCCAAAATTCCTATTGGAATCATGATCGAGATCCCTTCGGCCGTAGCTATTGCTGATTTGCTGGCCAGGGAAGTGGACTTTTTCAGTATCGGGACCAATGACTTGATTCAATATACCCTGGCCATTGACCGGGTCAATGAACATGTAGCCCATATGTATCAGCCTTTGCACCCGGCCATCCTCCGACTGCTCCTGCAGACCGTCGAGGCCGGCCACCGGGCCGGGATCCCGGTTGCCATGTGCGGGGAAATGGCCGGAGAACCTTTGTACATCCCGATTTTGCTCGGGCTGGGGCTGGATGAACTGAGTATGAACCCCATGTCCATCCCCCGGGTCAAAAGAATTATCCGCCTGGCCTCGCATAAAAAGGCAAAGAAGTTTTTAAACAAAGTGATGGCCCTGAACACAACCGAAGAGATTAATGCTTATGTCAAACAAGAAATGTTTCAGTTGTTCTCCGATAGTTTCGGGATCAACGGGACGATGCTTTATTGAAAAAGAATGGATTCAAGGGGTCCAGGGCCTGCGACGAGCTCAGCCGAGGCGGTCAAGGATTCAAGGGAATCAAATAATAGCTAAATTGAAGTTTGTGGCTAATTTTAATATAAACGAAATTTTTTCATGAAATGTATTAATATTTCAAAACAGACCCAAAAGACCAGTAAGACTAAACAGACCAAAGAGACCCACCATGGCCGAACATATCAAAATAATCTGCCAAAACCGAAAGGCTCATCATGATTACCAGATTCAGGAAACCATTGAGGCCGGGTTGGTATTGACCGGGCCGGAGGTCAAATCTCTCCGTCTGGGAAGGGCCAATCTAAAAGACAGTTATGCTAAACCGAAAGGCGGGGAAGTGTTTTTGCATGAGGTCCATATCAGCCCTTATGAAAATTCCCCTTTAAATGAACAGGACCCGACCCGGACCCGGAAACTCCTTTTGCATAAACAAGAAATCAGGCGGATGATCGGTAAGATTAAAGAAAAAGGCTTGACCGTAATTCCGCTCAAACTTTACTTCCAGGGCGGCAAGGCCAAGGTCGAACTGGCCCTGGCCAAAGGGAAGAAACTTTATGACAAAAGGGAATCCATCAAGAAAAAAGACCTGAAACGGGAGGATGACCGTGTAGTCCGAGGGAAAAAATAAGCAGTTAAAAACACTTTGTTGCTCCCCATGGTTCGCTGGTAGGGTTCAATCTTCACTCGATTTTCTAAATCCCGCTTTTCCGGCCTTGGCCAAAATCAAGCGATGCCCCCTCCCATTTTGAAAAGTTCGGGTCTTTCAGTCTTAATCACCGGGGAAAGGATTCATTTCAGGGGGGTCCAAAAGGGACTCGGGGGAGACACCGCCGGAAAATTAAGGTGCTTGACTTTCGGTCTTAGATTTATTATCTTTTAATAAGCAGATATAACTTTTTTGAAGATCCACTGTGGTTATGTCTGTCCGCTTTCAGAAAGGGGGCGAAACGGCTTCGACGGGGATATTTAGCTTAGGTGGCATACCGAGGTCCTATCGGCTCGTAAAACAGATAGGAAACAATAATCGCAGACAACTACGATTACGCCTTGGCCGCTTAGGCGGCCGACATCCTGTCCTTCTCTCCTGCGTGGAGGATAAGGGTGACGATTAGCAGGATAGCCCGACCGAATGGCCTGTAGGCGGAAGGGCGAAACCTTTTACAGGCTAGCCTTTCAAGACTCCCGCCTGGCGGATCCTTGGAAGGCGAAATTTAAGTAGCCAGGATATGTATGTAGAGGCCTAAGTGATGTATTTTCGGACGCGGGTTCAACTCCCGCCGCCTCCACCAAATAAAAATATCGCCCTTTTAATGCATTTATTCAACGTGAACCACGGTTGAGATAAAGCCCTTGAGGAATACGATTCCCTGGGGCTTTTTTTGTTAGCCCTTTTTGTTTTAGTTAAAGGAATGCCAATGGAAATCCTGATTCTATTCCTGCTTTTGATCTTGAACGGCTTGTTTTCCATGTCCGAGATGGCGGTTATTTTTTCCCGTAAAGCCCGATTGCAGCAATGGGCCAGAGAAGGCAATGTAAGAGCCCAAACCGCCCTGGAGTTGGCTGAAAATCCCAATCGTTTTCTGTCCACCGTCCAGGTGGGCATCACCCTGATCGGCATCCTGGCCGGGGCCTTCGGGGGGACTACGGTGGCCCAAACCTTGGAGGTCTATCTGAGATCATTACCCCTTCTGGGGGCTTACAGTGAGGTCCTCTCTTTGGGGATTGTGGTCCTGGTGCTTACTTATTTCACCATCGTGATCGGGGAACTGGTTCCCAAACGGATGGCTCTGAACAATGCCGAACGGATTGCCTCGATTATGGCCATTCCTTTGCAATGGGTCTCCAAGATCAGCCATCCATTGGTCCTGATTTTGACCACTTCATCCGAATGGATCATCAGGCTTATGGGTTATCAGCCTTCACAAGAACCGTCCGTTACCGAAGAGGAAATCAAGATTCTGATCGAACAGGGCACCCGGGACGGGGTTTTTGATGAAGCGGAAAAAGATATTGTTAAAAGTGTCTTTCGTTTGGCCGATCGGGAGGTCGGGGTTCTGATGACCCCTCGACTGGAAATTGTCTGGCTGGATCAAGACGGACCGGAGGAAGAGAACAGGGCCAAGATTATGGAAAACCCCTATTCCCGTTTTCCCGTTGTTCAGGGTAGTTTGGATAATGTCCTGGGTGTGGTTCGGGCCAAAGACCTACTGGTTCAGGGGCTTTCCGGCCGACCGATGAACCTGAAAGAAAAAATGAGTCCCCCGCTGTTTATCCCGGAAAACGCCGCGGCCATGCATCTTCTGGAGTTGTTTAAAAAATCCCGTCCCCACCTGGCCCTGGTGGTGGATGAATACGGGGGGATTCAAGGGCTGATCACCTTGAATGATATTTTGGAATCCATTGTCGGAGAGATATCTTCCCAGAATCAGTCGGCCGAGCCCCAGGCGATTCAGAGGGAAGACGGTTCCTGGCTGGTGGACGGAATGATACCGATCGATGAATTAAAAGAGCTCCTTGAATTGAGCCGGTTGCCGGAGGAAGGCAGCGGTCATTATCAGACTCTGGGTGGGTTTATGATGATGCAGATGGGAAGAGTCCCCAAACCCTCCGAGTACTTCCACTGGGGAGATTTGCGGTTTGAAGTAGTCGACATGGATGGGAAAAGGGTGGATAAGGTGCTAATCACCGGGAAACCATAAGGGGCTTAGTGGGCCTAGCGCCTAGGGCAAAGAGCTTAGCGAAAAAGGCAAATTGAAAAATGGAAAGTTCAAATTTTAAAATTTAATGGAAAGAAACAAGCTGAATTTAGGAATACAGTCTTAAAGGCTTTTCTCGCCTCACCCCTCACGTTTTTTCTCCTCATCTTCCCGTTCCTTCTGAGATTCGTAAATCAGACATTGGGGTCGGAATTTGCAATATAATTTGGGGTCGCTGCAGGACGGTCCTTCTTCAAAACAAGACTGGCAGTAAGCGATTTGATGTTTCAGACAGGGGAAGACCCCTTCCAGGTCGGGATGATTTCGGCATTTCGACATAATTAAATGATTTTATAACATAACTTCCGGAGTAAGAAAACAGATTCTAATCCTCTTTATTGGTTTTCTTTTTGACAATTCCAGTAAATCTCTATATATTCGGATCAATTCAATAAAATCGTTAAATGGAACGACCCGATATACTCAAAAGATTCCTAAAACCAGGCCAACAAGATAGTCTGGGATTCAGCCATGCTTTTATCCGTCATCATACCGGTTTTTAATGAAAGGCAAACCCTTGAAGGTTTGGTGGAAAAGGTCCGCCTGGTTGATCTTTCTCCCTTGAACATCACTGTGGAGATTATTGTCATTGACGACTGCTCCCAGGACGGAACTTGGGATGTGGCTCAAAAACTGGCTGAGGCGGGGAAGATTCGTTTGATAAGACACGATAAAAACCAGGGCAAGGGTGCTGCTTTGCACTCAGGATTTCAAGGCGCTCAAGGGGAAATAATTATAATTCAGGATGCCGACTTGGAGTATGAACCTACAGAATATCCCAAATTGTTAAGACCTATTGTGGAAGGGAAGGCCGATGTGGTATATGGCTCCCGCTTCATGGGAGGAGAACCCCACCGGGTCCTCTATTTTTGGCATTATGTGGGCAATCGGTTTCTGACCTTAATGTCCAATACGATGACCAACCTTAATTTAACCGATATGGAGACCTGTTATAAAGTATTCCGCTCCGAGATAATCAGATCCATCCGGCTGAAGGAAAAACGATTTGGTTTCGAACCTGAAGTAACGGCGAGGATCGCTCGGCTGGGCTGCCGGATTTACGAGGTGGGTATTTCCTATACCGGACGGACTTATGCCGAAGGGAAAAAAATAAACTGGAAAGACGGCGTCCGGGCTTTGTGGTGCATAATAAAATATGCTTTGGTTAAATAGGCTCAGAAGTCAAGAATCAAGGATTTTAATATTACCGGTGATTACCGGTATAAGGTTTAAGGTGTAAGGTATAGGGTTTTTGAACCTTGAACCTTATTTTGAGGTTTTTATGAACCATGTTTTAGTTACCGGCGGGGCCGGATACATCGGAAGCGTGGTCTGCCAGACCCTTCTGGAAAGAGGACATTCGATTGTCGTTCTGGATAGTCTGGAAGAAGGGCATCGCCAGGCCCTCCCATCGAATGGCATTTTTTTTCAAGGGGACCTGGGGGATGAATCCCTTTTGAAAAATATTTTTGAATCCTATTCCATAGGGGCGGTGCTCCATTTGGCGGCATATTGTCAAGTAGGAGAATCGGTCCAGAATCCGGAAAAATACTATGGCAACAATGTGTCCCAGGGACTTGTCCTCTTAAGGACTATGAGGATTTTCGGAATTAAGAAAATAGTTTTTTCCTCTACGGCGGCGGTTTATGGAGAACCCATTTCCACCCCGATTGACGAAACCCACCCGACCCAACCTCTTAATCCTTACGGCCATTCTAAACTTATCTTTGAACAGGTCCTGGACTGGTATCAAAAGGCCTATGGGTTCAAGTACGTCACCTTTCGCTATTTCAATGCCGCCGGGGCTATTGACCGCTTGGGGGAGGATCACCATCCGGAATCCCACCTGATCCCTCTGGTCCTTCGGATCCCTGTGAATGAGGTCAATAATTCTTTACCGGAGGGGTCTGGAGTTCCTTTAACAGTTTTCGGCCAGGATTACCCGACACCGGACGGAAGTTGTATTCGGGATTATGTTCATGTCCGGGACCTGGCCCTGGCTCACGTCCTGGCTCTGGAGCGTCTGGAGGACCTCCGGGAGAGGATTTTTAATCTGGGAAACGGTCAGGGATTTTCGGTTCTGGAGGTGATTGAGGCGGCTGCGCAGGTCAGCGGCCGAAAAATTCCTTTTCGCCCGGGGGAGCGCCGCCCGGGCGATCCCGCCGTACTGGTGGCTTCTTCCGCTCAGGCCAGGAAAGTTCTGGGCTGGGAACCCCAATATCCGGAGTTAAAGGAAATTATTGCCTCGGCCTGGCACTGGCATCAAACATTTCCCAAGGGGTATGAA
>CAZSTT010000157.1:0-9165 GCA_964609705.1 uncultured Thermodesulfobacteriota bacterium
CCCTATCGGCATCCGGGGGGAAATCACCTGCTTTATCGTTGAGACGGGAACCCCGGGATATACCATCAGCAATGCCATTCCGGTGATTCGGCCGGAAGCACCTTATGAACTGATTTTCGAAGATTGTCTGGTTTCTGAGGAGCAGATGCTGGGAAAGCGGGGAGGGGGGTTCGATCTTTTAAAGTCCCTTCTGACCCAGAACCGCATTCCTTATGCCGGCCAATGCGTGGGGGTGGCCCAGGAATCCATGGAAATGGCCATTGAATACAGCAAGATCAGGGAAACTTTTGGAAAAACCCTTTCCCAGAGGCAGGCGGTGCAGTGGATGCTGGCCGATTCCGCCGTCGAACTTCACGCGGCCCGATTGGTCATCTACAATGCCGCCCGATGCAGGGCCGAGAACAAACCCTTTGAAATCGTATCCTCCATGGCCAAGCTCATGGCCAGCGAAGTGGCCATGAATGTTGTGGACCGGGCCATCCAGATACACGGCGGCATGGGGTTGGCCAAGGAGCTGCCCTTGGAACGGTGGTATCGGGAACTGAGGACCCGTCGAATCGGAGAAGGGCCTTCCGAGGTTCATCGTATGGTTATTTCCAGGGAGCTGCTGTCATGAAACCTTTAGTATAAGGTCCAAGGTTTAAGGTATAAGGTAAAACCGAAACCCTCTGACTTAACGCCTTACGCCTTACGCTTTGTGCCTTGAACCTTGAACCGTATACCGTACACCTTGAACCTTCTTATTAGGAGGAATGATGAAACCTACCCGCTCCCTGCTTTTTGTCCCCGGCCATAAACCGGCCTGGATGGAAAAGGCCGTCAAATACGGGGCCGACGTGCTGATCCTCGACCTGGAAGATTCTGTTCCGGACCATGAAAAGGAGGCCGCCAGGCCTTTGGTCAAGGTGGCTTTAAAATTCCTTTCAGAGCAAGGTCAGGTCTGCAATGTCCGGATCAACGGCTTTGCCACCGGTTTGACTTTTGATGACCTGGATGGAGTCCTCTGCCCGGAACTCAACGGGGTCGCCTTGCCCAAGGTGGAAACGGTGGAGGAGATGAAGACTTTGGATACTATGCTGACCATTTTGGAAAAGCGGCACCATATCGCCATCGGCACGATCCATACTTCCCTGGGCATAGAGACGGCCAAGGCCTTGCGAAACGCCTATGATATCGTCACCTCCTGTGAGAGGGTAACCGGCCTTTCTCTGGCCTGCGGTCCGGGCGGAGACGCCAGCCGGTCTATGGGTTATATCTGGTCCAAGGAAGGGACGGAAACGCTCTACCTCCGGTCCAAGGCGGTTTTGGAGGCCCGGGCCGCCGGAATCCCTTATCCAACGGTCAGTTCCTGGTGGGATATCAAGGACACCGAAGGTTTGAGGAGGGATGCCCTTTTTAACCGAAGCCTGGGATTCAGAGGGCAAACCGTAATGCATCCCACCCATGTGCCCGTTGTAAACGAAGTCTTTACCCCTTCGGCTCAAGAAGTCGCCTTTTTTAAAGGTCTGATCGAGACCTTCGAAGCGGCCGAAAAAATGGGGAGCGCGGCGGTCATCTATCAAGGAGACATGATTGATTATGCCATGGTCAAGACCGCCAGGGAGATGCTGGCTTTTGCCGAGTCGATCGGGGTCAAGGGAAATTAGAGTCTGCCCTGGTTCGGTTGAGGACCAAGAGGAAATTTTCCATGAAGGATGAAGTGAAAACGAAAAAACAGCTGATAGAGGAACTTAAGGCTTCGCGCCGGCAGATCGCTGCAAACCATAAAATCTAAATATATGAATTTCACACCCACCGAAGTGCGGGTGGCCACCCTGATCCGGGAAGGGAAGAATTCCAAAGAAATAGGACAGTTGATTAATATATCTGAAAGAACGGTTGAATTTCATCGTAATAATATCCGAGTTAAACTGGGCGTTAATAACAAACCAATCAATCTTAGAACCTATCTGTTGACCTTCCAATAGTACTGGGAATAAGACCGTATTTTACCCGTAATTTTCAGGCATTGCAACGGGTTAAATTTCTTCTATAATCCATTTTTTAGCCGTTTTGATTCTCAGGGTAATCCGTTGCCCAAGTTGTTTTGTCAACTTTCTAAAAGAACAATTAAGAGAGGTCCTGTTTGTTCTCAATGATAGATGATCACAAACTTTCGCGGGATTGGTGATCGCGGCCATGGTTAAGGAGACAAGAATTCGCATATGGTTGACCTGAATACAGGATACCGGATGGATGAAGAAAGTAAGGGCAAACCGGGAATCGATCAGATAGAAGCCTTCATCAACAAGGTAAGAACCGAGATAACCAAGGGTGAAATACCGGTGACGACAGGGCAAGATCTCATCAATAAGGCAATCCATCTTATCTCCCTGCTAAAGACTTGAAGAAATCCTGATCAGGAAAAGACTTATTAAGGGTCTCATAATAATATTGACTAAATAGGACCGAGGGGGATTTATTTTTGGGGATTGTCCAAAGGGTAATTTATCGCCCTATCCCGGCCAGTCCAGCAAAGTTTGATTCGAGGCAGGGCATACTCCTCCGGCTTCCCGTTGATTGGGAAGCCTCTTCTTAGGTCGGCAAAGCCGACCGGCCCCAAAAATAGATCCCCCTCGGTCCACAAACTAAAGCGAACTTAAACGTTTCATGTCAAGACAATTATGAGACCCTTAATAAGTCCCGCTCAAACGGGAAACCGTAAATCCCCCCAATCCTACGGATGCCCTCCCCGATAGACGGTAACTGAAAATATCCCCTCTAAGGTTCAGCCGGCACTTATTCGCCTTGAGATCCTTTCCCCTGACAGTTGCGGGAAAAGAAAATAAGGATAGGTCCACTGCGGATGTAAAGCGGCAGTGGACCGAACCATCCTTCCCACCACGGACCCCGGGCGGGGTCAGTCGATGTGATTTCCGGTTTATGAAAAAAGTGGCGGTATAATTTCCTGACCTTATGAGTCCTATACAATCAGGGCGGAGATCGGTATAATCGGTAAACCTAAAACCATAGATAGGAGAATAGAAAATGTTAGAGCTGAAATCGGAATTCTTATGCGAGCTGGTGGGGGACCTGGATGATCCTCAACAGATTGGAATGACTCCGAAGGGTATGCGCCTAATATACCCCATAGTGGGCGGTACGGTAAAAGGGCCGAAACTTAATGGGCAAGCCTTGGCTTTCGGGGCCGACTGGCTGGTGTTCCGCCCGGATGGAGTGGCGGAGATGGATGTTCGGGCTACCATGCGTACGGATGACGGGGAGTTAATTTATATCTGTTATAGAGGGATTTTAAAAATTGATCCTGAAATTATGGGGCGGATACAGAAGGGCGAGGAGGTCGATCCGGCGCAGTATTATTTTCGTACTACACCCGTCTTTGAAACCGGCTCGGAAAAATATGGCTGGTTGAATCAGATTATCTGTGTGGGTATCGGCCAGGTGGAAAAAAAACGAGTCCGATATTCCATCTATCAGATTCTCTAGAAAAATGCCGACCACTTTCCGGGCCCTTCGCTTTTCCGGGTACCGTTATCTGTGGCTGGGACAACTGGGGCATTCGGCCGCCATGTGGATGGAGCAGGTCGTACGCCCCCTGCTTATTCTGGAGTTGACCCACTCCCCCCTTCAGGTAGGGCTGGTCGTCTCGGTGAGAATGGTGCCCCAGTTGCTTTTCGGGCTTCTGGCCGGGGTGGTCGCCGACAGGTACAATAAAAGGCTGGTCTTGATGGCCAGCCAACTGGTCACTATGATCATGCACCTCCTGCTGGCCATCCTTACCCTCAGCGGAAGCCTTAAAGTCTGGCACGTTTTTGTTACGGCCTTTATCTCCGGCGGCTCCATGGCCTTTAACCAGCCGGCCCGACAATCTCTGATCCCCCGCCTGGTTCCCTCAGACATGATGCTCAACGCCATCGCTCTGAATACCGCCGCTATGAACACCATGCGGGTATTGGGCGCCGGCCTGGCCGGGGGTTTGCTCATTTTTTTCAACTACGGAGAGATTTATCTGTTGAACGCCATTATTTTTATTTTTGTCCTCTGGACGACCCTTAAAATATCGTTACCTGAAAACAGGCCGTCCCCCGATTTATCAGCGGAAAACCGGGAGATGGCTAAAACTTCCATTCTTCATGACCTGATGGAGGGATTCCGCTATATGGCGGCCAACCGCCTGGTGTTATATCTGGTTGGAATGGCGCTGGTCATTTTCGTCATCGGGTTTCCCTATCACCAGGTATTCATCCCTCTCCTGGCCCTGAAGGTCCTCCATATCGGGCGATCGGGAGCGGGATGGATGCTGGCCCTGACCGGGGTCGGGGCCCTTATCGGCTCCCTGACCATGGCTTCCATCAAGCAATTACCCCGTCGCGGATTATTCCTGATGTTTTTCCTGGTCGTTTTCGGTTCGGCTCTTTTCCTTCTTTCCCAAAGCCGGTGGCTTTTTCTGTCCGCCATCGGCCTTATGGTAGCCGGCAGCATGACCACGGCCTATAATTCATTAAACATTTCTCTCCTGTTCGAGCAATCACCGCCGAATTACCATGGACGCGTTTTAAGTCTTATGAGCCTTGACCGCGGTTTTGTTTCGGTCGGAGCTGTTTTAGCCGGCGGCCTGGCCGAAGCCTTAGGTCCCCAAACCGGTCTGGTGGTGTTGGCCCTGGCCTGCATAGCCGTTACTCTATTGATCTTCTTCTTTGTTCCAGCCCTGCGGAAAATCAACTAAAGAAAAAAACCAACGATTCTCCCAAAAGAGTTAATCCCCCAGTCTTGTAAGCATCTTTGATCGAAAAGTTCTTCGAGTAGGTCCGGACATAATAATATCTCTCACTTTGGGTATTCCACCTGAACTATTGCATCACTTCGCCGGAGGCCGGCTGGTTCCTTTTTTCTTTGACGAAGTTCCAGGGAGACCTTACAATGATTTTATTGAATGCAATCATCGGGAAGGATGTCGGCTAATGAGAATTGCGATGATCGGTTTGGGACGGATGGGTCTGAATATGGCCCGGAGACTTCTGCGGGGAGGGCATGAAGTGGTGGCGTACAACCGGACCTCCCAAAAAACAGATGAAATAGCTAAAGAGGGAGCTCTTCCTGCCTATACCCTCCCGGAATTGGTGGAGAGACTTCCGTCCCCGCGGATCGTTTGGTTCATGCTGCCGGCCGGGACCGCTGTCGATGACCATCTTGACCGGTTAAAGGAAATCCTCTCTCCCGGGGATACCGTCATAGACGGCGGCAACACTTATTTCAAAGATGATCTTCGGCGAGCAGAATCTCTTAAGGAAAAGGGGATATATTTCCTGGATGTCGGGGTCAGTGGCGGCATCTGGGGGCTGGAGAAGGGCTACTGCCTGATGATCGGGGGGGCCCGAGCGGTCTATGAAAATATCGAGCCCCTGTTCCAGACCCTGGCGCCCCGAGAGGGGTACCTGCACTGCGGACCCACCGGGGCCGGGCATTTTGTAAAGATGATCCATAACGGCATCGAATACGGCATGATGCAGGCTTATGGTGAAGGGTTTCAACTCCTGGAGGCTTCTCCTTATGCCGAGACCTTCAATTACGCGGAAGTGGCTCACCTCTGGAACCAGGGGAGCGTAGTAAGATCCTGGTTGCTGGAACTGGCAGAGTCGGCCTTCAGCAAGGATCACAAACTTAAGGACATCCAGGGAATCGTGGAAGATTCGGGGGAAGGTCGTTGGACCGTGGACCAGGCCATAGAAAGCGGGGTCTCCGCACCGGTTATCGCTCTGGCCCTGATGGCCCGTTTTCGTTCCAAAGAAAAGGACGCTTTCTCCGACAAACTGGTGGCCGCCCTGCGCCGAGAGTTCGGCGGTCATGCCGTGGTTGGGACCGGCAAGGGCGATTGAATAAGGCCGAGTAGGAGTCTTCGATGAATTTTCAGGAAGAAAAGCAG
Organism: uncultured Thermodesulfobacteriota bacterium; assembly: GCA_964609705.1. Lineage (GTDB taxonomy): Bacteria > Desulfobacterota > RBG-13-43-22 > RBG-13-43-22 > RBG-13-43-22 > RBG-13-43-22. The sequence goes on from CAZSTT010000157.1 coordinate 5,924, forward strand.
AAGGACCCGGTTGAGGTCTCCGCCGTTCAAACCAATACCGGGGACCCGGCCGGGGCAGGACCAAACTCTTTAACCGCAGGAGTTTTGGATCCCTGTATTTTTATTATTTTGGGGGCTTCAGGGGATTTGACTTCCAGGAAGCTGATTCCGGCTCTCTATTCTTTGTTCTTAAATAAGGCCTTGCCCAATCCTTTCCTGATCGTCGGCTGCTCCCGAACCGAGATGTCCGACGACGGGTTCCGGGGCAGGATGAAGGCGGCTCTGGAAAAAGCCGGTCCCCTGGATCCCTCAACCTGGCCGGCATTTGCCCGGTTACTTTATTACCGAACCATCCTTTATGATGATCTTGCTTCCTTTAAGCAATTAGCCGACTTTCTCAGGGAGCTGGATCAGAAATATAAGACCGGGGGGAACCGGATTTTTGATCTGGCCATCCCCCCTTCGCTTTATGAGACCGCAGCCCGGCTCATCGGCCAGGCCGGCCTGGGAGTTGAAAATGAAAAAGGGCTGGGGTGGGCCCGAATGGTGGTGGAAAAACCCTTTGGAAGGGATCTGGAAACCGCTGTGGCCTTGGATCAAAGTCTCCATGAATATTTTCAGGAGCACCAGATATTCAGGATCGACCATTACCTGGCTAAAGAAACCGTGCAGAATATCTTAATGCTTCGGTTTGCCAATTCCATTTTTGAACCTTTGTGGAACAGGAACTACATCGACCAGGTGAGTATTACGGCTGCCGAGACTCTGGGAGTGGAGCACCGGGCCGGGTATTATGAACAGGCGGGAGTTGTGAGGGATATGTTCCAAAACCATTTAATGCAGCTTTTGGCCCTGACGGCTATGGAATCTCCCACCTGTCTTGATGCCGATCCGGTCAAAGATGAGAAGGTCAAGGTCTTTCGATCCTTAAGACCTTTCCCCACCCAGGATTTTATGGATTACACCGTATTGGGTCAATACGGGCGGGGGAGGATCGACGGGAAAGAGGTCCCTGCTTATCGGGAGGAACCCGGCGTCAGCCCTGACTCCTTGACCCCGACCTTTGCCATGCTCCAGGTTTTCGTGGATAACTGGCGATGGCAAGGCGTTCCTTTTTATCTGACTTCCGGCAAGCGGCTGGCCAGGAAAGAAACAGAAATCGTTATCCAATTTAAGGAAATACCTCACTCTGTATTTCGGCAAACTTTTGAGGCGCCCATTGCTCCCAATCGCCTGCTTCTCGGGATTTATCCCGAAGAGAAGATTACCCTGACCTTCCAGACCAAGAAGCCCGGAGCCCGTATGACCTTACGATCTGTGGCTACGGATTTTTTCTACTATCAAAATTACAAAGGCCCCGTACTTGAGGCCTATGAAAAAATCTTGTTAGACTGCTTGCAGGGAGATCAACTCCTTTTCTGGAGACAGGATGGCATTGAGGCCTGCTGGGCTTTTTTGACCCCTATTCTTTGGATTTGCGAACATTGCGACAAACGGGCGGAAATGCTTCGCTTCTACCCCTCGGGAAGCTGGGGCCCCGAGGCTTTAAAAAAACTCCCGGAGTTAATGGGTTAATACTACAGCGGCACTTCTTTTGTCATTCCCGAATGTCTTTATCGGGAATACAGGGTTTTCAAAGAAAATTGTAAATCAAAGTCCCTGGATTCCGGCTTAAAGTATGCCGGAAAGTCGGTTAAGGAGTCCATTAGCAAAAAATTACGCTGTAGGATTAATTTACTCTTGGATTCTTTTGGGATGGGTGGACCTAACTGAAGATGCGAACAGAGGTTGTAATTCAACCGAACCGGGAAGCGTTATCGGCAGCCGTCTCCTTATATGTGGTTTCACTGGCAGCCCGGGCCATTGGGGAAAGAAAACGTTTTTGTATTGCTTTTTCCGGCGGGTCGCTGATGGAGTTGCTCAGCCCTCGGCTGGTTGATGAATCATTACGGACGAACATCAACTGGACCGGCTGGCATATTTTCTGGACTGATGAACGGTGCGTGCCGCCGACCAGTCCTGAAAGCAATTACGGCTTTGCCAATCAACACCTGTTTAAATATATTAATATTCCTTCCCCCCAGATCCATTTCCTGGATTGTACCCGGGGGGTCCGGGAAGCAGCCGAAGCCTACACCTGCACCCTGAAACAGGTATTTCAGCCGGAGGACGACCGGCTTCCGAGATTTGATCTGATTCTTTTAGGGATCGGCGAAGACGGCCATACCGCTTCCCTTTTCCCCGGCCACCCGCTTTTGCAGGAGACTCGGCATTGGGTGGCCCCTATTTTAAATTCCCCTAAACCGCCGGCGGTCCGTATCACGATGACTTTGCCGCTGATCAACAACGCCCGACACATTGCGTTTGTAGTTTCCGGCGCCGGAAAGAAATCTATTATGTCCCAAATACTTGAACCGGATCTCCATCGGCAAAAATTTCCTGCAGAGCTGGTAAACCCAGGCCGCGGGGATCTTCAATGGTTTGTGGATGCCGAGGCCGTGGGGTAGGGAATCATGTCGAAAAACACTTTGTCTCCCTCTAATAGCAGGAAAAAGGCCTGGGTCAAGGCCGGTGTTTTGGTGGCTTTTATCCTTTTCTCCATTTATCTGGTTCGGTTTACCTCGATAAAAGAGATCCTCACCCTGAAGGTTCTGGGAGAGTACCTCGACCGGGCCGGATTTTGGGCCCCCCTGTTTTTCATACTGTTCTATTCCGTCGGCATCTGTCTTTTTGTTCCCGGAACTTTGCTGACCGGGCTGGGAGCGGCGATCTTCGGCCCCTATTGGGGATTTGTTTATGTCTGGATCGGGGCCATGATCGGTGCCGGCGCGGCTTTTCTAATCGGCCGGACCCTGGGAAGGGAGTTTGCCGCGTCGCTGATCGGAGATAAACTCAGGCAATATGACGAGTCCATCGAACGCAATGGGTTTGCCGCCGTGCTTTACCTGCGCCTCATCTATTTTCCGTTTACGCTCATGAACTTCGGCATGGGGTTGACCAAGGTGCATTTTTGGGATTACTTCTCGGGAACGGGTTTGGGCATCCTGGTCGGGACCTTTATTTTTACTTTCTTCATCGGGTCCTTGAAAGAAGTCTGGATTTCCGGTAACTGGGCGGGATTGATCTCTTTCAAGGTCTTCTTCTCGGTTGGCCTTTTTGTCTTTTCCTTATTGATTCCCAAGCTGATCAAAACCCTTAGAAAAGAGTCTTGACCGGTAGAGCTTCTTTGTTTTCCTCCTTGATCCGGCTCTTTTTCTGGTTTA
>CAZSTT010000158.1:0-9005 GCA_964609705.1 uncultured Thermodesulfobacteriota bacterium
GTCAAGGACCGCACTTTGAGGGTGTGGAACCAGGACCTATGAAAATAGGGCTAGGCGTGAGTGGCCTCGAATCCTATTTTCGAACTAAAGAATTGAAAAGATCAAATGTCCCACAGCCACGGCCCATCGAGGGTTGCCCCTTTACATCCAGTTTCATCCAAACCCCGCCTCCGATCGGGCGCCGGGTCTGCGAGCGCGATCCCAAGATTATTCATTCTACTACTATTCAACCAGATCCTTCAACTCTTTTAAAGTCAACAGGGCTTGAAGAGGACTGATTTCATCAATGGATAATGTCTTAACTCTTTCCTGGAGCCTCTGGGCCGACCCCGAAAAAAGTTCCATCTGGGCCGGATGGGTCCCTTTATTCCGGCTGGAAGAAGCCAGGGACGGAAAACCCCAGAAATCCAGTTCCCCTTTTTCCAGATTTTTCAGGACCTCCTGCGCTCTTTCAATCACCGGGAGGGGGATCCCGGCTAACCTGGCCACTTGAATTCCATAGCTTCGACTCGTCCCCCCCTCTTGCAGTTTTCTTAAAAAAATGATCTGCTGGTTATATTCTTTTACCGAGACATGATAGTTTTTAACCTTTTTTTTGGTCTGGGTCAAGTCGGTCAGTTCATGGTAATGGGTGGCAAACAGCGTTTTAACCCCTTTTCCTTTTAAATCATGAAGAAACTCGGCTACGGCCCAGGCAATACTGAGACCGTCAAAGGTACTGGTCCCTCTTCCGATTTCATCCAGGAGCACCAGGCTCCGCTCTGTAGCCTGATGCAGGATCTGTGCCGTTTCCTGCATTTCCACCATAAAAGTGCTTTGACCGGAAGAAAGGTCATCCGAAGCCCCTACCCGGGTAAAAATCTGATCAACCAGGCCGATCTCCGCTTTTTCCGCCGGGACGAAGGAACCCATCTGGGCCATCAGACAAATCAGAGCCGCCTGGCGCAGGATGGTGGATTTCCCGGCCATATTGGGGCCGGTGATGATGATCATCTGTTGCTCCTCATTATCCAGGTCAATGGAATTAGGTACAAAACGCTGGGCCGGAAGATTTTTTTCAATAACCGGATGCCGGCTGTCCTTTAACACAATAGCATCACTATCATTCAAAAGAGGTTTCCGATAACGGTTTTCCTGGGCGGTTTGAGCCAAGGAGGTCAGCACATCCAGGTCGGACAAAGCCCCTGCCGTTTGTTGCAGTCTGGAGCTTTCCCCGGCCACCTGCCGCCGAACCTCCTGGAAGAGTTCCACCTCCAGTTGCCACCGTTTTTCTTCCGCCTCTAAAACCATAACTTCATATTCTTTGAGTTCCGGGGTCAGGAACCGTTCACCATTCACCAGGGTCTGTTTCCGTTGATAATCAGCAGGAACCAGGGAAAGGTTGGGCCGGGAGACCTCGATATAATAACCGAAGACCCGGTTATAACCGATCTTCAGAGAATTAATTCCGGTCCGTTTTCTCTCCTGGGCTTCCAAACGGGCGATCCATTCTTTTCCTTCCCGGCTGACGCTCAAATATTGATCCAACTGATTATGATACCCCATCCGGATAATTCGGGCCTCTTTGTCTTTCCAGTTTAAAGACGGTTCATCCATAATCGCCCGGGAAATGAGATCGGTTACCTCAGGCAGGGGGTCCATCCCCGCCCCAATTTCTTTCAATAGGGGTTGAGAGCTTTCCTCCAGTATCCGGACAATAGCCGGCAAATGGACCAGGGAATTTTTTAAGGCCACCAGGTCCCGAGGCCCGGCCTGATTCAAACAGACCTTGGCCACTAATCTTTCGATATCATAGATTTCCTTAAGATGGGCCCGGATGGTCTGGCGCAGGATGGGGTCTTCAAAGAAGGCCTCGACTAAATTCTGGCGCCATCTGATTTTTTCCAGGTCCAACAAGGGATAGTTAAGCCAATATTTTAGTTTTCGGCTGCCCATGGCCGTCATAGTCTGATCGAGTACGGAAATCAAAGAACCTTGGCGAGTTCCCCGATACAAGGTTTGAGTCAGCTCCAGATGTCTTTGGGTGGTTTCGGACAGGACCATAAATTGAGACAGGGAATAAATCCGTAAGGGCTGAAGATGGGACACACTCCCCTTCTGGGTCTCCATCAGGTAAAAAAGAAGGGCCCCGGCAGCCCGAATACCTTCTTTGAGGGCCCCGGCCCCAAAACCGATCAGAGAATGGATCTCATAATGTTTGATCAAAAGATCTCTGGCCCGGGTCAGGTCAAAAGTCCCTTCCTCCCCGTAAGTTAAAAAATAGGAGGATAGTTTTTCCAGGAAAGGTTGATGGAAGGGGTTTTGTTTGGCGCCACGGGAAACAAGGATTTCCGAGGGGTTGATCCGTCCGATCTCTTCCAAGGCCTTCTCCGGACCGGCCACTTCAGTAACCCGGAATTCCCCGGTAGACAGATCCACCGAGGCCAGGCCAAAGCCTGTTTCCTGAAAGGACAGGCTCAACAGGTAACGGTTGCTTTTAATGGAGGTGTCATCAATGTATAAGCCGGGGGTGATCAACCGGGTCACCTCCCGACGCACAATTCCCTGGGACAGGGACGGGTCTTCGACCTGCTCGCACAGGGCAACCTTATAGCCTTTTTCCACCATCCGGGCCACATATCCGGAAACGGCGTGTATCGGGACTCCGCACATGGGAACCTGATTCTTTTGCTCTCCTTTGTGGCGAGAGGTCAAGGTGATCTCTAAGATCCGGGAGGCCAATAAAGCGTCTTCATAAAACATTTCAAAAAAATCCCCCAACTGATAGAAAAGGACAAAATCCTGGTATTTGGCCTTGATCTCCAGATATTGTTCCAGCATGGGGGTGATTTTGGTCATAAATGAAAAGAAGATTAGGAAAGAAGGGGAGGTTTGGGTTCCTCCGGGGTCTCCCCTTTTTTGAAGAGGGGGCCTGAGGAAACAATGGTTCCCTCGTCAGGTTTATTCTTGGAGCCGGACTCCGGCTTTGTTTCCTGGCTCGGTTCCGGCTTAGGTTCGGGCAGGTATTCTGGTTGGACCCCCGGTTTGAGCTCCGGTTTCGGGTCCGGTCGGGGCTCCGGCTTGGGTTCCTGCTGGGCGCTCTTTAATTGTTTTAATTCCCTGGACAGCCGGCGTCGTGTCCCCCACCCTATAATCGTAGCCAGGAAAAGCCCCAAGAAAAAGAAGAGGGGAGCAATTAAGAATACAGGTATGGGGAGGGAATAGAGGGATACAAAACCCAGGCGTAATTTAAGAACAACAGGGTTGGTCAAAGTCGAATAATTCTGAAGGATAAAGATGGCAAAAATCAAAACAAGGAGACCATAGAAATAAAGTTTAAAAGTTCGCATGCTAACCCTCCTTGACCTCCTGGAAAAAGGGGAGAAGTCTGGTGTAGGTTTGTTCCATGTGTTCGGGGATAACCCGGACATCCCCGAAAACGGTCATAAAATTGGTGTCCCCGTTCCAACGGGGCACAACATGAAAATGGAGATGTTCTTCCACTCCGGCCCCGGCCACCTTTCCCAGATTAAGACCGACATTGAATCCTTCGGCTTTCATCGTTTTCTTTAAAATGGTCACTGAATGACTGACCATGGTCAGCAAAACTAATTTTTCGGTTTCTTCCAGTTGATCGAGGGCGGGGACATGCCTCAAGGGAGCGATCAGCAGATGTCCGTTGATATAAGGGTATTTATTCATCATAACCAGGCAGTGTTTTCCCCTGAAAAGGAGGGACTGTTCCGGCTGTTTTTCTTTTTCCCGGGGGCAAAAGATACATCCCTCTTCTTTGTTATTATTCAGGATGTATTCCATTCGCCAGGGGGCCCATAATACGTTCATATTGAGATCCTTTTTATTAACAAATACTCAGGCCGGCTTTCAGCGATCGCCACAGGCCCTGAAATATCGGCTGAAAATATCTCTTTGGTTTACCGAGTATAAAATAAGCCCCAAGAGGGGTCAAGGAGAAAAGAAGAAAACAGGCCTAGATGGATTTGCTTAAGGGGTTTCGAATGGGTTGGACCGAAGGGATGGTGGGGGCGTACGAGGTGCTTTCTTTTTAGATTTCGAGTATCTCCCCCTTTATTCCCGAATCGTTGATATGGATGAATCCTATGGTCGGTTTGCCGAAGAAACCGATTCCCGAGGCCGACCCGGGGTTAAAGAAAAGGACGCCATCGGACCAATGATTGGCCGGGTTGTGGGAATGACCATACACCAGGCAATTGATTTGGTCAAATTCCGGCAGTATCCGGCCTTCCAATCCCTGGGCCGATCCCCAGCCATGGATCAGACCGATCTTAAAACCGCCGACGGTCAAGGTTTTTTGGGAGGGCAGAATGGCCTTTAAATTCCCTTCATCCATATTCCCCTGGACTGCTTCCACGGCCAGGGACTGGAGGAATTCATACAGCGGCAGGCCGACCATATCCCCGGCGTGGAGAATCAAATCTACATCGTTAAAGTAAGTTTTGACCACCTGCTTAAACCCCGGGGTCACCCGGGTCAAGTGGGTATCGGACAATACGCCAATCTTCATGTCAGGTTTTCATTTTTTTATGCTATTTAGGAGGGCGTGGAAGACGTCCCATATTCATCCAGTTTGCACTGGGTGAAGTCGATTTCCTGTTGGCATCCCTTACAGGTATGCCTTTTGTCGAATTCATCGGAAAAAATCTCGGTTTCTCTTCCACAATTGGGACATTTACAGGTAAAAGATTTCAGGTTTTTAAATTGCTGATACCCTGGGCAGTGTTGGGGAGTAGTCATTTTAGCCTCCTATATTGAAAATATGGTTTAAGGTTCAAGGTCAAAGGTTTAAGGTTTAAAACCCTTTTTTCATCCTTCTTGATGCGCCTGGAGTCAGGAGGATTTACTATTAAAACAAATTTCGAATTTCAGGCTTGGGGGTTCTTTGATAATGGTGAACCCAGAACAGCCTTTCTTCCCAGTTCATAGGCCTCCTGAAGAGCCGTGGGATGATCGGCAATGTTCCCCTTCCTTTCTACGGCTCGGAAAAACAATCCGCCTTCATAGTTTTTATCCAGGGCGTCAAAAAAATATTTAGCGGTAAGCTGCACACCTTCAAACAGATTTTTTCCTTTAGTCGCCCCGACAGCGATCAAAAATCCTCGTCCGTGATCATAGTTTTTTCTCCCTTCACCGGATTTTTTCAGCATTCGCCTGGACCACAGGGCCTGGGAGCGATCGACCAGCATCTTGGCCTGGGCCGGCAATCCGTAAAAAAAGATCGGAGTGGATAAAAAAACAAGGGGGCTGTCCCAGAGCAGCGGATAAATTTTTTCCAGGTCATCGATAATCACGCATTCCCCGGTCTTGTCGCATCCCCCGCATTCCTGACAGCCGGAAATATTGAGGTCCCGGACATAAACTTTAGAGATTTCCGCCCCGGCCGATTTGGCCCCTTCCAGGACCCGGTCCAAGAGGAGGTCGCTGTTTCCCTCTTTCCGGGGACTCCCGTAGATCCCCAGGACTTTCATCGGGAAGATTCCTCTTCTTCCACAACCTGGCCTTTATGCTTGGTCCCGCAAAGAGGACAGAGGATATCAATTTCCTTCTCATCGCCGATAAATTTTTCCCTGAGTTTATCCGGACCCAGGAAACTTACATCCCCGCAGGCGCAGGCCGGGCATTCGGCCCGAACCGTATATTTTCTTTTCGACATAATTTTTCTCCTTTGAGAGCGATCAGCGATTAGCGGTCAGCTCTTAGAAAACCCTTTTATAAATGTTTTTGCCGACAGCTATAGGCTCATAGCTGTCCGTTTCACCCGAAAACCAGAAGTTTGCGATGAAAAAAACTATTTGAGTCTTTGATCGGATCCGGTCGATTCGCATTCCGGGATGTAACAGGTGATGTTTAAAAACTCACACTTCTGCTTGCAAGATGGACATTGATCGGGGGGAGCCTCGATTTTCAATGTATATCCGCAGTTACTGCATTTCCATTCGTTTTCGGTCATCAGTATTACCTCCTCCAGTTAATTTATCAAGGGCTTCATTCACCCACTGATCCAAAGGTTTTTCTTGAAAATAATTATTAATAAACAATTTAACCACCCGGGTTTCCACCGGCGCGGTTTTTAAATAAGGAACCGCTTCCGGAGCACCCAGCTCACCAAGGGCCCAGACGGCAGTCCCCTGTATCGAAGGGTCGGGATTTTTCAGGGCCTGCAAAAGGAAGGGGATGACTTTGTCTTTCAGAGCTCGATCTAAAAACTTCAAGCGGCCAAGTCCCCAGATTACACCCTTCTGCAATTGTTCATTTTCCAGGCGGCAACCTCCCTCGACAAGATAAGCGGCCAGTAAACCGGAGTATCCCTCCCGTAAGGCGGGAACTACCGCCAAAATCTCACCCAGGGCTTCGGGCATTCCCCAGCCGATCCCGCCCGATTCGTCATTCAGGTTCCAAATCAATTGGCGGATCACCTTCCGGACCCCTTCCGGATCTTCAGAAAACATCTGGTCCGCCAATTGTCCCAGGGCTATGACGGCTCGCCACTTAACAGTTTCCTTGGAATCGGTCAGGAGTCCGATCAACCCGTTGGCCGTCTTTCCTTCATTCCCTTTGGCCATCCGGACCAGGGCTTCATAGGCTTCCTGATCCAACAGGGATCTCAGTGTTGTTAAAAATTTCAAAAGGGACCCTTACTCCTCGGGAGTAAACTGATCCTTACCAACTCCGCACAAAGGGCACAACCAGTCTTCCGGAAGATCCTCAAAGGCCGTAGCGGGGGCGACCCCATTAGCAGGGTCCCCTTCAGCCGGATCATAGACATACCCACAAACATCACAGACATATTTCTTCATTCACTATCCCCCTTTTGCTCGACTCCTCAGGCATAGCTTTCCATGACCAACTGTAATCTCTCTCGATCCACCCCGCGTCCAACCAACGGGCCTTGCTGTAACACCGGAAAATGGTCTTCGAAAGTCGGCCGCTCGTTTTGATAGATGACCCCCACCGGAATTCGCTCCCCCCATTCCAGGGCAGTTTTCATGGCTGTTTCCCAGTTTGAGGTTTCATAGTCATTGGGCAATTCATAACAGCGATTTTTATACCAGGCAAAGGTATTGACTTTATTAAAAGAAACACAGGGCTGGAGGATATCCACCAAAGAGAAACCCTTATGGCTAATGGCTTGCTGAATCAACCGGGTCAAATGATCGGTCATTCCCGAAAAACCGCGGGCAACAAAACCGGCCCGCAAGGCCACGGCTACGGCTATCGGGTTAAAAGGGGCGGAGGGTACCCCCTGGGGCTGGACCTTGGTCACCTGGCCTTCATCAGTCGTCGGGCTGGCCTGTCCCTTGGTCAGGGCGTACACTTGATTATTGTGAACCAATAAGGTCAGATTGATGTTACGGCGGATGGCGGCCAAAAAATGATTGCCCCCTTCCCCGTAGTTGCACCCGTCCCCGCTTTCAACAATGACCGTCAATCCCGGGTTGGCCAGTTTGGCCCCGGTGGCCACAGGCAGGGAGCGGCCATGGAGGCCGTTAAAGACATTGGCCTTTAAATAATGGGGGGCCTTGGCCGCCTGGCCGATACCGGAAACAAAAAGGACTTCCTGGGGTTTTAAACCCAGACCGACCAAGGCCTGCTTAACAGCTTCCAGGATAGAAAAATTCCCGCATCCCGGACACCAGGCGGTTTCAAAGTTTCCGTATTCTTCTAATGTGACCATGAATCAAAATCTCCTAATAAACTGGAGTACCTCAACTCCTCAGCACTTCAAATATCCCTAAAAAGTTTTCCCCGGCCAAGGAGGTTGTTTCCCTTCACTCCTCCAGGCTTTTCAAAATATACTCCGGGGTGATCGGCAATCCGTCATAACGCAGCACCTGCCGGGTGATATGAAAACCTGTTTCTCTGCGGATAAGTCGTGAAAACTGTCCCAGGGCGTTTCCTTCCACCGCGATCACCTCTCCCGCCTCCCGGAGCAGGGAAAGGAATTGATCCGCTACCAACGGCCAAACCTGTGAAAAGCAAAGGGTCCCTACCCTTTTCCCCTGTAATCTCAATCCGGCGGCAGCTTCCAGAACGGATCCTTTGGAGGAACCCCAGGTTAACAGCAATAAATCCGGTTTCGGGTCGCCGGAAAATTCCGGAGGCAATACCTGTTCAGCCAAAATCTTCATCTTGGCCAGTCTTTTTTCCACCATCTGTTTCCGGACCGACAGGTCTTCGGTTATATGACCATCTTCCGTATGTTCATCACTGTCGGCCACCACCAGGTGTTCGGTTTTTCCTGGAAGAAAACGGGGGGACAGCCCGTTATCGGTCAAGACATATCGACGATAGGGGAGGGAAGCCGGGGATTCCTCGGAGCCGGCCTGAATCCAGGAAAACCCCTTAAGGTCAAAGGGGGTTACCGCCCGGTAGGAGTCCGCCAGATATTGGTCGGTTAAAAGAAAAATTGGGGTTTGAGAGGACTCGGCCAGTTCAAAGGCTTTCCGGATCAAATAAAAACATTCCTCGGCATTGCCGGGGGCAAAAACCGCCCGGGGAAATTCACCATGTCCGGCATGTAAAATAAAATCCAGATCCGCCTGTTCAGTCCGGGTCGGCAGACCGGTGGCCGGTGCGGGGCGCTGGGCCAAAACGACAACCAGCGGGGTCTCGGTCATCCCGGCCAGGCTGACCCCTTCTACCATTAAGGCAAACCCGCCGCCTGAAGTAGCCACCATGCTGGGGGCCCCGGCAAAGGAAACCCCGATGGCCATATTGACAGCCGCAATTTCATCTTCAGCCTGTTCGACAATCAATCCCAGGTTCTCAGCCTGGGAGGCCAGGAAAACGGCAATGGAGGTAGCCGGGGTCATGGGATAGAAAGAAAAAAATTTCAGACCGGCAGAAATGGCCCCTAAAGCGAGGGTTTCGTTTCCGTTCATCATCAAACGCCGGGTTGGATTAGAAATGAGGGGCAGCTTGGGAAAAGCGAGGGACTGTTCCTGGGTCCACTGATAAGCCGTTTTCAAGGCCTTGAGATTTTCTTCGGA
>CAZSTT010000159.1:0-6175 GCA_964609705.1 uncultured Thermodesulfobacteriota bacterium
GGGTTTCTGGCGAGAGCTTCAGGCCAGAAGCCAGGTGTTTCCATCCGGAAATTCGAATTTCCGGATGAAGCGATTAAATAGGCTGGGAGGATCGGGACCCGGAAGAGTCCGACAAAGGTTTGAGAAAAGATGAGAAATTTTAAGGTCACTCAAGAACAGCGGGGGGATGTTATCCTCTTTAAACTTCAGGGATATCTGAGCGACTTAGGAGGGGAAGAGGTCGAAAGATTGTTTAAAGATGAAGTGGAGAAAGGTCACCATAAATTTGTCATCGATTTCGACAAAATCGCTTATATCAATAGTATCGGAGTCTCTTTTTTGGTGGGTATTATGGAAGCCACCCGGGAAAAAATCCTCCAGGTTTGTTTCACCTCTTTATCCAAAATCAACGAAGAACTTTTTGAAATGGTAGGACTCAAAAAATATTCCGCTACCTTTGCCTCCAATTCAGAGGCCTTTGAATATTTAAAAAAGGTCTAAATGGATTACAAGAAGCTCTTCTATGTTTTTTCAACCCTTTCCGATTTAGGGAAAGAAATCCTTTCGGTCCGTAATTTTCAGCATACCATCCGGACTTCGCTGCATATGATTTTAGGGACGCTGGGGATTGCCCGGGGGGGAATCTTTGCTCTGGAGGAAAACTCACCAGGGTTTGGCCTTCTGGCCGCCAAAGGACTCAAAAAAGAAGATCCCTTCCGTCTGATCCTTACTCCTGAAATCAAAACCTTCCTGCGGACTCATCCTGAAATTTTTTCTTTTGGAAGCCGGAAAGGGGAAATTCGGCGTTTTTACGACCTTAATTCGTCCCTTTTTTCCCAATTAAAAACGGTCCTGGGGGTCCCTTTGCAGGTTAAGGGTGAATCCATCGGGCTGATTTGTCTGGGCCCCAAATTGGATGAAGCTCCTTATACCTCCATGGATAAAAATATCCTTACCTTGCTTGGACATCCCATTGCCAATGCCCTTTACAGCCAACGCCTGTTCGAAGCCTTGAACCTAAAAGTAAAAGAAAATCAGAAGATGGTGGAGAACCTGCGATTTATCTGCGACGACACCGTCATGGCCTTTGCAGCCGCGATCGATGCTAAAGATTCCTATACCCGGGGCCATTCTAATCGGGTCGCCCAATACGCCGTGGCTATCGGAAAAGAAATGGGTCAAAAAGATAATGTCTTGGAAGGGTTCTATGTGGCGGGTTTGCTCCATGATGTGGGAAAAATAATTGTAGATCGGAATATCATCAATAAGAAAAAAAACCTCACCTCCAGAGAGTTCACCGAAATTATGGAACATACCCGGGCGGGTTATCAGATATTATCGACGATCCGTTTCCCCTGGTCCGACGTACCCCTGATGGCCAAGTCCCACCATGAAAAATTAGATGGCCGGGGCTATCCCGACGGCTTAAAAGGGAACCAAATCTCCCCGGGGGCCAAGATTATCTGTCTGGCCGATGCCTTTGACGCCATGACCACCCATCGTCCCTATCGGCATCGTCTCAGTTTTGAAAACACCTTGAAAGAAATTAGAAAAAACGTCAATGTTCAATTCGAAAAAGGGGTTGTTTCCGCCTTTTTCAGGGTCCTTAAGAAAGAAATTGAAGGAAAGTTATACGAGCAAAAGATTATTCCCAATTTGGACGAACATTTTAATCCCCGGGCGATTCATTCCCTTCTGGAACTGACCATATCCGATCTCTCCTGAATTTGAACTATCCCTTCAATCCCGGGCGGAAGCCGGGGGACCAGGCCTCATCGGCCTCTTTGGACTTTGCCAGTAAAGAAGTTAAAAAAATCCCTAAAACGCATCCCACAAACAGGCCGATGAAAAATAAAATCATACCACCTCCTTGTTGTCTTTTGCTTATTTTTCCTCCTGCCTTTCAGAAAAAGGTTTATTTTCCGATCAGTACCATTTCTGCGATAATCAAAAAATAGCCCGGCCCTTCTCCATATTGAAAAACCCTCATTCTTAAAGGTCATTTCCGGATGGAAACTAATTATAATACATTATAATTTAATAACAATAAAAAAAAATAAATGTCATTAATTTTTTATTGACTTTAAATGGTTCTCTTGGTATTTTTTTCCTATAATTGTAATTTAAATAAAATAAATATCAAAAAAGGCACTTAATTATGAAAATTTTCATGGAAGAGGATAGATTAAAGGGTAGAGAAAGAAAGGTGATGTATTCCACTTCCCTACCTATAGGACTTAAGGTGTCTCTTGAGGAGGCGGCAACAGCTCTTCATCGAAAAAAAGCGGACTGGATTCGCACCTCCATCAATTTATTCCTGAGCCTTCCTGAAAAAGAACAGGAAAATATAATCTTAAGTACCTATAATAAAATGGAAAAAAATCAATTAAAGCCCTTTACCACTACCTTAACGGAAAGTCAGTTGATCAGCTTGAATACTCTCTCAAAGAGTTTGAAGCGCTCTAAAGTTGAAATTTTTCGAGCGGCTGTCTTTAATTTTCTGTCCAAAAGTACTCAGGAGCAGGAAAGAGTGATAAAAAAAACCATATCCCGGTAAGACTTTAGACTTTTCCCACTCTACTTACCCTGAGCCAAAGAGAAAAAATGTATCAAGCCTATTTCGGACTATCCGACAAACCGTTTTCAGAAACGCCGGACCCTCAGTTTATCTATCTTTCGGGCCAGCACCGGGAAGGATTGGCTCACTTAGAATACAATATTCTGGATGGGAAAGGATTTTCGGTCCTGGTCGGTGAGGTTGGGACCGGAAAGACGACCTTGTGCCGGATGTTGATCGATCGTTTGAACCCGAAGAAAGTCACCGTGGCCCACATTATTCACACCAATCTGGATTTTTATGAATTTTTACGGGAGGTGGTTGAGGAACTGGGGATTTCTTCTCCGGGGAAACAAAAATGGGATCTTCTTAAGGCCTTGAATCATTATTTAATTGAGGCCTATGGCCAAAATCGTAAGGTAGTCCTGATTGTGGATGAGGCCCAAAACCTGAAGCCTTCCGTCCTGGAGGGGATACGAATGCTTTCCAATCTGGAGACCCCCCGGGAGAAATTGATTCAAATCGTTTTTGTGGGGCAGCCGGAACTATTAAAGCATATTCAAAGACCGGATATGATTCAGCTAAAACAAAGGATTGCCGGCAGTTTTTTCTTGGGGCCTTTGACCCGGAAAGAGACTCAAGGTTATATTTCGTCCCGGCTGAACCGGGTCCAGACCAAACCCACCCTCCGATTTACCCCTGAGGCACTGGATCTGATTTTCCAATACAGCAAAGGAATCCCCCGCTTGATTAATTTCCTATGCGATTTCAGTTTAATCAAGGCCTTTGTGGCCGAGGTCTGGACCATAGATCCCAGCCTGGTTCAATCCGCTTACCAGGAAATAATGGGATCGCGCCGGATAGACAGCTCCCTGGTGGATAAAGAAAAAAGGTTTCAGAGCCGGTTCCCGGAGATTAAAGGACGGGAAGGCGAAGGTCCGGAACCGGCCCGGAAAAGACTCCAGGTCCCGGAAACCCTCTCCTTAGAAATCGCTTGGCCCGGAACAAAATCATGGCCTAAAAAGACCGCCGTGGCTTTGGGTATGGCCTTAACCCTGGCGGTCTTGATCTCTCTGGCCCTGGCTTTCCGGTATTGGAATCCGGAACCCTGGAAGTTCAGGGCCGCCTCCCCGGCCTATCAAATACAAATTCCCTTGTCGGAACCTGAAAAAGAGATCCCTGACGATCCCCGCCTGTCAGGGAAAAGGGTCCGCAACTTGATTTATGAGTCAAAGCAATCCGAACCGAATCAACCTGGAGCAAGCCGTTGAGTACCAGAGAAGAGGCTTTAAAAAAAGCCAGGGAACAAATGGAAGGGCTTAAGGGTCGCGTAGAATCTTTACAGCAGGTGGTTGAAAAGGCGGTCCGTAAGAACCTGGAAGAGGACCTCCAGCCGGAAGAACCCGGGGGAGGAACTTCCCTTTCCTGGGGAACTCCTGCCGAAACGTTTTTGGAACGAAAGGCCCCGGGCGAAACTATCTTTTTCAAAGAGCCACAGCATTCCTTAGGGTGGTACCGGGGTATCCATTCCATTGCCATCACTATCAAACGAAGGGTGGGGGAGGGGAAAAGAGGAACGGTCCTGTTTACCTCTTCGGTGTCCGGGGAAGGGACGACCACCCTTTGTTCCAACGTGTCTTTGGCCTTGGCCCGGGTTTGGGCCGGAAATGTTTTATTATTGGACTGCAATGCCCAACATCCGGAAATCCACAAGCTGTTCAATACGGAACCTATTCCCGGGTTGACCGATATCCTGATGGAAAAAATAAACTGGGAAGAGGCTATCCGGAAAACTGATCTTAAAAATTATTTTGTGCTTCCTTTCGGGCAGTCTCTTCCGGAGCCTTTCCCCTTGTTAGGTTCTTTAGCCATGGAGTGGTTGTTGAACGTGTTGAAGACGGATTTCGATTTTATTTTTCTGGATGCCCCTCCTGTTTTAGAAGGGGCGGGAGCGGAAACGATCGTCCCCTTGGCCGAGGCCGTGGTTTTGGTCATCAAGGCCCATACGACCCGCAGGGAAGTGGTGATGCGGGCGGCGGAACGGATCATCCATCACAAGGGATTCCTAGGCGCCATTCTCAATCAGCAGGAATGGTTCATTCCCCCATTCCTGGATAAGAGGCCAAAATAAAACCGGGAGCAGGACCGGGTCTTCGCCGATTCCGCTCTGGATTTCAGAATCACCCCGGATCGGGTGAGGAATTTAGGCAGAGGCCGCGTGCCCTTAGAGGAGTGTCCCGCTTTGATTAAAACCGACTTCAAAGGACCTGCATCGGGTAATTTTTTGAGGGTCATTTTTTTGCGTCAGTCGCTTATTCTTTCCACCCTTTTGGCGGTAACGGCGCTGGCCTTGATGATCAGTCTGATCACCCCGCCGAAATATGAAGCCGTCACCAAAATTTGGGTTAAGGACCGTAAGGGCGAATGGACTCATCAGACCCAAACCTTTTTTGATTATCCTACCGATCGGGTGGCCTTTCTCCAGTCCCAGGAGGAAATGATACGGAGCGATGAAGTGACCCGGAGGGTACTGGGAAAGCTGTTTCCAACGGTCAAAGAATTTTCCTCGAAAAAGGTCAAATCTTTTCAGCAGGGGGTTAAGGTCTTATCCCCTGAAGGGCACGATATCACCAGTTCGGATATCTTACGGATTCAGGTCACCGACTATAATCCGGCGCGGGCCGCTGAAGCTTCCCAGCGCTTGACCGAAGAGTTCATCCGGTACACCGGTGAGTTGAAAAAGAAGGCGGCCCAAGAAACGGTCTATTTTCTGGAAAAACAGTCTGAGTCGCAACTGGAAAAAATGAAACAGGCCGACGAACAGGTTAAGAATTTTGAGGAAAAATCCGGTCCGGAAACGGCCTTTTTATTTTCCATGATGAAGGCTCAAGGGGTCCCGGCGGAGTTGATCACCTTCAATATTAATTATCTCAATGCCAAAATGACCTTAAAGGAGACGGAAACCCATCTGACCCGGCTCCGGGAAATGGTCCGTCAGGGGGCGTTTCCTCAAAAATTGCTCCGGGAAAACCAGGTGTTGTCGGCCATCAAAGAAACAATCATCAAACTGGAAAGCCAATTGTCGACCCTCCGGTCTCAGTATCCCGAGTATTGCCCGAGAAATATCAGGATCCAGAAAGAGATTGACCGGAATAAACAATTGTTAACTAAAGAAATGAAGGCCGATATCGACGGTCGGTTTGCAGATATGGCAGGCCTCCAGGCCCATGTCAAATTGCTCAAAGAGACGGTGGACCACTTTACCTCCCTGGCCCGGAAGCAATGGGAATATTCCCGCCTTTACAGGAATTACGAGGTGATGGAAGAAGGCCACCGGGATCTGCTTCGCGATATCCAGAAGGCCCGCTTCACGGCGGCCATGGATACCCATCAACTGACCCCTATTGAAATTATCGATAAAGCTCAGATCCCCAAAACCCCGGTCAGTCCCAACCATATCCTTAATACCTTGATCGGCATGCTGGTCGGGGCCTTGTTGGGCCTGGGGCTGGCCTTCGTCTTTGATTTTTTTGATCCTACCTTGAAATCGGTTGAAGACGTGAAACGTTATCTGAACCTGCCGGTTCTGGGTTCGGTTCCCCGGCGATAGAAGGGATGGTCTCACCCCATCCGGAAGTG
>CAZSTT010000159.1:6275-8982 GCA_964609705.1 uncultured Thermodesulfobacteriota bacterium
GACCCGGTCTGGTTTTCTGAAGGATCACAACCAGGACGATCAATCCCAGACCAAGGGCATCATAGACCCACGAGCTATAGACCATCAATAATCCGCCGGCGATCAAGAGAATCCGTTCAACCCAATTGGCTCTTTTTAAAAGCCAGGCATCGACCCCGGCAGCCAGGGCGCCGATTCCGATCATGGAAGTCAGGGAGGTCCAGATAATTTTCAGCCAGGGACCGGATAGGAGCAGACCCACGCCATCGGGATGCAGGGTAAACATGAAAGGGACAATAAAGGCCGGAAGGGTATATTTCCAAGCCATCATCGTGGTTTTATAGGGATTGCCGCCGGTCAGGGCCGCCGCCGCAAAGGGAGAGAGGGCCGTCGGCGGTGAGACTTCGGAAAGGACGGCATAGTAAAAGATAAACATATGGGCGGCATAATCCGGAACTTTGAGCATGATCAGGGCCGGGGCGGCAATAACCGCCCCGATGATATAAGAGGCCGTTACCGGAACCGCCAAACCGATGATCCACATCAGAATACCGGTAAAAACGCAGGTTAAAAATAAATTCCCCCCGGCATAGGCAATAACAATGGAACTGAACTTAAGGCCCAATCCGGTCAGGGTTACCACGCCGACGATAATTCCCGCACAGGCACAGGTAGCTGCCACCCCCAGGACGCCGATCGAACCGGAGCGCAAAGCCTTAATCAGTTTGTTAGGTTTCAAGGCCGTCTCCCGACGGAAGTAACTGACCCCCAGGGCGATGAGGGTTGCATAAAAAACACTCATGATCGGGGTGAAGCCCCAGACCATCAGGGCTACAATCGCTATCAGGGAGGTGAAATGGAACCAGTAGAGTTTTGTCAGTTTTATTAAACTCAGCTTTTCATCCAATTCAATTTTCTTCACCCCGAATTTTTTGGCGTCAAATTCAACCATGAGGAAAATGGAGAGATAATATAGAACCGTGGGCATGACCGCCATACGCAGGACATCCAGGTAGGAAATTTTCAATATCTCGGCGATCAGAAAGGCCGCGGCCCCCAGGACAGGAGGAGAAATGATGGCCCCGATCCCCCCGGCGGAAAGCAGTCCTCCGGCCGAATCTTTGTCATAGCCGGCCTTGGCCAACATGGGATAGGCGACGGAACCGAGGGTAACCGTGGTAGCCACGCCGCTGCCCGATGGTCCGCCTAGTAAAAAAGAGGCCAAGGTTACGGTGCGGCCTGCCCCGGTGGGTTTGCCTCCCATCGCGGCAAAAGAAAAGTCGATAAAAAATTTTCCGGCTCCGGAATATTCGAGAAAAGCTCCATAAATGGTAAACAGGATGATAAAGGTGGAAGAAACGTCGATCGGGACCCCGAAGATTCCTTCCAGAGTCATGTACATGTGCCCCACGATTCTTTCGACATCATAACCCCGATGGGTCCAGGGTGAGGGCAGGTGAGGACCGAGATAGGCATAGAGTAAAAACAGGAGGCTGATCAAAGGCATAACCCAGCCCGTTGCCCGGCGGGCGACCTCCAGGACCAACAGGATAAAGATGACCCCAAAGGCCTTATCCCAAAAGGTGGGAGTGACCGCCCGGTAAATGAATTCTTCAAAATCAAACAGCATATAGGCGATGGTAGCTACCCCCAACAGGGCCAATCCGACATCATACCAGGCAATACGTTGCTTAAAATTTTTGAAGGGGGGAAAGACCAGGAAGCCCAAAAAAAAGACGAAAGCCACATGAACACCCCGTAGAATCTGAGTGGTTACCGTCCCCACGGCCGCATAGAGATGATACAGGGACATACTCACGGCCATCACGGTGATAAAGATATCCAGAGGGCCGGAAAGTCTGCGGGTGACCCCTTCTTCCTCTTCAATATATTTCTCGGCTTCCTTCAGCCTTTCTTCACTGATGACCGCTTGCGGGACCGCTTCGGAGGTGTTCGGGTCAGAGTTCATGATGATTCCTATCCGTTGGTATTGTTATTTGTCCGGAATCTTCCGGGTGCGGACTTCCAGCAATGTTCCATCTGGAAGACCTTGGGACAAATTTATTTTTTCCTGATCAAACTCCAGCCGGAATTCGCCGTTGGCCGTGACCCTGATCTTCAGGGATTCGATTTTGCGAGTTTGCGGTATCCAGGTGCTTCGGGATTCTTCGAGACCATAATATTCAAGGACCAAAGGGCTGTCCGCTTTAATTTTAGAGAGCCAAAGTCGGCCTTCCGGGTCGATCTGAAAAGCTTCCCATACCAGAACGCCATACATGGAATTCCGGTGGACCAGGGAGAATAGATTGGGGGTGATTATGGATTTTTCCCACAGGACCTGCGGGGGATGAACCAGGGCAATTTGGAGAGAAAAGCCGGTATGACCCGGGGTTGGGATCAGGATGACCACGAGTACCATTAAAAGGATACATTCTTTAACCGTGCCCCTTTCCCAGGCCATCGCCGCCCTCCTCAGTTTTACACTCTCTAATAAGGGTGATTGTCAGCAGATCAGGTCCGGTTTGCTGCCCGTTACCGGTGTTTAAAAAAACCAGAACCGGCGACGCGCAGCAAGAAACTTGTAACAAGAGATCCGTCGGAAACTGAAAATTTCCACCCGAAGCTTCAAGCAGTCAGCGATCGGCATTCAGCTAACCCGTCCTCAATAAGGGCTTTTGCTGATGGCTAAAAGCTGATGGCTGACCGCTCCATCCGGAACATTGCCATT
>CAZSTT010000160.1:0-1646 GCA_964609705.1 uncultured Thermodesulfobacteriota bacterium
ATGCATGAACTATTAACAGGAAATCCTGGAGATAAAATGTTGTTATTGGGCAACGAGGCCATTGCCCGGGGGGCCATTGAAGCCGGGCTCGCTTTTGCCACGGCTTATCCCGGAACCCCTTCCTCCGAAGTGGCTTTAAACTTTTATCAAATCAAACAGGAAACCGATTTATATTTTGAATACTCCATTAATGAGAAGGTAGCTTTGGAAGTGGCGGCCGGGGCCGCCGTATCCGGGTTGCGGACCATGGTCACCATGAAGCATGTAGGAATGAATGTGGCGGCGGACCCCTTAATGACCCTGGCCTATACCGGGGTCAATGCGGGCATGGTCATCCTGACCGCCGATGACCCCTCCCTGTTTTCCAGTCAAAACGAACAGGACAACCGTTTTTATGCCAAGCTTTCCGGGATGCCCATGCTGGAGCCGTCCACACCTCAAGAGGCCAAAGAGATGACCCTGGAGGCCTTTGATCTCTCCGAAAAATTGAACCTGCCCGTATTGCTCAGAACGACTACCCGCATCAATCATTCCCGGGGAATCGTTATTCTGGGTGAAATCAGATCCCGGAAAACCCAGGGTTCCTTTAAAAAGGACCCTTTCAGCTATGTAACCATACCGGCCGTATCCAGAAATTTGCACGTCAAGCTTCTCAAAAAATACGATCAGGCTCTCGAATTGGCCAACCAATCGCCCTTTAATGAAATTATCGGTCAAGGAAAAATGGGGATTGTCACCAACGGCGTCAGCTTCAGTTATGTCCGGGATGCCCTGGAGGACCTGAAGGTTCGGGATTCTTTTTCAGTATTAAAGGTCGGCTTTTCTTATCCCTTCCCTGATGAGATAGTTAAAAAATTCCTTGGTCGGGTTGATCGGGTCCTGGTAGTGGAAGAATTGGAACCGGTCATCGAGGAGGAGATCAAAGCGGTGGCCCAAACCATAGGTCGAACTATTCCTATCCAGGGAAAGGGGGTCGGCAAACTAGACCGCCTCTTCGAATATGATCCGGCCAGGGTCCGCACCTCCATTGCCCGATATTTCGAATTACCCTACCAGGGCCGCGCCGTGGTGGACCTCAGCGATGTCCCCCCCCTTCCGGGACGCCCGCCCAACCTTTGTCCGGGATGCCCCCATCGTTCCACTTTTTACGCGGTCAGGAAAGTAGCCGGCGATGAAGCCATTTATCCCACCGATATCGGTTGTTACACCCTGGGTATGCTCCCGCCGCTCAGTATGGCTGATTACCTGATCTGTATGGGTTCCAGCGTCAGTACCGCTTCCGGATTTTCAAAGGCCACAGGAAGACCCATTATCGCCTTCATAGGGGACTCTACCTTTTTCCACTCCGGAATCACCGGCCTGATTAATGCCGTCCATAATAATCATAAATTGACCCTGGTCATCCTGGACAATGAAACAACGGCCATGACCGGACATCAACCCCATCCGGGGGTTGACATGTCCCTCCTGGGCCAACCCAATACCAGGGTCTCCATCGAGGAAGTGGTGCGGGGGATCGGAGTCAAACAGTTGACCGTAATTTCCCCGAGGAAGGTTAAAGATACGATGGAAGCGGTTAAGAAATCTCTCGCCTTCGAAGGGGTTTCGGTCATCATTTCCAAGGAGATTTGCCCGCTCTATGCCAA
>CAZSTT010000160.1:1746-8976 GCA_964609705.1 uncultured Thermodesulfobacteriota bacterium
CAGGGGAACCTGCTCTCATCTCGTGTTTTAGGAGAAGCGGCCCTCTTGGCCGGGCTCCCGGTCAATGTCAGCGAAGTTCATGGTATGGCCCAAAGAGGTGGGGTGGTCGAGTCGGCGGTAGTCCTTGGAGGGGCCTTGAGTTCCATCGTTTCCAACGGAGAAGCCGATGTTTTGATCGGCTTTGAACCTTCGGAAACCCTGCGGGCCCTGGACAAATGCTCCCGGGAAACCACGGTGATTACCAATGTGACCCCATTAATGCCCTTTACCGTGGCGGTGGGCAAAGGGGTTTATCCCAATATCAAAGAAGTCCTGAACCTGATCCGTCAAAAGGTGAAGAGACTGATCGCCCTGAATGCCGATGCCCTGGCCGAAGAGGCCGGTTCGGCCATGGCCGTCAACATCGTTATGCTCGGGGCCCTGGCCCAAAGCAACACGGTCCCCATTACGGCCGATCAAATGAAAGAGGCCCTCAAGATGAACCTCAAAAAGAATTTATGGGACGTCAATCTAAAGGCCTTTGATCTGGGATTTGAAGCGGCCAACAAATAAAGGTACACGGTGTAAGGTATAAGGTTTAAGGTTAATTGTCTTTCTCTCAGTCCCTGAAGGCTCCTTAAACTATATCCCACACACCTTACACCTTATACCTTACACCGTTTTTTATTTAAACCGCTCTTCAATGGTCCTGGCGTGAAGCGGCAGACCTTCTTTTTCAGCCAATAGAGTAATGGTCTTCCTTAAACTCTGCAACCCCTTTTTGCTCAGGTATTGAAAAGTCGGCTTCTTGATAAAATCATCCACCGAGAGGCCGGAAAACATCCGGGCACATCCCCCGGTCGGCAAAACGTGATTGGTCCCGGAGGCATAATCGCCTGCCGGGACCGGCGCATAGGCTCCCATAAAAATCGAACCGGCGTGGTTAATCAGGGGCAGGATGATCCAGGGATCTTCCGTAACAATCTGCAAGTGTTCGGCAGCATAGGCATTGGCAAACTCTATCGATTCTTCAAGAGTGGAAGTTACCAAAACCGCCGAATGGCGGGTTAAGGCTTCCTGAATGATGTCCTTCCGTTCTAATCCGGGTAATTCCCTGTTAATAATGTCACAGACCTTGGCGGCCAAGGTCAAAGAAGGGGTAATAAGAACAGCCCCGGCATCAGGATCATGCTCAATTTGAGATAGAAAATCCCAGGTCATCCAGTCCGGCCTGGCCGTCTCATCGGCTATTATCAGGGCCTCGCTCGGCCCTGCCGGAGAATCGATATCCACTGTTCCAAAAACGGCCATTTTGGCAGCAGTCACATATTTATTACCCGGTCCGACAATCTTATCCACCTTCGGCATGGTAGCCGTACCGTAAGCCATTCCGGCAACAGCCCAGGGTCCCCCTACCTTGAAGAGAAAATCGGCTCCGGCAATATCGGCAGCCACGATAGTCACCGGATCAGCCTTCATCCCTTTCTGGGGAGGTGTGCAGGCCACGACGATCGATACCCCGGCCACTCGGGCGGGGATAACGTTCATAAGAACACTGGATGGGTAATTGGCTTTACCGCCGGGCACATAAGCCCCAATGGATTCCATGGCCCTTCTGACCCTTCCGGCCAGAATTCCCGGTTTGACTTCAATGGACCACATTTCTCTTTCCAGTTGAGCTCTATGAAATTTTTCAATATTTTTGGCTGCTTGTTTTAAAGCCTGCTGAACTGGCTTCTCCACTTGTTGGTAGGCCGCTTTGACTTCTTCAGGTTGAACCAAAAGGTCTTTCAAACGAATATCGGGTTTATATTTTTGGTAATGCTTTAAGATGACCTGATCTCCCCCTTTTTGAACCTCACGGACAATGGCCCGGGTTTCTTCATAAATATCCGATATGTCTTCCATAGACCTCTTCAGCAAGGCTTCTTTTCTTTCCGGGGATAAATCGATTAATTTTTCCGGTTTAATGAATTCCACTTTGTTTAAACTCCTTAAAATTAATATAATTTTATTGTAACACCGATAATGGCGATGTTTCTAACCTTTTTTTGTCAAAATGACAAGCATAATTTTATAATAATAAATATTATCAGGTAGTTGAAAATACTTGACGTTTCCCGAAATCTATCAAGGCATCCCGTGTGCTGGAGAAGGCCAGTTCAGACCAGGGGATTTTTTCATATACAAAAAGACCTACCTCCAATGTTTCATCAAGCGGAGTCGGGACACCGGCTAATACTTCGGCAAGAAAGGCGGCGACGATTACCGCCTGTCCCGGGTAGGAATAGACATTTAAAAGAGAATTGACCCGGACCTGGAGACCGGTCTCTTCCAGGGTTTCCCGTACAGCCGCATCTTCCAGGGTTTCACCCCGGTCAACAAATCCTCCCGGGATAACCCATTGACCATAACCAGGAGAAATTCCCCTTTTTACCAAAACAATTCGATTTTCGAAAAAGGTTAGCGTTCCGGCAGCCACTTTGGGGTCGAGGTAATAGATGAAAGAACACCGGCTGCAAACCAAACGGTCCGGTTCCTGGGCCTTGATCTTTTTTTTCTCCAGCTTCCCCCCGCAAAGAGGACAATAGGAAAAAGGGGGCTGGATTTGATGGGACAAGTGTATTTCGGTTTCCGGTTGCTTATTCATAACTAACGATATTATTTTGAAATATGAAAAAAAGAAAGACTTTTTTCTTGATTCCTGCGGATAATACCGTTATGAAAGAGGCGACAAGCGGTAATCATTCAGAAGAACTGCGACAAACCAGGTCCAATCCTGCCCCTGAACTTCTTGGTTGGGGGCCAAAGGCTGGGGACTTTTAACTACAACTGAATAATAATAATTGCTTAAGTCTTTTGCGGTCAGGACTTAATGTCAAGTTCGTTTATTATTAATGGGTCGTTAATGACCAGGGTCAGACCCGAGGAGGATTATTTGAAAAAAGAAAATGACGTTAATGCTAAAGCAAAATCAATTCGACAGAAATCAGTTGTTCGGGAATATGCGGAATCGATCATTATTGCCATCCTCCTGGCCCTGTTGATTCGAGCCTTCGTTATTCAGGCCTTCAAGATCCCTTCCGGATCTATGAAACCCACCCTGCAGGTCGGAGACCATATATTAGTCAACAAGTTTATTTACGGAATTAAACTGCGGATCCCTTTCACCGCCCTTAATTATACCCTGATCCCCATCAGCTCGCCGAAAAGGAACGATGTGGTGGTCTTTATTTTTCCTAAGGAAACCAACAAGGATTTTATCAAAAGGGTAATCGGACTTCCAGGGGATACTGTTCAGATCAAAGATAAAAAAGTTTATATCAATAACCAGCCCCTGACGGACTCACATGGGACCTTTACGGATCAGAGGATAATACCTGAAATGGAGCAACCCCGTGACAACACCGGCCCGATCGTCATCCCGTCCAACATGTTTTTCGTTATGGGCGACAATCGTGATGAGAGCTATGACAGTCGTTTCTGGGGTTTTGTGGATCAGAAACAAATTCTCGGCCAGGCCTTTATCATCTACTGGTCCTGGGATCGGGCCGAGTTTGGAATCCGGTGGAATCGGTTGGGAAATCTGATCAAATAAAAAAAAGGTCCAAGGTTCAAGGTTTAAGGAAAAACCGTAAGTCCTATATCAAACTCTATTTTCACACTAAACTTCCACGCCCCTGTGGGGCGACCCGAAACTTGAAAATTGGTGTCGGCGAAGGCCGAACGATAAGCGACGAACAACATTTTCTATTGTTCTTGAGGCACAAGGCACTCACCATTGAAGACCCATTCAAAGATCTCTCCCCCTTCCATCCTCCTGACCAATGATGATGGTATCTTTGCCAAAGGATTGGAGAGTCTGGTAACGATCCTGGGGAAAAAGCATCCCATCCAGGTGGTGGCCCCGGAGTCCGAACAGAGCGCAGTAGGGCACGCCTTGACCCTGACCCAGCCTTTGAGGGTAAGAAAAATTTTTAAAAATGGAGGACTCTACGGCTATGGCGTCAACGGGACCCCGGCCGACTGTGTCAAGATCGCCCTCCATGAATTGATCATGCCCCCACCCCGCCTGCTCATTTCCGGCATCAACCTGGGTCCTAATGTGGGGATTAATGTTATCTACTCAGGCACTGTTTCGGCCGCCACCGAAGGGGCCATGATGGGCCTGACTTCTATGGCCGTCTCCATTGACTCCTATCAGACCCGTGAATTTGAAACCGCGGCCCGGATTGTCTCGACCCTAGTGGATCTGCTCATTAAATCACCCCTGCCCCCGGGAGTCTCCTTAAATGTCAATATTCCCGACCGGCCCTTGTCGAAGATTAAGGGGATCCGTTTGGTCAAACAGGGAACCTTTCGATTCCGGGAACGTTTTGAACGGCGCGTCGATCCCCGGGAAAACGTCTATTACTGGCAGGCTGGAATCTTACCTCCCCCGGAAGAGGCCCCGGATACCGATCATGCCCTATTGTCGGCCGGATATGTTACCCTGACCCCGATCACCTTCGATCTGACCCACTATCCTTCCCTGACCAGGCTGGCCTTTCTGGAAAAAACGTCCTTAAGAAAAAACTCCAATCCTTTTTAATCCCTTTTCTCCGTGGTGATTGTCCAGAGTTTATCGGGTGCTTGTATCCCGCCTGTCGTGCGACTCTATTGAATCGGGAATACGCTTCGTTACGAATAGTCCGGGCCTAAACTCTTACCAGCCGATTAGAAATATCCAAAGGCGAGCTGCAAGGCTACTATTTAACGGTTTTTTGAAAAAGGGGGAATTGCTGAATCGGCGACAATCATAAAGGGTGAAGGGCATTCTTATTCTAATGGAAGAATCTGCGGACGGCTATCCGTGAACCTCCGAGAACCGGGGTGGTCGAAGCAGGACGGCCAGGATTATGCCGGAAAAAACTAAACCGGCGGAGAGGGAAAAAGGAACCAGGTAGTTCCCTGTGGCATCATAAAGTAGCCCTGCCAAAGTCGGACTTCCGGCGCTGATCAAGGTGACTATAGGGGAAATCCAGCCGATAATGTGTGCATAGTGCTTGCGACCAAAGTAAGCACTGATGAGGTTGGGCATGAGGACAATCATGCCGCCAAAACCGATTCCAGCGAAGATGGAGTAGATATAGATAAAAAAAAACCCTCGGACCATGATAAGGGCCAAGACACCCAATCCCAGGCCTCCCAGGAAAATGGCGGCTAAAACCCTTGCTTCGAATCGCATACCCAAAAATCCGCAGGCCAATCGGCCGATAATGCTCATCCCGATCATCAAACCCAGGGCGGTGGCCGACAGGATGGGGGAAAAGTTCAAGTCCTGGAGATAGGCGACCTGGTGGGTGGTCAACATGGCTGAGGCAAAGAGAATGATGGAAAACAACAGTGTGATGATCCAAAGAGCTGGGGTACGAAAGGCCTCCTTGGCTGTCCAGTCCTCTGAAGTCTGGTAAACTTGTCTGCAAAGGGCTGGCTGGGTCAATTGAGTCGGTCGAAAATTTTCAGGAGTACCGTCCGGCAGCTGGCCCATATCTTCCGGCCGGTTTTTAATCAGTATTCCCCCAATGATAATGGTTAAAAAAAAGTGTATCCCAGCCAGGCACGCCCAGGCCAAACGCCAACCCCAATTAGAAATGAATAAACTGATTAATGGTGGCATGATAAAACCGCCGATCCCGCCCGAGGCAAAAAGGAGCCCCATGGCTATGGATCTTTTTCGAATGAACCAGTTATTGATGATGGTGGTCATCGCAATAAATTCACCAAAGGCAATACCCAGGCCGGCGATGACACCATAAAAGAGGTAAACATGCCAGATCGCATTGACTTGAGACATTCCGAGCAACCCCAAGGCCGCAATGATGTTGGAGAAGATAATATTCTTTCTCGCACCGAATCTGGCAACGGACAAACCCACAACCGGTCCCAGCAGACCCCCGACTATGTAGAAAAGGCCGTAAGGTCCGGATAAGGCAGACCGGCTCCATTGAAAGGTCTCACTCATGACCGGCAGGAACACCCCATAAGCATAGGCAATATCCCCGCACAACCCGGCATAGGCGACCATGAGGCCGACCAGAGCTGTCCATCCATAAAACTGCTGTTGATTCAACCCGGCCATCCGCTTTAAGATGAAAAAACAAGAGAAGAACTCTATACAAAAAGATGATTCACCTTAGCATCAACAAAATCAAATAGCAAACCGTATCAATCGATTATAAACCGGGAAAATCTCCCTAGTTCAGCCTTAGAAGTTATCTCTCACTATTGTATAAGCTGATTGGAATTTGCTGTGAGGTCAGGAGCACCGCACTTTCAAGGGGCACTGCGTTCACTGGAGGAGGTCATTGCTTTGGGCCTCAGTTTCGTCGAAGAAGACCACACTTCAAGTACCACGATCCCTGACTAAACTGAACTTTGAGGTCTGGCTCCGGGTTCAAAAATTCTTTTTGGCTTGCTCTTGGAGCAGTCGTTGTTCCTGGAGGCATACCAGAGGAAGCCCTTTTCTAAGAGGAATAAAGCATTGATTACATGAAACACAAAGAGCCTTTTTCGTGTCGCCTCGTTGCCAGCGATGGACAAGGTTAGGTTCACGGATAAAGGGACGGCTCATTGAAATCATATCGGCATCACCGCTGGCAATTATTTCCTCTGCCCTTTCCAGGCTGCGGATGCCGGCCACCATGGCAACCGGCACAGAGACCTTCTTTTTAACGGCCGCCGCCCTTTCCCGGTAATAGACCTGTTCCAACGGGATACGTTGGGCGGCCATGCCTTGTCCGCCGAAACCGGAACTGACTTCAATATGGTCCACTCCGGCAGTAATCATTTCTTCGGCTGTTTCCAGGCCTTCAGTCAGAGAAAGCCCCCCTTCCAAATCATCCATGACTCCAAATTTTATCATCAATGGAAAGGTCGGGCTGATAATACTCCTAACTCTTTTGATAATTTCCAGATGGAAACGGCGGCGGTTTTTCGGGTTACCGCCCCATTGATCAGTTCGCTGGTTGGTGAGTGGTGACAGGAATTGGCTCATCAGATAGCCGTGGGCACCGTGCAGCTGGACCCCGTCAAATCCGGCCTTTTCAACTCGACGGGCAGCGGCCGTAAAGTCATCGATTATTCCTTCAATATCTTCATCGGTCATTACCCGGTGTTTCGGGGTCAAATCAGGCTTTGAAGATACGGCCAGCAGGGGTATCCCTTTATCCTGCAGGTAGGAAGATCCGGTGCCGGCATGGACAATCTGAA
>CAZSTT010000161.1:0-2594 GCA_964609705.1 uncultured Thermodesulfobacteriota bacterium
CTATATTAATAATTTATCGCCATTTTCAAATTAGAAGGAGACTTACGTTATGAGCACAGGCAGGCAAGTCTTTGAGTTTTTGAAGGCCGGGGCCATGGCCCATGCTCAATGGGACCTGGAGGTCTCGATGAGCATTTTAAAAAATCGAAAAAAACTCCTGATTATTCTGGGGTTTTTATTGCCGATTTTTGCCGTGGCCATTTGTGAGGGGGTCGATATGCTGGGAAGTAAAACAGCCTATGCTCCGGCCCATTATACCACTCCCATATTTCTGGTGTCCATCGCCATTGGGCTCTGTGCCGGCTTGATTACCGGGTGTATCGGGGCCGGTGGGGGGTTTATCATTACCCCGGCCTTGATGGCCGCCGGGATAAAAGGGATTCTGGCCGTAGGGACCGATCTCTTCCACATTTTCGCCAAGGCCATTATGGGCACGGCGGTTCACAAAAAATTGGGCAATGTTTCCGTTAAACTGGCTATCGCCTTTCTGGTCGGTTCCGGTTTTGGGACCTTTATCGGCGGGTATATCAACAAGGCCCTCTATAATATCGACCCCCTGCTGAGCGATACCTTCATCAGTGTTATTTATGCCATCCTGCTTGGATTTCTCGGTTTTTACGCCCTGTTTGATTTTATCAAATCATCCCGAGGGGAATCGGCCGCCTCATCCGGCGGTGGCCATGATGCTCACGGCGGGCCTTCCGGAGTAACCGGCGTGGCCGTCAAGGTTCAAAACCTGAACATACCCCCCATGATCGGCTTTGATGAAGACCTGGGGGGCCGAAAAATATCCGGGGTAATCGTGGCCCTGGGAGGGGTCATCGTCGGTATGCTGGCGGCCCTGATGGGCGTAGGGGGCGGATTCATTACCTTCCCGATGTTTGTTTATATCTTCGGCGTCTCCTCCATGACCACGGTCGGCACCGATATTCTGCAGATCATCTTCACCGCCGGTCTGGCAGCCATAGCCCAGTATGCTATTTACGGCTATGTTTTTTATACCCTGGCCATGGGTATGCTCATCGGGTCATTGATCGGCATCCAGGTGGGGGCGTTAACCACTAAAGTGGTCAAGGGAATCCATATCCGGGGATTTTATGCGGTTTCCATCCTGGCCGGTTTCATCAATCGGGCGGCCACCTTACCCAAAAAATTGACCGAAATGGAAATTATTAATATTCCCAAATCGGTCAGCGGAGGCATCGATTTTGTCGGGGCCATCATCTTCTGGGTCGTAGTCGGTTTTTTCGCTCTTTGGGTCATGAGTAAATTCTTTGGAAATCTTAAAGCATTGAGGGAGGGATAAGCCATGGCGATTTCAAATAAAGGACCTTTCACCATAGGAGCCTTACTGGCCCTTTCCTTTGTCGTAGTCTTGATACTTATTTTTTCTCCGATTTACGGGGGGGGCATGAACGGTCTCGATTTTGCCGACGACCTTTTCAATAAATTATCCAAAGGTTCCTCCTACTTCATTCCTAAATTAAAGGAAGCCAACAAGGGATTTCAGGGAAAAGCTTTCTCTGTAGCTATTCATGTTGAGAAATCCCAGGAAGCCGATCAAATCAATAAATTATTTACGACTGCCGGATGCAAAGTCGAAGTCCAGGGAACCGATATCAAGATCGAAGGAGACCTGGGTAAAACCGTAGACCTGATTTTAAAGGATTCCGACCTGATGTTTCATAACCGGGGGAAAGAGGTTACGACCGCCTACGGGATGGATGAAAAGGAAGTGATGCGGGCCTGGTGGACCGCTTTATCCAAGATGGATAAATTTTTTAAAAAGAACCTCAAGATTGAGGAAGCCAATCATATTTCCGAAGTCAGCAAGAAAGGAATTGAACCCGCTTATAATTTTTATAAAATAGAACCCCAACGGGTAATCGACCGGGCCGGCCTGATGACTTTTTTGTTGGCCTTTTATGTCTTTTATACCTTATGGTGGGGTTATGCCATATTCTATCTTTTTGACGGAGTCGGTTTGACCATGAAGAAGGCAAAAGTAAAGAAAGAGGTTTAAAAGAAGTTGCGGGTTACGAGTTGCGCGTTAACTTACTTAATGCCCCTGACTTTTTCCCGTAACTCGCAACCGGTAACCCGTAACCCGAAACGATAGGTTTAATCCGAATTCGGAAATCCGAAATTGAACAGGGGGTTGAGATGAAAATACTGGTGGCCATAGATGGTTCGAAGGATGCCGGAAAAGGGGCCGAACTGGCCCTGAATATCGCCAAAGCCCAGGGGGCTGAGGTCCTGCTTCTGGCCATAATCCCCGTTTATCCGGGCATTGACCTGGAGATAACGGCCAGGGCCCGAGATTCTCTAAACGACAAGTTGAGTGCCCAGGCCGAATCGGCCTTATCCAAGGCGAAGGACCTATTCCAAACCGGAGGGATTCTTCCTAAAGCCCTGATGATGGGATCGGGTGCGATCGCCGATGAGATCGTCACCATGGCCGAACAGGAAAAAATGGATTTGATTGTTATCGGCAGCCGGGGTTTAGGAGCCACCGGGCGGTTCAGTTTGGGGGGGACGGCAATGAAAATCATCAGTCAGGCCCCCTGTTCGGTGCTGGTAGCCAAGGCGGAATA
>CAZSTT010000161.1:2694-3911 GCA_964609705.1 uncultured Thermodesulfobacteriota bacterium
GGATCGAATTCATAGTTTCCGCGAAGGAAGGCATCGACGTGCCAGGAAACAACCGATTCATCATTCATAACCATATCTCGTTGACGGGAGCAGCCCATTAATCTTCCGATCAGGTCTAAATTTTTTTCCATACAAGAACGATCCTGGTGAAGCAAACGGGCATTAACCCCATCTTTTTGGACGACGACTTCAAGGCCTATTTTCTCCAGGACTGTCCCGATAAAGCGGGCCCTCCGTGCCCGGCGGACATCGTCGGCCGCGCCCCCTTTAAACATAAACCGGATATGATTATTCTCCGGGTTGTTGCAGACATAGGCATCCACCGAGTTGTAATGATAGCCCAGACGTGAATTATAATTCATATATTCGCCGGTCAGCAAGGCGTAGGTTTTATCCCAGAAGTCTTCTTCCGGACGGCTGGTACTCTGAGCCATGATCACCATTAATCCTTTTAAATTGACTCCAATCGGACCGGACCAGGAGATTCCCGGAAAGTACATACCCTTGAACAGGGCCAGCATAGGTTCGGATAGGATCTCCTCCTTGCGAACCAGTTTTTTTTCAATACCCGAAAACAGCCCTCCACCCAGGTCAATAACATGCAGATTGATCGGCAGCCCGGTTTGGACCTTGATGGCTTTGGACCAGCTTGGATCAAAACGGTCCAGGAGGTCGAACATTTCTTCAACCGCCAACTCGTGGGTATAATCCAGGAGGTCTTTGAGACCAGGCATTCTTTTGATCGGAAAAGGCCCGGGATTGATCCAGGTTTGATTTTGAAACAGAGAAGCGATGCGTTCTTCCGATTCTTTTAAATGGTTTTGACGGAGCCACTCTTGAAGGTCCTGAAATTTCTTAACCAGCTCCAGGGAACATTGATTGGAAATCATGTTTAATGATCCGATAACCGTTCCTATCGCTTGCGAAAGTTCCTCGGATGTTTCAGGCCTTTGTCCCCGGATTATTTCCAGGGCCTTGGCCCGGGCATTAACCAGAGTTTGATAGTGTCCGTAGATAGTCTGAAAATTTTCAAGCAGGGTATTTTTTGATTTGGAATTCGATGTGAGCAGTTTTTTTATCCAGGTTTTCATATAAAGGAGTCACAATCTTTTTTCAAGCTTGATGAATACCCTTTTTTACTTTATTATTCCTACATCTTCAAGATAAAAAGAGGCGTGGCCATGGGAGCCCTCGACTATCTGATAAAATTAGCGGTA
>CAZSTT010000161.1:4011-7450 GCA_964609705.1 uncultured Thermodesulfobacteriota bacterium
TCCTGCGGTTTAAAAGGATGAGCCGTATCGACTTTAAACTGGGAAGTTGGATGCTGGCTGGAACGATTATCGGGGTGGAGGGCGGGGCCAGGATCCTGGAACTCCTCAAACAGGCCGGAAAGTTCACCTTGATGGGAAAGTCCTTCGGTTTTCTGCCTCTGGTAATGAGTCTGGTCTATGGCGCGCTTCTGCTCTGGATCGGCCTGATCATCTATCGGGAAGCCAGGGCGGAAGGAAACGAGGGACCGGCCGAGGCTCTGATTTCTTCTTATCAACCGGTCATGACCGCCAGGCTCCAGCATATCCATCTGCCCCCCATGATATCGCTTCCGGTATCCGGGATAGAGGCTATTTCACTCTGGGTGATCCTGGGAGTGGGAATGACCACCGGCTTGCTGGTCGGATTCATGGGAGCCGGGGGGGGATTTATCCGTATGCCGGCCTTGATCTATGTCATTGGTTGTCCCATGGTGGTGGCTATTGGAACGGACCTTTTTGAAAGTATTTTTTCCCTGGGCTATGGAACACTGACTCATTCCTTTAAAGGCAATATTGATTTGATCCTGGTCGTGATCCTGTTAATCACCGGAAGCCTTGGCAATCAGATTGGCGGGGCCTTGGCCAAAAGATTCATTCATCCGAAACTAAAACAGATATTCGCCTTTATCACTTTCGCGGTCGTGATTTTACTGGTCGTGAAAATGGTGATTTAGTCTGAAAATAGGGTTCGAGGATTCAAGGATTCAAGTGGTTTAACATCCATGCCGTTCACTCGAATCCTTGACCCCCTGACCCCTTGAATCCTAAGATCTAAGGCCAGCCCCCTAGACCTTGGAGGTTAAACCTTTTTATTATGACTGAAATAATCGTTGGTCCTTATTATGTTTGATTTGAAAGGTTTTTTTAAAAGACGGAGAGAAGGCAAAATCCGGGATGCCGAAAAGGCACGGGATGAAATTCGTCTGGCTTTTACCCGGAGGTATTTGAATTTTAAGACACTGCTCAGCCTTAATGACAAAGTCCTGGAAATCATCAATGAAATGGAGCAGGCCCTGGAAGACGATCAAGGATTTGGAATGGCCTTTGTCCGATCCCGTTGTACCGCCCTTTCGGTCAATCTGTTTAAAATTATCCAAAGTCTGAATGCCATTACGGACGGGAGGAATAAGACCCTCCTTCCCGTCTTTGACGGAATCTGGGCCAGGATCGACCAGGAGTTGAAGAAGAAAAAAATATCGAGCCAAGGAGAATGGGCGCTTCCTCTGGAGGCTGTGAACAAAAACATGGCCGACCAAACCGGGAATAAAATGGCTAATCTCGGGGAGGTGAAAAATCAGGTAGGCTTGCCCGTTCCCGAAGGATTTGTCATTACCGCCGCGGCTTATGAATATTTCCTGGAAAGAGACCAGTTGCAGGACGAAATTAATCGCCGGATTCAATTCCTAGAACCTTCCGACATCGCCCTGCTCCATGAAACCAGTTCAGAAATCCAGAAGTTAATCATCAATGCCGTCCTCCCTCCTGAACTGGAAGAGACCATTTTTTCCGCCTATCAGAACTTAATCAATAAAACGGGGCAGGGTGCCCGTGTTTCCATGCGCAGCAGCGCCTTGGGAGAAGATGCCCAGGAGGCCTCCTTTGCCGGGCAATACCGTTCCCTCCTCAATGTCAGCCCCGATTATCTGATCCTGTCCTATAAAGAAATCCTGGCCAGCAAATATTCGGTTCCGGCCATGGCCTACCGCCTCAACAAAGGATTCCTGGATGAAGATATCGTTATGTGTGTGGGGTGTATGGTTATGATCCAGGCCGAGGCTGCGGGGGTGATGTATTCGACCGATCCGGGGGACGGTCATCATCCGGGAGTCGTCATCAACGCCGTCCCGGGGCTGGGTAAATCGGTGGTTGACGGCAGCCTGATCCCCGATCTTTTTATCGTGGACCGGCATCATACCTCCCGGATTATCAAAAAAGAGATCCAGGAGAAAACCAAAAAATTCGTTTGTGACCCTGAGGAAGGGGTCTGCCTGGAGAATTTGATTGAATCGGAAAAGCAGATTCCGGCAATAACCGACCAACAGGCCGGGGTTTTAGCTGAAATGGCCCTTCGTCTGGAAACCCATTTCGGCGGTCCCCAGGATATCGAATGGTCCGTCCAAGCGGACGGGACTTTTCAGATCCTCCAAACCCGGCCCCTGTTGATCCCCGGGAAAGAACGCCTGCCTGAGGAGAGGGTCTTATTGCCCCGGATTGAACAGCCGATCATACTGGAAGGGGGGATAACCGCCAGCCCGGGTGTGGCCTGCGGTCCGGCCTTTTTAATCGAATCCACCGTCGACATGCTCCAGTTCCCTCGCGGTGCGGTGCTGGTAACCAGAATTCCCTTACCCCAATGGGCGGCGCTGTTAAGTCAGGCTGCAGCCGTGGTAACCGATCAGGGAGCGATTACCGGTCACCTGGCCGCCGTTGCCCGGGAATTCAAGGTCCCCGCCCTGATGGGTACCAAGACAGCTTTTCAGACCATCCAGGGGGGGGCCCTGATTACCGTTGATGCGACCGGTCAAAAAATCTATGCCGGAAAGGTGGACAGCCTCCTCTCCGGGTCTTCAAAAAAAATCAGTCCCATGAAAGGCAGCCCGGTTTACCGCAGCCTGGAAAATATCCTCAAATGGATTGCCCCTCTGAACCTGACCGATCCTGAAGCTGATAATTTCACCCCGGAGGGCTGTCAGACCCTTCATGACCTCATACGATACGCCCATGAAATATCCCTCAGGGAACTGTTCGATGAACAAAGAGATGTTTCCGTCTCTGAAAAATTTTCCCAAAAACTGACTTCGTCGCTCCCCATGGAGTGGTGGGTCATTGATTTGGAGGGGGGGGTCAAGGCCGACAGTAAAGGTTCGACCCTTCAGGTGGAGGACATCCTTTCCAAGCCTTTGCTGGCCCTCTGGGAAGGTCTGGCGGCCATTCCCTGGAAAGGCCCCCCCCCCGTAGATGCCCGGGGATTTCTATCCATCCTGGCCGAGTCCACGATGGACCCCTCATTGGAATACGGACGGGATTCGGATAAGTCGGCTAAAAATTATGCCATCATTTCCGAAAACTTTTGTCATTTGAGCACCCGTCTGGGGTTTCATTTTTCTTCCGTGGAGGCCTTCCTGGGGGATCACGCGGCAGAGAATTATGTCTGGTTTTACTTTAAAGGAGGGGCAGCCGATCGGGTTCGAAAAGAACAACGGAGTCGACTGATCCGGCTGATCCTGGAAAGATTCCATTTTTGGGTACGGACGAAAGGGGATTTGCTGTCAGCCCGGTTGGAACGGCAGGACCAGGAGATCATAATCGATCGATTGAAGGTCCTGGGTTATCTGATCCTCCACACCCGGCAATTGGATATGGTCCTCTCCGACCCGGGGAAGGTTGACCGGCAGGTGGA
>CAZSTT010000161.1:7550-8961 GCA_964609705.1 uncultured Thermodesulfobacteriota bacterium
ATGGAAGGAATCCGGTTATTACTGGTCGACGATGAGGACGATTTTCGAATGACTTTGGCCAGTCGTCTAAAAAAAAGGAAGCTGGAGGTATTGGATGTCGAAAACGGCTATAAGGCAATCGAAGAAGTGCGCATCAGTCCGATTGATGTGGCGGTGGTCGATGTCAAGATGCCCGGCATGGACGGTCTGGAAACTCTAAAGCAGATCAAACAGATCAATCCCCGGATCGAAGTGATTATGCTCACCGGCCATGCCTCGGTGGAATCGGGAATCGAGGGCATGAGACTGGGGGCCTTTGATTACCTGATGAAACCTTGTGACATCAATGAACTGATCCTGAAAATTGAAGATGCCTATCAGCGGAAACTGGTTCAGGAAAAATCCTGAGGACCCCTTAGGAAAGTAATCAAGTCGGCCAAAAGCAGCCTAATAGTTTTCACCTGGTTGGGTCGGCCACATGAATCAGACTGCGGCCGAAATTCTCTCCCCGGAACAGTCCGCAAAAAGCCCGGGGCGCGTTTTCCAGACCTTCTACGATGTGCTCGCGAACCATTAATTTATTTTCTTTAATCCATCCGGCCATGGTTTGGCGCGCCTCCTTAAAAAATTCCGAATGATCCAGCACCACAAATCCTCGCATATCCATCCTTTTCCCGATAAAGGCCGAAACATCACGCAGGCCCGGCCTTTGTTCGGGCTCCAGATTGTATTCCGCTACCTGCCCGCAAATCAGGATACGGCCGAAACGTCTCAAGTTGGCCACCGCGGCGTTTAACAATTCCCCTCCCACATTGTCGAAATAAACATCCGCTCCTTTAGGACAGGCTTTTCTCAGGGCTTCGTCCATAGAACTCTCTGCCCGGTAATCGATCATTTGATCAAAACCATAAACTTCTTTGCAGGCAGCGCATTTCTTTTCCCCGCCGGCAATACCCACAATCTGCGCGCCGTCTATTTTGGCGATCTGACCGGCGATAGACCCGACGGCCCCGGCAGCCGATGAAATCAGGACCGTTTCTCCGGAAGCTACTTTTAATAGTTTTCGAATACCGACATAGGCGGTCAGACCGGGGAGTCCGAATACCCCGACGGCGTTTGAAATGGGCCCCTGCCGGGGGTCGATCCGAGACAACCTTTTACCGTCACTGATTGCGTAATCCTGCCATCCATGATACCCGGCCACCAGCTCACCGATCCGGAAGTCCGGATGTCTGGACAGCACCACTTCACCGACCGTTTGGGCATCCATCACCTCACCCAAGGGCTTGGCGGGAACATAGGAGTCGCGACCGCTCAACCTGGCCCTTGATCCCGGGTCAATACTGACATAAAGGTTCCGCAACAACAGTTCTCCCTCTCCGGGCTCCGGCCTTGGTTCCTCAATCAAGGTGAAATCCCCCACCTGGGGTTC
>CAZSTT010000162.1:0-1099 GCA_964609705.1 uncultured Thermodesulfobacteriota bacterium
CTCCCACGGTTCCGGCCCTCAAAGCCATTGAGTAAAATATATACCGGGAAATCGGCAGTCAAGAGGATTATGACTCCTTTCATTTCCGGGTATTTTCTTTATTTTTTCCTTCGATCAT
Organism: uncultured Thermodesulfobacteriota bacterium; assembly: GCA_964609705.1. GTDB lineage: Bacteria > Desulfobacterota > RBG-13-43-22 > RBG-13-43-22 > RBG-13-43-22 > RBG-13-43-22. The sequence continues at coordinate 119 of CAZSTT010000162.1, forward strand.
AGCCTGCTTTTTCTGATTTGTTTTATTATCGTATGCTCGCGACAGGCTAATATTCCCGTCCAAAATTCTCTAAATTCCATTTCCGGCCTTCTTCCAGCATGGCCAGGTAATTGGGGAAATGGATGTAGCTGGCCACGGAGTTTCCCGTGCCCAGCACATAACCTCCTCCGGCCCCGCAGGCGTCCAGAATCTGCCTGACCCGGCTTCTGACCTCCTCTTCGGTCCCTGAAGCCAGCAGGTTCACATCCACTCCGCCGATCAGGCTGATCCTCTTTCCCCAGCGGCGATAGACCTCCTCCACCGGCATGATCTTGTCCTCATAACTGTGTTTTCCATCCAAACCGGTGTCGCAGAGGTCATCCATTATGGCTTTAAGGTTACCGCAGGAATGAAGGATGGCCAATTTCCCCCGGCTATGGGCCAGATCCACCATTTTTTTGAGATGGGGTAAAAACTTTTCCCGCAAAAGGCCGGGAGCAATCATGGTGCCGCTGAAAAATCCCATATCATCGCCAATAAAGAATCCGCCACTCTCCGGCAAATCGATAAATTCTTCGGCCCCTTTCAAAATGATCTCCGAAATCTTGTCCAGTAAGGCATCCACCAAGTCGGGCTGGTCATACAAAGCAAAGGAAAAGGGGGTCATGCCCATTAACCAGGTGACCCATTCGAATAAACCGCCGGGCAGATTCAGAATCTTCATTCCCTCGGGAAGAATAGGAGCAATCTCTTTAGCCCATAAATTGATTTCTCCGGGGCTCTCCGGCCAGGCATATTTCTCGAATGCCTCCCAACTGGTTATCGGACCGGAATCGCTGACCATGAAAGATCTCCGTCCGCCCTTGATCTCCTCCGATTCTTTGCCGGGGGACTCTCTTCGAACTCCTTGAAAACCTAACAACCCATGGACGGTTACAAAATCCCAGCCCATGGACAGATAAAAATCGATCGATCGCTCCAGATAAAGGGAGATATTGTTTT
>CAZSTT010000162.1:1199-3159 GCA_964609705.1 uncultured Thermodesulfobacteriota bacterium
CAGGGACAGGAGCATGTCCAGGTGAGGGATCTGGCCTTTACCGTCCAGGTGATAAAAGGCATGATCCATGGTGCTGAAAATGGCCTCCAGGTCCGGGAGCACGAAGCGTTCGAACATCTTGGGAGAAATCATATAGCAGAAATCGGACTGATGCATGCAGGTCCGGCCCGGCGACCAGACGCAGGCCCAGTTGGAAGTCCCCCGGCCGGCCGGTTTAATAATTTCATACAACCGGTTATAATATTCCAGCCAGGCCCCAGTGATCTCACCCGCCAGCCTTTCCACCTCGCCTGGGGCGTCATACAAATCATATAAAAGGTTCTGAGAGGAACGAAAGGCGGCCAGTATATCGAGGTTGCCGCCGATGTCGGTGTGGGCCATGGAAATCTTATTCCCCCAGCGCTCCACCGCCTGGCGGGTGATGCCTTCCACCCTTTTCCACCAGGGGTTGTCCGGATCGAACTTAAAATGCAAATCTTCCAGGGGAAGGGGTTTTTCCAAACCGAACCAGACCGTCCGCTGTTCCGGCATGCCGGTGACCTCGGCGCCCAGAAAACCGGCCGCAATGCCGGGTCCGTGGTTGACGAATATCTTGGGCCAGGCGTCGCCAAAATAATAGGTTTTATCCAGTTGATCCTGATAAAAATCCAGCACCTCATGGATCGGTTTTTCCAGCATGAATTCGCGGCTGAGAACCAGAGAGGGCTTGGCATAGAGCATATTCCAGGTTTCCATAACGACCATAGGCCGATCCAGTTCCCCGGCCAGAAAGGCCGTCCAGTCCCGCTCGATCCTCTCCCAGTCTTCTTCGGTAAAGTTTACCCGTTCAATCATCGAATGTTTTTCCCTTCTCAGCGGTAAGACCCCACCGTATCTATGAGCCGGCGTATCAATTTGAAATTCTCGGACAAAGCTCCGCGGGGGGCCACATCGGCACTGCCCAGCATCACCCCCCGGAAAGGTTTGAGCCGTTCCAGCAAACCGGAAATCTCGGACTCCACAAAGGCCGGGTCTGGACTGATAAAGGTCGTCGGATCTATTCCGCCGATGACCACTTTACCGGGGAGACTCGCCGCGGCCTCATCCAAAGGAAAATCACCGGTGGGCGGCGGCGGGGCATCGGTGATGCCGTGAAAGCGTCCGGCAGCCAGGTCTTCTTTAAAAGCTCTTAATCGGCCGCACATGTGAACCAGGTATATCTTCCCGGCCGACCTGAGAATTTCGGCATATTCATTCAAAAAGGGCAGGACGTATTTCCGAAACATTTTCGGCGAGAGCAGGGTGCTGGAAGTGTTTTCATATTCAATAACCACCTGGGCCGGGCTCTCGATAATAACCTCGAGTTGCCTCTTGAGGGAAAGATGCAGTTGCTGGAGAATGGCCTCCACCTCCCCGGGATAATCGTTGAGTAGATAGTAGGTATTTTCCAAGCCCCAGACCATTTCAATCAGGAACATCAGGGGCGTATTGTTGAAGGAGGTGGTGGCGATCCCGTCGTCCCCGATATCCTGATCCGCCAGATTGAAGTTTTCATAAAGAGGTTCAGGCCGGTTAAGATCCATATGCTCCACCGCCCAGTGAAAGATTTTCATCTCTTCCGGATTATTGACCACGTGTTTGACGGCATGAGGGATAGAACCCACCCTGTCGGAAAAGGCCCAGTGGCCGGTCAGGGTTCCCAGGGGTGTGACCAGGGTCTCGACCAGCATGCCGTCCTTAAAATCGATTTTTGTCTCCACCTCCGGACCAAAACCACCCAGGAGTTGAAGGTGAATCGCACCTTTCGGTGGATTGATCAACCGGACATGGCGGATCAACAGGTCGCATTCCAGTGCCCGGGAAGCCACCGCCATTCTCGTGGTGTAAGGCTCGCCGGGGGACAGACCTCCGGTGATTTCCGGGGGCATATCCCTCAGGGTGTAGTCGTCAATCAAGGGGACAAAGGGGATTTTATCCACCG
>CAZSTT010000162.1:3259-8958 GCA_964609705.1 uncultured Thermodesulfobacteriota bacterium
ATCCGCTCAATAATTCTTTGGCCTTTCTGCTGGCGGCGGCGGCGTCATCCGCATAAGCGTCGGCGCCGATCTGATCGGCAAAGGTCTGGGTGACCGGGGCGCCCCCGATGAAGACCTTGACCTGGTCTCTCAGATTATTTTCGATCAGTTTTTTTATCACTTCCGTCATCCCCGACATGGTCGTGGTCAGCAGCGCGGAGAGGCCGAGCAGATTGGGTTTTTCCTTCCGAACAGCTTCCATGAACCCTTCGGGAGAAACATCCGTTCCCACATCGACAACCTCGAACCCCGCCCCTTCCAGCATCAGCCCGACCAGGTTTTTGCCGATGTCGTGCAGGTCTCCGGCCACCGTCCCGATGACGACCTTGCCAACCGGTTTTACCCCTGAATCGATCAGCCGGGGGCCGAGGAGGGCCACACCGGTCTTCATGGCCCGGGCGGCTATCAGCATCTCGGGAACAAAGAATTCTCCCGATTCAAAACGCTTGCCGACCTCATCCATGGCCTTGATCAGCCCTTCGTTCAAAATCACATTCGGTTCGGCCCCTTCCTCCAGGGCCTTTTTTACCCCGGCTTCGACCGCGGTTCTGTCGCCCTTGATCACCGCCTCATAGATCGAGTTTATGCCCATCCTTTCTCCTCCATAAATTAATGCGAAAATATGGTTTTCAGGCCCTAAACCTCAATTGGGGCCTTGTAGGGGCGGGTTTCAAACCCGCCCCTACGGATCTTTTCATGCATCGTCGGTACCCGCTTCAGGCGGGACATGAGGGTTTAATAAGCAAAAAGGGTTCTAGGATTCAAGGATTCGAGGGTTTTAAATTCCACGCCTTTCACTTGAATCCTTGGCCCCTCGGCCCCTTGAATCCTTTTTTCACGCTTCCTGGCGCCCCCCCGAGGGGCGTGACGGTTTAATACGTAAGCCCATGCCCGAAAGGGAAAAGAGGATTTACCGAATCGTAGGGCAGGTCCTCTTTTTGGTCCCTGACCGCCTCCATGGAAGAAGGCAATTCGAAGGGCAGCTTCCCCGAGGGATTGAAACGGCCGAACAGGACATCGAGCACCGCTGAATCAGAGGCCCCGAACTCCGCCAGCAGTCCGGCACTTTTTTCGGCGATCTCCGGGATTACGGCCGGCCGATCCAGATGGATGACCACAAGGGTCGGAATCCGTTCCAGGATATCCAGAATACGTTTCTTTTCTTCTCCCTTGAAATCCAGGTCTCCGGCGTGAAACCGGCTCTCCAGAAATCCTTCCCGCGGTTCAAAGGGGGCGTTGAGACGGAGAATTGCCAGTTCAGCCTCCTCCAAACGGCCGACCACCCGGCCATATTTACCGGCCGCTTCCGCTTTTATATTTTCAACAAAGATCTTAGGGTTATCTTTTAAGGGAAGAACAGGTCCCCTGGCGCTCACGGCGTTTTTCAATAAGACGATGGATTTGCGCTGAGCCAGCTCGCCGGCTTTTTTGAATTCTTGGGAACCGACAATCTTTTCCGCCGAATCCGGATCCCGATAGGGGTTATCAAACAATCCTAACCTGAATTTATCCCGAAGCAGACGCTGGATGGACTCATTGATCCTCTCCTCGGTAATCCTTCCGGATTGGACCAATTGGACGATCACCTCGGGGCTGGCTTCACCGCCGAACTGATCTACACCGGCATTGATCGCTTTTTCGATCCGTTGGTCAAGAGAAAGGTCCTCCACTCCCCAGCACTTGGCCTCCACCAAAATTTGTCCGTCGATAACGACCGGGGAAAGGAGACGCCAGTCAGAACAAACCACACCGTCGAAGCCCAGTTTTTGCCGGAGCAGGCCCGAGATGATCTCCTTATTGAATCCAAAACCGACCTCTTCCACAGGCAGACCGACCGGCATTCCGTAGTAGGGCATAATCTGGGCCGTGCCCGCCTCCAGGGCGGCCTTAAAGGGGAGAAGATGGTAATCAAAATTATTTCCGGGGTAGACCTGTTCCCGGCCGTAACTGAAGTGAGGGTCTTCGCCGTCCTTTTGCGGACCGCCTCCGGGGAAGTGCTTGGTCATGCAGGCCACGCTCTTCGGCCCCAGCTCTTCTCCCTGAAAGCCTTTGATATAGGCCGAGACCATTTGGGAAGCCAGCTCGGCGTCCTCGCCGAAGGTCCCCATGATTCTTGACCATCGCGGTTCCGTGGCCAGATCGGCCATGGGATGCAGGGCCACCCGGATACCGATTGCCAGATATTCCTGTCGGGCTATATCGCCGAACTCTTTTACCAAAGCAAAATCACGGGTCGCGGCCAGACCGATCGGTTCCGGCCATGAGGAAAAACTTCCGGCCGGAATGGTGGCGGCCAGGTTATCGCTGAAAGAATGCCGGGGATCGGAAGAAATAGTGACCGGGATCCCCAGACGGGTGCCTTCCGCCAATTTCTGCAACCGGTTGTGCCATTCGGCGTATTGTCTCGGTCCGGCCACGGCGGAAAAATTAAAATGGTTCATATGCCGGGCAACGACCAGACCGGAGGTGGACCTTCGGGAGAGCGGTCCTTTGGCTTCCTGCAGGGACCCGTCTTCATTCATCCCGATCCAGGTATGAAACATCATCCCGGCCTTTTCCTCCAGGGTCATTTGGGACAGCAAATCCTCTATCCGTTCCCGGATCGGCCGGCGGGGGTCCTCATAAGGGTCCAGACGACCGTTATTATTCAGATCGCGAAAAACAAAATCTTCCCCGGTTTTCTTCAGGTCGCTCATACCCGTTCCTCTCCTACCAAGTTTGTGCCCTTCGGATGCGGGCACTATGAAAGATGAAAATGGATGCCCCCCTCACTCCTGCCCTCTCCGCCTCGGCTGGCCTAGTCGCCGGCATGAGCGTCTATCAGCATCCCGTTCTCCTGTCTTTAAGTCTGGTACAGGCCGCCGTTGACCTGGATGGTTTGTCCGGTCATGTATCCGTTGCCGACCAGCATCAGGGCCACATCCGCCACCTCTTCCACGGTCCCCAAACGGCCGATGGGAATACGGTCCGGTCTGGCCCGGATACTTTCACCGACCATATCGGTAATGATTAGGGCCGGGCAGATGGCATTGACCGTGATCCCCTCCTTGAACAAACGGGAAGCGTAGGAATGAGTCAGCCCCAGGATGCCGGCCTTGGAGGCCGCGTAATGAGGGCCCACCACCCCTCCCACCTGGGCGGCGGTCGAGGAAATGTTGACGATCCTTCCCCAGCGCTGGGAACGGAGGCCCGGCAAAACGGCCTGGGTGACCAGGTAACAGGATTTCAGGTTGACCCTGATGGTTTCGTCCCAGACTTCTTCGGTCAGGTCCTCCAGGCCCCGGGGTTTGGATATCCCGGCATTGTTGATAAGGATGGATAGGATTCCCAGTTCTTTCTCTATCGTCATTACCATCCGGTTCACCTCTTCCGCCAGGCTGACATCGGCCTCCAGGGCCAGAGCGCGGCGGCCCAGATTTTTAATCTCCGCGCAGACCTCCTGGGCCTCTTTTTCCCGGACCTGAAAATTGACCGCCACATCAGCCCCTGCCCTGGCAAGGGAAAGGGCAATAGCCCGGCCGATTCCCCGGCTGCCCCCGGTCACCAGGGCGATCCGGCCGCTTAGATCCAAATTCATCTTTTTATCCCTTCTTTAAGAGAGTCAGCTTGTGGTGAACAGTTCGGGGTTGGCATATTGGGTAATGTCAATGGCGAAATGAACAAACAGATCCTTTTCACCCTTGATCGGGAGCCAATATGAATCCACAAACCGTTTGCTGGGGGCATAGTAGCCGACGGACCTTTTACCCACCCCTTCTTCCAGGGCTGAATTTCCCAGACACTGGTTATGAATAATGTTATCCCCGGATAATTGATAGCATTTCATTCCCGACCGGACCCCCCGGTCTTGAGCGGTCTGGTTCAGATCCACAATAGTCCGGTCCTTTTTTAAGAGTAAAACAGGGGTCGGAAACATATCCCACATCAAATGAAAGGCTTTAAAAATCTCCGGGCTGACCTCGGTGATTTCCGGCTCTTGACTCTTTTCCACTATTAATCCTTTCCAGATCGTTCGATGTTATTATTTACTCCGGCAATTTCATTATAAACCGTCATGCCACGTCTTTGGTGGCGTGACACCAACAAACATGAAAACAGAGTTCAATGGACACCAAACTCTATTTTCGAACTAGAGGTTTTTGGCTTTCATCCCTTAAAAAAAGATTTCTCGGTTCAATAATGAAGACAAAGAAGTCGGTTGTGTCTGTCTCATAACCATTTCCTCTTATGAGCCCTGCCGGCTAAACTGGTGAAGGACGGAAAGGGCCCGGAGGGCTTTCTCCGGTGAAGGAAAAACCGGGATCCCCTGATCTTCCAGCCATTGCAGGTTTTCGTTCGTTCCCGACTCAATGCCGGCCACCCAAAGGGCCAGGGGCTTGCCCTGGGCCGGAGCCGGGAGAAACATCTTAAACTGCTCCCTTGGCAAAAAAAGGACCTGTTCGGGAATCTGGAGGTGAAGGGCGTCAACGTTATCGTCCTCGCTCAAGGCTGCGACCAGGGTTTCATAAACGCTGATTGCGTTGTTAAACTGCAGGGCAACGCCGAGATCAAAGGGGTTGGCCGATATCTCCCAGGGGGGAGAGATTGATTTCAGTTTATTAATGGTCCTTTGGTTTGCCCCGGCCATCTTCAGCCCCTCCTGCTGAACCAGGTCGGTCATGATCACGGCCTCCCCTCCCGGAAGGGTGCCCACAGCGATGCGATCGCCTTTGAGGGTGAGAGAACCGAAGCGTTCCATGGCCCTGGCCAGATCAAAGAACTCCTCGATGGTATTGGCCCGGATAGCCCCGCATTGCTTCAGCAGTTTATCTAAAACCCGGTCATTACCCTGGACCATGACCCCGGTATGGGAGGCAGCGGCCTTCGCTCCTTCCACGGTCCGGCCCGACTTGAGGACCACTACCCGCTTCCCCAGGTCAGAGGCTTGGCGAATAAGGTCCAGGAATCGGCGGCCATCGCCTTCCACGCTCTCCAGGTGGAGACCGATGACCCGGGTCTGGGGGTCAAAGACCAGGTAGGACAGGGCATCCACTTCGTTCAGGTCCATCTTATTGCCGAGGTCGAGGAGTTTGTTCAGATGAAGGTTGAAGTTGGAGAACATCCAGCGCAAACGCGGCTCGTAAAGACCGGATTGAAAGATCAGGGAGAGGCCACCCGTCTTGATCTGTTCGATGGGATGGAAGCTGATGGCGAATTGGCAACGGGGATTGATGGGGCTCAAGGCGTTGGGACCGAGGGCTCGAATCCCGCTCTTCCTGACCAGTTCGAGCATCCGCCGTTGAACTTTTTTTCCCTCTCCCCCGGTTTCAGAAAAACCGCCGGCCACCAGAATCACCCTCTGGATCCCCTTCTCGATACATTCCTGGAGGATCCGGGGAGTCTGAACATGGGGAACGGCGATGACGGCCAGATCGACGGTTTCCTCGATGCTCCCGACTCTCGGGAAAACCTTCAGGCCGAGGATCTCCTTTTCCGTAGGATGGACCGGGTACATCCTGCCCTGGTAACCAAGCTTGACCTGATTACCGATGAGATTGTAGCTCGGTCTCACAGGGTTGGCCGAGGCGCCAATCAGGGCGACACTTTCGGGATAGAAAAACTTGTGGAGAGGATGATCGGTGAGGTCCATGTTTCGTCACTCCCTAAGATCGTCTGGCGGC
>CAZSTT010000163.1:0-7475 GCA_964609705.1 uncultured Thermodesulfobacteriota bacterium
CCTGTCACACATAATTGATTGATTTTTTCTTCGGCCACTCCCATCTCCTTCAGCCAGGGAAAGACCACCTTCTTCAGGTAGAGAATCCGGTGTGGATTCAGGATCTCGTACTGTTCGGTGGTGAATCCTTCAGGCAGGACATAGGATAAAAGGCAATCATGAGAAGGACAGAGCTTATCTCCATAGCCGGCATCAATCAGGGCCTTTAATGTTTTGGTACGGGCCATGGGGCTGACCAAACGCCCCGGATAGCGGTCCAAGCCCATAGTACACCCCTGCTCCAGAATCCAGGTCAGGTATTCGACATCGGTGGTGTCATTGCAGTGGTCGACTTTGACATATTTAAAATTAACCCCTTCATCCTTGAGGATATCCAGTTGCTGTTTGGCTACCTGTCCCGGATGATAGGAATGAATGACGATAGGCACCCCGGTTTTAAGATGGGCCCGGGCTACAGCCCTTAAAGCGATTTCCTGCGGGGGAGTCACCCCGCCCACATCGCTGGCCGATTTCAGAATTCCTGGTTTGATGCCCGTGTCGCCGATTCCTTTGTCAATCTCCCGGACAAACGATTCGGCCATCTGATTAACGGTGACACTGCCCATGATTCCGCTGACGAACCGGGGAACATCCAGCCACCAGCCCGTACAGGCAATGACCTTGACCCCGCTTTGTCTGGAGGCTTCCTGAATAAAAAGGATATCCCGCCCCAGATCGAGGGTAGTCAGGTCCACTACCGTATCCACCCCCTCGGCCTTGGCCTGTTTTAGCCGGGTGATTACGTATTCCAGTGTATTGGGGACCAAGATATCAGGGTAATCCCGGTAGGCATTCGGAAAAGCACAAAGAAGGTGTTCATGCATCAGGGTAAATCCGAGGTCTTCGGTATTCATGGGTCCAAGAACGGTATTAACTTTGGTCATTAGTCCACTACTCCTTTTATCATGAATTGATTATTGAAGGTATCTCCGGGTCGACCGATAACTGCGGTTTTGTCCTCGACAATTTATTACTACGCTCAGTTGATTTAATCAAATAAATTTGGTTAGGTTAGGCCGGGATGGTTCTCAATTCCTTCAGGAAGCTTTGAGCCGCCAGGGATAGATAGCGGTTTTTTTTGTAGATGGCTCCAATTTTAAACTGTCGGTTAGGCTGAAAATCACGAACCTTGACCATGGATAACTGCCCGGACAGGACCTCCTTGCGTACCGAGACCTCGGGGACGATGGATATTCCGGATTTAATCATGACCAGGTTTTTGATCACTTCAATGGAACTGAGCTCCATGGCAATAGACAGCTTCACGCCGGCCGTCAGACAGGCCTGGTCCAAAATCCTTCGAGAGGAACAATGGTCGTCCAGCAAGACGCAGAGGTGCTTTTCGACTTCTTTTAAAAACACCTGTTTTCGATTGGCCAGGGGATGATCCGGGTGGCAGATGACAACATCCAACCGGGGAAAAAGAGGGATGGCCTCCAGGCCCGGTTTCAGATAGGCCAGTGTGGCGATCCCGATATCCACTTCATTTTGCATGACCTTTTCAATGGTTTGGAGTGAGGTGGAATTCCGGACGACAATCTCAATGCCCGGATAACGGTCTTTATAGGTTTGCAGGATTCCCGGAAGAAGATAACAGGCCGTCGTATCCGAGGTGGAGATGGTCAATCGTCCCCGCTCCATTTTTTCCAGATCGAGCAACTCCTGCTGGGCTTCGGCTAGAAGGCCGCGAATTTTTTCAACATAGCCCAAAAAGACCTTGCCGGCCTCGGTCAGCTCGATGCTTTTGGTGGTGCGGTGAATCAACCGCCGGCCGATCGTTTCTTCCAGCCGGGCTACCTGGATACTGACGGCCGACTGGGTCCGGAAAATCTTTTCGGCGGCGTTAGAAAAACTCCCGGTGGTGGCTACGGCATAAAAGGCATTGATTTGTACAAAGGTAAAATCCACATATTCTCCTTACTAATAAATATTATAATAATTATTAATTTGACGAATGATAGTCGTTCAATTATTCTCTGTCAACATCAAAACTGACAACCGCGTAAAAATCCGGATGGACCGTCACCCCCGCGAAAGCAGGGGTCCAGAACTTATTCAATTCCCTGGATTCCCGTTTTCACGGAAATGAGGAAAATGGGCTTTCGGTAATTATTAACGTGTTCATCAAAACCTTTTTTTGAAACTATCCCCATATCATAACCCTGGAGAAAATAGGTCAGGCATCCTGCCTGACAATGGTAAATCATTAGATAGTCAGCCCCGCCTGGGCGGGGCTGACCTATTGGGTGAGAAGTATAAAAGGAAAAACTAATGTTACCTAAAGGAATTTTAATTGATCTGGATGATACTATCCTGGCCTATACCGCAGTGGCCGAGCCGATCTGGAAACAACTCTGCCGGGAATATGCCTGCCGATTGGATTCCATCCAACCCGACCGGTTGTTTGGAGAAATCAAGAAGATGAGCGACTGGTTCTGGTCCGATAAAGAGCGACATAAAAAAGGCCGTCAGGATCTGAACGGTGCCCGAAGGGTTACAGTCTCCCTGGCGTTTCGCGAACTCAAACTAGAGAACCTTTCTTTGGCCGAGGAGATGGCCGACCGCTTTTCAGCCCAAAGGGAAGAAGAGATATTTATCTTTGAAAAGGCGGAAGAGACCTTGGAGATCTTGACCGGTCGAAATATTTCTCTGGCTCTGATGACCAACGGCGAAGCCAAAAAACAACGGAATAAAGTCCGGCGCTTTAATCTGGAAAGGTTCTTTAAGAGTATTCTGATTGAAGGGGAGATGGGATTCGGAAAACCTGAAGAAGCGGTCTATAAGCGGGCCATGAAGGAATTGGGTCTTGGTGCGGATGAAGTATGGGCCGTTGGGGACAACCTGGAATTTGATGTCTATGGCCCGCAGAAGCTGGGGATTTTCGGCATTTGGAATGATTTCTCAAGACAAGGGCTTCCCCCCGGTTCCGAAGTCATCCCGGGCAGGATTATTCAGAATATATCTGAGTTATTGGAATAGGATATGTTTGTTTTACAGGATATGACCAGTAAATCGAATAAGAGAATGAAAGCAGTAGAATACGACGCGGTAGCTAATAGTTACAACCAGCGGTATAAAATTGGCGCCTATAAGCCGCAGGGGATTGCCTCCAAGCTTTTGAATCTCATTCATGAAACGGACGCAAAAAGGGTCCTTGAAGTCGGCTGCGGTACAGGGCATTGGTTGCACATATTAGTAGAGGATCGGGGCCAGGTCGTCGGTATAGACCAATCCCTTGGTATGCTTCGTAAGGCCGCCGAACAGGAAGGGAAATTCACCCTTATTCAAGGGGATGCGGGTTCATTGCCATTTCGATGCCAAAGTTTCGATGTGGTCTATTGCGTGAATGCTCTCCATCACTTTAATAATCCACCGGCATTCATAGCCCGGGCCTTTGAGCTTCTGAAGGAGAAGGGTGTCCTGGCGGTGATAGGCATGAATCCCCACCCTTTGCAGGATCACGGGTTCATCTATGACTATTTCCTGGGTACCCGAGAAACAGACCTGAAGCGCTATCCATCACCGGGGACTATCGCCGATTGGATGATTACCGCCGGGTTTGGAGAAATCCGCTGGCAAGTGGCGGAACACCTCCTTAATGACAGGCATGGGGAGGAAGTTCTCTCCTTGATCCGGGAATTCACCTCTCAACTGACCCTTCTTTCTCCGGAAGAGTTCGCCAAAGGAAAAGCGCAAATTGAATCTGACTTGCGCAATGCAGAAAAAGCCGGGGAAACAATGGTCTTTCCAGTCGATATTTCTTTGTCAATGGTGACCGGTTGGGTGACGAAATGATCGAGATCTGCTTAGTAAAGCATGGTCAATTCACCCGGAAAAGGAACATGAATGGTAAACTTTCAATATAATTGGCCCGAGGACAAAGAAAAGTTGAAAAGCAGGCTCTTGCCCCGCCGAAAGCTCCTTGATGGGGCCTTGATTGCTGACATTTCATCAATTTTCAAACAAGTTACGGCCTCAGGGGACCGTGCTATTCGGGAAGCGACTCAAAGATTTGATGGAGTTGACATCCCCTCTGTGAAGGTGCCTGACAATTTCCTGGAAAAATGTGTCGCCGACCTACCCTCCCGATTCAAGAACGCCGTGGAAAAGGCGATCGCAAATATTTACCAGGTGAATAAAGCCTTGATGCCCGAACCGGAATGGAGAAAGGAGATCAGGCCGGGCACGGTTATTGGCGAGAGGAACACTGCGCTGGATTCTGTCGGATTATACGTTCCGGCCAGGAAGGGCCCACTGGTGTCAACCGCGCTCATGTTGGTCACTGCGGCAAAAGTCGCCGGTGTCCGGGAGATCGTGGTAGGAATGCCTCCTCAGGAGAATGGGCAGGCCGATCCTTCTACGGCTGCGGCCGCTTGCCTGGCGGGAGCCACACGGTTTGTCATAGGTAATGGAGTTTCCCTAATCGCCGGGATGACCGTGGGAACCGAGTCCGTTCCTGAAGTCGACGGGATTTTTGGGCCGGGGCCGGCCGGCATTGCCGCGGCCATGAGTGTGGCTTTCTCCTATGGGAAAAGGACCGTGGTGGGAATAGGCCCGACCGATTGCGCCATCATCGCCGACGAGAGCGCCGATCCGGATTGGATCGCTCGAAACCTGATGTGCGAAGCCGAGCATGGAGCCGATTCCTCGGTCCTTCTGGTGACGACATCCCGGAATCTTGCCGATCAGGTCATTCAGGTATTACTCGAACGAATTCCTTTAGTGCGGGAAGACAGAAAACAAAATCTTACCGGTGTGTTCGGTGAGCAGGGGCTGGGGGCGGTAGTGGTTGTTCCTAGTATGGACCAGGCCTGCCGAATAATCAATGAATTCGCCCCCGAGCACCTCATGATATCCTGCACGGAAAAAATACAGGCAGAGGTGCTAGCGAGGATTAAGAACGCCGGCGAGATTCTTTTGGGTCATTTCACTCCTTTCTCGGCCGCCAACTATGCCATAGGGATCACGGCCGTTCTTCCCACGAACGGCTTCGCCCGGGCCTTTTCAGGGATCACCTGCAAAGATATGGTGAAGACGTCGACCATTGCAGGTCTGTCCGAGAAAGCTTTGAAAGAGCTCCTCAACACGATAGAGGAGATTGGCCGGCAGGAAGGACTGCCCTGTCATATCGAGGCAGCGCGGAAGTGAGCCAGCAGGAAGTCTTGCGAAAAAGGGAACTCCCCAGGTCCGAAAATCTTAATACATTTTCAAGACAATTTTTCCGAATTGGACATTGGTGGTCATATATTGGTGGGCCGCCAAGGCCTGGTCCAAAGGGAATTGGCGGTCAACGACAGGCTTCAAACGGCCATCGGCCAGGGCCGGGAGCAGGTCGGCCGCCATTCGACCGGCGATTTCGATTCTTTCGGAAAGTGTCCTGGTCCGGAAAGTGACGCCGATAAGTTCCAATCGCTTAAGGGCCAGAAGGTCCATGTTTAATGGTCCGATTTCTCCTCCCAGTCGGCCCACACTGACCAGGCGGCCTTTCAAAGCCATACATTTCAGGTTGTCTTTCAGATGGGGTCCTCCCACATGGTCAATGATCAGGTTAACCCCTTTCCCTTCTGTGTCGGCCAGAACGGCCTCTTTGAAATTCTCCGTCCGGTAATTAATACCCACATCCACACCCAATCCCTTAAGGGCGTTCAGTTTTGCCGGAGAGCCGGCCAACCCGAACACAGGTTTTGCTCCCCAAAATTTGGCGATTTGAACCGCGGCCACCCCTACCCCTGATGAGGCCCCGTTAATCAATACCGATTCCCCGGTCTTCAACCGTCCGTTGGTGATCAGGGCATTATGCTCGGTCATATAGGAAATAGGAATGGTAGCTGCTTCCTCCCAGCTTAGCCTCTCCGGCACAGGGAAGGCCAGATGCTGATGGATGGTGGTGAATTCGGCATACCCCCCATTACACATACCCATCACCCGGTCCCCCTTGGAAAAACCGGCAACATCTCTGCCCATATCCACAACCACTCCAGCGGCTTCGCCCCCGACTATTTCCGGCCGTTCACCCGACGTTGTTGAAGAGGTGGTAACATAAGTCCCCTGGACACGAAAAATATCGGCACGGTTCAAGCCGGCGGCCTTGACCTCGATCAACAGTTCTTCCGGACGGATCTTGGGCATGGGGACTTCCTGGACGACCATGGTTCCGCCTTTTTCCCCTTTAATAATGACCGCGGCTTTCATTTTTATTCTCCTTCCTTTCCCTTCCTCTCCCGCCTTTTTTCTTCCCCGCAGGCTAAAGGTTCTCTCCGCCGCAAGATCGGGAAACATCGGTTACAGGAGATACAGGCCGCCGGGCCGTTATCCCCTTTCAGCCAGCGCGAAACTAAATGGGGCTCGCGGATGAACGGTCGGCACAGTGAGACCATATCAGCCTCGTTGCAAGCAATAATTTCCTGGGCCATCTGAAGACTGCGAATGCCATTAACCACGGCTACCGGCACCCCCACGGCTTTCTTGACCGCCGCCGCCTTCTCCCGGAAAACCACTTTATCAATCACTCCATTTTTTAAATCACTCTCGGAAATCGCCGCTGAGCCGGTTCCCACACCGGCGCTGATCTCGATACTGTCTATCCCCGCCTTGGCCATTTGCCGGCAGGTCTCCAACCCTTCGGAAAAAGGCATACCGCCTTCCTGGTTATCCTCTGCTCCAAATTTAATCAATACCGGATAATCATCCCCAACCGCTTTCCGTATTTCCCGGATAACTTCCAGATGAAAAAGACGGCGGTTTTCCGGGCTGCCCCCCCAGCGGTCTGTCCTTTGATTGAAAATCGGAGAGACAAACTGGCTCAACAGGTAGCCGTGGGCGCCGTGGATCTGGACAGCATCAAAGCCCGCTTCCCGGACCCGGACCGCCGCGTCAGCGAAATCCTTTATTATTCCTCTGATCTCTTCCTCGGTCATTTCCTGATGAGGGCGGTTCAATTCCGGCTTTTTTGAAACCGCCAGCAGGGTGTATCCCTGCTGAACCAGGTAGGGGGAATTAATACCGGTATGGACAATCTGCATGGCAATCCTGCTGGTACCGGCCTCATGAACGGTTTTAACCAGGCGTTTCCATCCGGGAATCAACGGGTCGCTGTAAATTCCATATTGTCCCGGGTTGGCTTGGCCCAAAGGATGGGAAACAAAGGCATAGCCGGTCACAATCAGTCCGATGTCCCCCTGTCCCAGTTCCTTATATATCCGGATGGATTCTTCTGTTATCCCCCCGGATTCATCGGCACTGCCGTCCCAGGTGGCCGAACGCATTAGACGATTCCTGATTTCCAGGTTATTAATTTTGATCGGTTCAAATAACGGGTTTACCATGCTATTCCCCTCCCCTAATCACTTTTCTTTTTGTGTATCAATGCTTGAAATATCTTTTTGGCATTGCTTTGTCAAACCCAAAAATCAATAATCTTTCCTGTTATTAAATAA
>CAZSTT010000163.1:7575-8914 GCA_964609705.1 uncultured Thermodesulfobacteriota bacterium
TTAAATAAATATTGACTTCAGGGGGGCAGTTTTGTAACGATTCGTAAATAATAATATCTTTCCCGGTGCGTGATGATTATTAATACAGGCAACAGCAAGAACGATTGAACCTCAAGTGAAAGGATCGGTTTATGAACTTTTCTAATGAATACAACCTGGAACAAAAGGAATTTGCCAAAGAAGTCCGAGACTGGCTGGAGAAGAATGTCCCGAAAAATCTGATCAGGCCGCGGAGTATATTTAAGATGAGCCGAGAGCAGTGGGAGATGCGCCGCGATTTATGCCGCAAACTGGGCCAGAAAGGGTGGCTCTATCCCATGTATCCCAGGGAATATGGAGGCGGCGGCCTTGGGGGAGATAAATCGGCTGTTCTGAACAAAGAAATGGCCGAACTGGGGTTGAGCTTGCCACCTTTGTATGACTCGGGGAAACTGGCCGCACCGACCCTTCTGGCCTGCGCCACAGAAGAACAAAAAAAACTTCTACTGCCCCCCATTCTCAAAGGAGAAGCGGTTACCTGGCAGCTTTTTACCGAACCGGAGGCCGGGACGGATGAAGCCAACCAACAGACCAACGCCCTGCGATCGGTCAAGGAAAAGGAATATTTCATTGTTAACGGCAATAAAATCTTTGTCGGGGGCCTTTATGCCCCACCCGATCAATTTTTACTCCTGACCCGAAGCAGCCTGGATGCACCCCGCCATCAGAATCTGGCCATGTTTCTGGCCCCGGCCAACCTGGAGGGAGTTCAAATTTTCCCGCTCGACCTTTTTCCCGAGGGCACTATCGGCCAGGTTTGTTATCAATCGGCGGACAGTGCGCCGGGGGTTAAGCACTCCGTTTTTTTTGAAGACGTCAAAATTCACGAGTCCTATTTGATCGGCGGGGATAACGACGGCTGGAAAGTAACCACCGCCACCTTAACCGTCGAACATGGGGATAGAGATACCGATCGCGCCGGAACGGGAGCCGCCTTTATTCAAAGTAATCATATGGTAGAAAAATTGATTGACCAGTGTAAAAACAATCCGGCCATTAAAAACCGTCTGTTGGAAAACCCCCTGCTGCAGGGGGACATGGTGGACGCTTATATCGGCGGGGAGATAGAGCGGCTTTTTCACATGAGAAACGCCGCCTTACCCAGAGCCGGAAAGAGGGCCGCCTACGCCGGACCCCAAACCGCCCTGTTCACCAAGATGTTGGGATTGAGCATGACGGCCTACCTGACCAGGATCCTGGGGCCTCAAGCCCTGACCAATGATGATCAGCTCCTCCTGGAGGATGGTCTTTTTGAAGTTTGTGAACGAAGCGGCCTTTGTATTGCGCCGGGCGGTACCCC
>CAZSTT010000164.1:0-8909 GCA_964609705.1 uncultured Thermodesulfobacteriota bacterium
TTTTCTTTTGATAAATGACCTGGGCCTTGCAGGTTAGGGTGGCGGTGTTGGCCAGTTCGATCTGGAGATCGGGAAAAATCATTCCCGGCAAAAGGGTGGAGGATTCCCCTTCTTCTTCCACGGAGAAACCGGAGGTCGATAAATCGCAAATATTTAATTTGAATGATTTTTTAATCAGGGGGTGGAGGTAACAAACCGCAGGGGAAGGATGAAGAGCCAGTCTTGGAGCTCGAAATTCTCTTCGTTTGAATCTATGGATAGATTCATGACTGGGTTCCAAAACCAGAGTTTTTGTATAAAGGTTCTCTCTCTGCTTGACTATTTTACATTCCCGGGAATAGCAAACTTTTTCTCGATCTTTGAAAATGATTTGGACCGGGTATTCGGAATTAATCCATTTTAAGGATACCCCTTCTCTGGAAAAAATTTCCACCTGGAAAGCGTTGACACTGAAAACATCCAGCCGTCCCGGGAACAATATCCCGTCCTGGATCATTTCCGCCTTAATATCTTGACAGGCGAATCGATTGGTTTTTCGAAGGATGATTTCAAACCCGTATTCGGGTAACGTCAACTCAATCCCCTGATCATCGGTTTCTACCAACCGGGATCGGACTAAAAGGATTTCTCTGTTGTTTTCGATCAGGAAACAAAGGACTTCAAAATCCTTTATGGATTCTCTGATGGCCTCTGGGCTGATCCAGCGGCCCGAGATAATTCCTTCCTGACAGGGGTGGGGTTTAATGGCCCGGGTTATGAGCGCCGGGTATTGGGGGTGTCGGAAAACGACTTTGAATTCTCTCTCAAAAAAATTAAGATAATTAAGAAGATTGACCAGCTTATTGCGGGGTATTTTTTTAACATTGTCGTATCCCTTTTCAAGCTCTCCCGTGGTCAACAATTGTACTAATTCAAATAAGTTTCTATAGGTCAGGTCACGGCCTTTGTTTTCTTCGTCTTTCAATAAATTCGGGATCTCGATGATCTTACCGATTCCTGGTTTGATTGCTGATTTATCCATTTACAATTTAATAGGTTCCCAATAGGCAGGACAACCTCCGGCGGTTGTGCCTGTTCATAACCGGTGGAGGCCTAATGTGCCAATAAAAGAATTAGTCTTAAATTTTGACCCTTGGTGCTGTTAATCCAAAAAAACAGATTAATAAACAACTAAAAATGAATGTGTATTTATTCGGAGATGAAATATCTGAAAACAAATAATCTACTTAATAGAGCAATCTTTATGCCACTTGTTGTTTTTTGAATAAATTTATAATAATTATAATATCTTACATGCCAGACGAGTCGCCTAATAAATCACCCCCTTTCAGTTTCGTTTCCTGCATTACTCTTTTTGTCTCCTGATTTTCTCTTATTGGATATTTTTTTTCCTATAAGCACATTAAGTTTCCCAATTATGAGGTTAGAAATTGCCTCCTTAAAAGTAATAAGGGGTCAAGTCTCTAATTGACTTATTCTGCCGATACTGGTATTAAAAAAAATATGAGCAGACCACTGAGAATAGAATATGAGGGAGCCTGGTATCATGTGATGAACCGGGGAAGGCGATCGGATCGGATTTTTGAAGACCGAGACGATTATCGGATGTTCATGGGCTTGATGGAGGAAATAACCAGGGTCTGGGATGCCCGGATCAGTGCTTTTTGCCTTTTGCCCAATCACTATCATATGGTCATCCAAACCCCTAGAGGAAATATTTCCCGATGCCTGCGTCATCTGGATGGGATATACACCCAACGATTTAATCGGGCTCATGGTTTGGACGGGCCGTTATTTCGCGGAAGGTTTAAGTCTATTTTGATTGATGCCGATAGTTATCTGCTGCAACTGGTCAGGTATATACATAGGAATCCAATGAAAGCTGAAATAGTTGATAATCTGGACCAATACCCGTGGAGCAGTCATAAAGGATATATGTCTAAAGCAAGAGAATGGGACTGGCTCCATAAGGATATGGTTTTTTCTCTATTAACGGGAGAGAAACGGAGCCGGGTAACAGCCTACCGGAGGTTTATGGCGGAAGAGGATTCGAAGGAGATTGAGCAATTAATTGAACGGAAGAAGTGGCCGGTTTTTCTTGGGAGTGAACAGTTTGCAGGCTGGTTGCGTAGAAAATTTTTTGAACAAAAGCAGCACCCTCAAGTTCCCGGATCCTCCGGACTGGCGCCTGAACTGGAGGCGATCAAGAAAAAAGTTTGCAGTTATTATAGAGTGGATGATTCAGAATTGATGAAATCCAGGCGGGGACGGTTTAACGAACCTAGGAATATGGCAATCTATCTTGTCAGAAGGCTTCGAAAAGATGGTTTAAGGGCAATTGGTTCCGAATTCGGCCTTAGGGAGTATAGTTCAGTCAGCAGTATTGTACAAGGGTTTGAAAAGCAGTTCCCGAAAAATCGGGGCTTGCAAAAACGATATGAGGTGTTAAGGAAGGCGTTGATAATTGGTCAAACGGAGACTTGATCCCTTTATACCCTTTTAAAGAGGCGCAGAGACGATGAGCACAACCGACGAATCAATCCTTCTGGAGGTCGAGAAGGAACTCGAATTGATGAACCTTGGGTTTGATCTCAGTGCGGAAGATTGGGCGATTCTCGACCAGCCTCAGCGGGTAAACAAAACCTGGATCTTATCGTTGGAAGAGAAACTTCCCATCACGGTCAATAATGAGCTATTCCGTATCGCCAATTCCCCGCTATATATCAAAGGCCGGAGACGGGAGAGTCAAGATTTCTGGGATGTGGTCTTGGCCCTCGGCATGGATAACCTCAAGTCCTATATATTCAGCATTGCCTTATTCGAAATGGCATCTACCAATAAAGATATCCTGTTTCTCAAGCATAGGTCTCTGGCCACGGCCGGATTGTCTTTGGCCATCATCCATAATGTCCTCGGGTTTGATTTTACCATAGCGCCCCAGGTCCAGCTCTGCGCCCTGGTCAGCGAGTTCGGGAAAATCCCTTTTTTTATTTATCGGCAAAAAAAGGCCGGGGACCCGGCGGTATTGAAAATCATGACCGAGGATTTCATCAATATCCATCATGGGCAGTTTGGACTTAAAATGATCCAGTTATTCGAACTGCCCGATTTTCTGGTTAACCTGTTCAAAAAGGAATCTCTCATCTTTTTCGATCAGGCTCACCAAATATCGATTACCACCATCGTCCGGATTGCCAAGCTCATAGTCCGGGACAGCTTTAACCGCCAGAATAAACTGACAATAACCTCTGTAGTGGATGATGAAAATTATGTCGTTTCAGGCTCGGTGGGTTCCCAGCTCCAGACATTTTTTGATGCCTTGGGCATCGGGAATCTCCTGGAGGTCATTCCTTTCGAAACCTCAGCCCAGGAATATAACCGGAAGAAGAAAAGCGGCGGTCGTTAGAAATGCAAGCCAAATTAGAAATTCTTGGAAATTACCGTCAGAATTGAAGGAAGTCCTTAAGTTGTTTTTACATCGAATTACACTCATACTTTTTTAGCCCCTTTATTTTCCAGGCCTTTTTCAAGCCTCGTCCTCCCTGGAAATCTTTTTTTTCAAAGCAACAAATCTCGCCCTCCATGTTCTGCCCCGGTGTTAAGATTTCTTCAACGAACCCTAACGATGAAGATGAATGTCTTAAACTTTTCCTTTCCTCTCCTTCCCTTTTTTTGCTTTTATTTTAAGCAATC
Source organism: uncultured Thermodesulfobacteriota bacterium (assembly GCA_964609705.1). GTDB lineage: Bacteria > Desulfobacterota > RBG-13-43-22 > RBG-13-43-22 > RBG-13-43-22 > RBG-13-43-22. Next base: position 3,694 of record CAZSTT010000164.1, read on the forward strand.
ATTTCGGTCAAACGGCCGCTTTAGGTGTAACTGAGCAGAAATTTTTTTTCCATCAATTAAGCATTCTGTCCTTTTCGTTGTTTTAACAAGTTTGTTTTCTTGAATTATTAAAAAATTAGGTTAACCAGAGATCCATTACCCTTCTTTGGAGGCAAATCCTTAACTCTTTTTGGAAAATTTATCGTGCTTATGTGAAAAAAAACCCACAATAAGAGAAAAGGAGGGACCGGAAAAGGTAATTCAGGAATAAGAATGGAAAGGGGATGATTTATTAAACAAACCCTAAGATACGTAACGATTTAAATTTACTATAAATTTATTAAAATATAATTAAATGGCATAAGGATTGCTTTATTAAGTTGCTTATTTGTTTCAGATATTTCCTTTCCGAATAAATCAGTAAGTATTAAGCATTTCTCCTGTTTTAATGGATTTGTTTTAATCAATCAATAATAGCTAAAGATCAAACATAGACTCCTTTTAGATGATTCTTCCGGGGCTGAAACAAAAAATTTCTTTCAATCTGCCGGACAAATTTTTTTCAGTTCAAGAAATTTAATTCTATTTCTTTAAGCGAGGTCCTATGAAATTGTCTCGAAGATTGCCTGTCCTTTTATTTATTTCCTTATGTTTCCTCCTCACCCTCGATTATGTATCTTCAACAGCGGAAGATACGGAAATCCCCATTGAGGGAGATCCGCGCAGCCTGGCTATTAACCCAACCACGGATCAGGCCGTGATAGGCAGCGTTAAGCCCAACGCGATCTCGGTCGTAGATCTGGACACGGAACAGGTCATTTCCACCATCAGGGTCGATAAAAAAGCCCTGGGAGTGGCCGTGGATTCGACCAGGAATCTCGCCCTGGTTACCCAAAAGCCCGACCATACCTTATCGATTGTCAGTTTGGGCACTAATCAGGTCTTGGCCAATATATCGGTAGGCAAATCTCCTTTCAGCGTGGCTGTTTATGAAAGGGATGGCGGCCCCCATCTTGGCCTGACCGCCAATTATAAGGATAATACGGTTTCGGTGGTCGATCTAACTAATTTTACTGTTCTCCAAACCCTCCCGGTGGGCCGGGGACCGAGGGATTTGGCCGTTGATTCCGATTTGGGTCTGGCCCTGGTGGCCAATGAAAAAGAAGATACGATATCCGTTATTAATCTGGAACGCTTTCAGGTTACCCGGATAATTCCGGTGGGCAACACCCCCCGGGCCATCAGCATCAATGCGAAATCCCATTTAGCCGTTATTGCCAATACCAAAGGGCATTCAATTTCCATAATCAACTTGCTGGATTGGCAGACCCAGACTGTCCCGGTGGATAAAAAGCCGGTGGACCTAGCGGTGAATCCCCTGGATAATACGGTCCTGGTGGTTTGTGAAAAATCCCAAAGTCTTCTTCGTATAGATTTGAATACCAATATGGTCCTCCAGGAATATCCTCTGAACAAAAAATCCCGGGGGGTGGCCGTCAATCCCTTTACCAATACAGCTGTTGTGGCGAACAGTGAAACTGACAACCTGACTCTGATCCAGCTCCCCAATCCTATGCCGAGTAACCAATCCCTTGCCCCTGTAATCATGCCCCGAGGTAATCCGGAGACTCAACTCAGCCTCCAGGGATCAGGTTATCTTAAAACCTCTACCGTATTTATCCGACCTTCATCATTAACCTTACCCGTATCTTTAATCAATAATCATCATCTGAACGTTAAGCTTCCTCAAGAGTTTCTGGCCCAGGCCGGGACCCGGCAGGTGGTTGTTGCCAATCCAGCCCCGGGAGGGGGTGCATCCTTTCCCGCGGTCTTCAGCGTGACAAATCCGGTTCCTGCCATAACCGCTATTGATCCCGCTTCCACTCAATTTGGGGGTTTGGGGTTGACTGTCACCGTTTATGGCACGGGTTTTTTCCCTGAAACCACCGCTTCAGTCAATGGTCAAAACAGACCCAGCTCCTATGTCAGCGGCAACGAAATAAAAATCGACCTGTTATCCAATGATCTGGCCGTTGAGGGGACCCTGTCGATAACAACCTCCAATCCTCTGCCCGGCGGGGGGACATCAAACGCCATGAGGTTTAGTGTTCTCAACCCTGTTCCAGTCCTGTCCTCTTTAAACCCCAATTCCATCAAGGCCGGCAGTCCGGATTTTACCTTAAACGTGATAGGCAATAATTTCGTAACCGGTTCTTCTATCCGGTTCAGCAACACTCCGGTCTTGACCACCTTTGTGGACAGTTGGCACCTTACAGCTTCCATCCCGGCTACCGCCATTACTACAAAAGGGACCTATCCGGTTGCGGTCATCAATCCCTTACCGGGAGGGGGCGTTTCCGAATCCATCATTTTTTCTGTTGCCCCGGCTTCAAATGTCAATCCTCTGCCCGCAGGCGCCTATGGAAAGCAGTATGAAGACTTCTCCCCTGCTGATGCCACCATCTCAAGTTATGATCCCAAACGCTTTTCCCTGATCACCGGGCTGGTCACCGATAAAAATAATAATCCCTTGTCCGAAGTGATAGCAGGCCTTCACAACCATCCGGAATATGGAACAGCCCAGACCGATCCTACGGGCAGGTTTTCCATTCCGCTGGACGGAGGGGGCACCATCACGGTGACCTATCAGAAAGCCGGATATCTTCCTGTTCATCGACAGGTTCAGATTGGCTTGAATACTATTGCCAATGCCGAGACTGTCGTCCTGATCCCTGAGGATACTGCGGCTACGCCTCTGACCTTTGACGGCAATCCCCAGACTATTCTTACCCACAGAAGCACCCCCACATCAGATTCATTTGGGACTCGTTCGCTCACTATGGTCTTCACCGGAGACAACCCGGCCTTGTTAAAAGATGCCCAAGGTATCGAAAAGGCCCAGACCCGCATCACTGTTCGGGCCACGGAATACCCCACCCCTGAATCCATGCCGGCCAGGCTCCCGCCCACATCGGCCTTCACTTATTGCGCAGAGCTGGCTGTGGACGGGGCCAAGAGCGTCCGGTTTGAAAAACCGATGGTGGTCTATGTGAACAATTTCCTGGGATTTAACGTGGGCGAGATCGTCCCCGTTGGTTATTATGACAGGGACCGGGCTGTCTGGGTGCCTCAGGATAACGGCCAGGTGGTCCGTCTCCTTGATACCAATAACGACGGGATCGTTGACGCCTATACTAATGACCCAACCGGCCGGAACCAGTATCCCGCACCAGGCCTGACCGATCCGACCCTCTACCCGCCCAATGCCACTTTTTGGCGGGTAGAACACAACCATTTTTCTCCCTTAGACTACAACTGGTCCCTTGGTCCTGAACCCGGTGCGACGCCCCCTCCACCCTACAGTCCTGTTATTCAAGAAGGGGATCCTTGTCCTGTTACCTTCATCAATTCCTATGTCGAAAATAAAACCTGTATCTTTCATGAAGATATCCCGGTTCTCGGAACGGATCTGGCCCTTCATTATGCGACAAACCGGACCGTTGGATATAAAACCGTGGTTACCATCCCGGTCAGCGGGACCAGTGTTCCTTCCATACTTAGAAACATCGTTGCGAAAATGGAAGTTGCCGGCAGGACCTTTCGAGCCACCGTTCCGACTTTAGCCAATAAAAAAGTGGAATTTGTCTGGGACGGCCTGGATTACCTTGGCCGGCAGGTGATCGGATCAACCCTGGCTACTATCAGTGTCGGTTATGTCTATCGGGGGGCTTATTATTCTGCCGATAGCGGTTATCCTCAGGCTTTTGCCCAAACCGGTGTCACCATGACCAGGGTATTTGCCCGGGAAGAAGCCATATTGTGGAGGCACAGCACCATCATCCTCCAGCGCGGAATCGACACCATGGCCGAAGGGTGGACCCTGTCTTCGCATCACTTCATGAATCCTGCTGACCCAAGCCTGCTCTATAAAGGGGATGGGGCAACTGTTAAAAATAACACCCTGGTTATCACTACCATCGCCGGAAACGGACCAGCAGGCTTTAATGGGGATGGAGGTCCGGCCATTCAGGCCATGCTGACCGGTCCTTGGAATGTAACCGTGGACAAAACCGGGACTATTTATATAGCCGATACCAACAACCATCGAGTAAGAAAGGTGGATAAGAACGGGATTATCACCACCATTGCCGGAAACAATCAATGGTATGTCAGTGGAGACGGCGGCCCAGCCACCCAGGCCGGTCTCGGCAATCCAGCGTCTGTTGCCGTCGACGACTCAGGAAATGTCTATATAGCAGCGGATAACAGGATACGCAAAGTAAATACTAATGGGATTATCACCACCATCGCCGGCACAGGACAATATGGCTATAACGGAGATGGAATACCTGCCATCCAGGCACGTCTATATGGTCCGGCAAGTATAGCCCTGGATACCTCAGGAAATCTTTACATTGCAGATCAAGTTAATTGTCGCATTAGAAAGGTTGATACCAATGGCATAATTACGACGGTAGCCGGCAATGGGCAGTATTCCTACAGCGGGGAGGGGGGGGCGGCCACCCAGGCAGGACTGGGTGCTTATCCGAGCGGTGTCGCCGTTGATGAAGCCGGAAATCTGTACATAGCTTCAGGAAATAGGGTCAGGAAGGTGGATACCAGTGGAATTATTACCACCCTTGCCGGTAATGGTATCCAGGGGTTTGCTGGTGATGGCGGTCCGGCCATTCAAGCGCAAATGAATGGGCTAAGGGGAATCGCCGTAGATAGGGCGGGAAATATTTTCTTAAGTGACCGGGATAATAAACGGATAAGAAAAGTGAACACTAGCGGGATTATTACCACCCTTGCCGGCAATGGAATCCAGGGCTATGGCGGCGATGGCGGTCCGGCCACGCAAGGAGTCCTTAATTATCCTGAAGGGGTGGCCGTGGACAGCAAGGGGAATGTCTATATTGCCGAGATGTATAATAACCGGATAAGAAAAATTTCTTATCCGGAAGCCTTCCGATCGGCCATTACTGCCGGCGATAATGTCTTCTCCGACGAAAACGGCCAGGGCTATATTATGAGCAGTGCCGGTCTTCACAAATCCACCCTCGACCTGGAAACCGGCAAAACCCTGCTGACCTTCGGCTATGATCCGGATAATCAATTGGTATCCATAACCGACCGATTTGGAAATCAGACCACCATCCAGAGGGACGGAGGCGGGAAACCTCTGTCTCTGACCTCGCCGGATGGGATTATTACCCGGTTGAACGTTGATGGCAACA
>CAZSTT010000165.1:0-3315 GCA_964609705.1 uncultured Thermodesulfobacteriota bacterium
CCTCGAAATATTCCATATATTCCTGCGGTTGAAATTTTCGCCTTCCTTGATCTTGGCCAAAATTGAACATTTTCTAAAGGTCTCCTTAATCCTTTTGGGGAAAGAATTGGTTACCTTTACATGTCTTTCCTGAATAATCCTGTCGGCTACCGCTGGATGATGCTGGGAATCATGGGGATCATCTATTTCCTGGCTTGCCTTCACCGGATATCGCCTACGGTTATCGCCCGCGATCTGGTGAACGAATTCGGGGCCGATGCCACCTCCTTAGGATTTATGGCTTCGGCCTATTTTTACCTTTATGCCGCTGTCCAACCCCCGGTCGGCCTTCTGTCCGATACCATGGGACCACGCCGGGTGGTTACCATTTTTACCCTTATTTCCTGCCTGGGATGTCTGGTTTTCGCTCTGGCCCCCAATATGCTCATCGCCGGTTGCGGCCGGGCACTGATCGGTATCGGGGTGGGGGGGATTTTTGTGCCGGCCCTGAAGATTTTCTCCAATTGGTACAAAGAAAAAGAATTTGCCGGGATAACCGGGCTCTTTCTGGCCCTGGGGAATGCCGGAAACCTTTCCGCTTCCCTGCCCCTGACCTACCTGGTCCTGCTTCTGGGCTGGCGCTTCTCTTTTATCGGTATTGGAGGGATCTCCATTTTTTTCGGGGTATTGGCCTGGATTTTCCTGCGGGACCGGCCGGAAGACAAAGGCTGGCCGCCTATTGTTGAAACCATCCCCCTATCCTCAACCCGGAAAACTCCTTTTCCGGAAGACCTTTCAACAGGCAGGCGCCTTGGAATTATTTTTAGAAGTTCGGGATTCTGGATAATCACCCTCTCCACCTTCTTTTTTGGCGGCCCGGGTCTTTCCTTTCAAGGACTCTGGTCAGTCCCCTATCTGATGGATGTTCAGGGTTACACCCGTCTTCAGGCCGGAGGGGTTTTAATGATCATGCCCCTGGGGTTTATCATCGGTTCCCCTCTGATCGGCTTTCTGGCGGATCGGTTAAGGTTGGGTCGAAATCGGATTCTGTTAATATCTTTAGCCGCTTCTCTGGCCTGCTGGTCAGTATTTTATCTTTCCGGCGGAAAACCGGACCGATCCTTGATTTTACCCTTGTTTTTTTTAATGGGACTCTTTGGTGGGGGTTCCCTCTCTTTGTTTATGACCATCCTGAAAGAATTCTTTCCGCCCTGGCTGACCGGAACGGCCGTGGGCCTGATGAACCCGGCTGCCTTTCTGTCCGCAGCCCTCTTTCAGCCCTTTACCGGCTACTTGATGGATGCCGTCGGCAGAACCGGTTCGACCTACCCCCGGGAGGCGTATCAGCAGGTATTTACGGTATACATCCTGTCGATGGTCCTTGCTTTTGGTTTACTCCTTTTTTTAAGAAATCCAAAGGCGGGACAGGCTGAGGCCCGGTAAAACCGACCCCTGATCCCGATGGTTCCTGCATCTCAATCTTCTTGACACCTGAGAAGGCCATCCCCTATACTTCAGCCGTTTAGTTCGAAAATAGAGTTTGAGGCTACTCGCTGCTCCGGCCTATTTTCATGTTTCGTGGTGTCACGCCACCAAAGGCGTGGCATGACGGTTTAACACGAAAATAGCGTTTAAAGTCCAACGAGTCTATTTTCATGATTGGTGGTGTCACGCCACTGGTGTGGCAAGACGGATTAAAAAAAATTCTTGCCAAACAATCACTTCGACTTCAAAGGAAAAAGGACTGTGAGTATCCATAAACTGGCTCCTTTATTTAAGGCCCGTTCAGTGGCCTTCATAGGGGCCTCCAATGATCCGGCCAAGTGGGGCTTTTTAACTATCAAGCATATTATAGATGGAGGTTTCAAGGGTACTATTTATCCTGTGAATCCCCGGGGAGCGGAGATACTGGGTCTGAAAGTTTTCCCGACCATCGCCGACCTGCCGGAAGCACCCGATCTGGCGGTCATTATTGTTCCGCCCCCGACCGTTCCAGCGGTGATCAAAGAATGCGTCTCCAAAGGGATCAAGTCCGGAATCATCATCACCGCCGGCTTTGCCGAGTTGGGCGGCGAGGGTGCCCGGCTTCAAAATGAGATCACAGAAATGGCTCGCAGCGGGGACATGATCTTTGTCGGACCTAACTGCAATGGGGTTATGAGCCCCTGGAATTCCCAGTATGTCCAGTTCCCTTCTTTTTTCGTGCCTCCCGGCCCGGTGGCCGTTATCGCCCAAAGCGGTAATGTGATGGACTCCCTGGCGCGCCAGGTCCTAATACACGGGTTCGGTTGCAGTGCCTGCATCGCCACCGGCAACGAAGCTGTCCTGCACTGTGAAGATTATCTCGAATATCTGGCCGAAGACCCGCACACCCAGGTTATTTTATCTTATATTGAAGGGTTCAAAGACGGGGAGCGCTTTTTGGCGGTTGCCCGGGAGGTCAGTAAGAAGAAGCCCATCATTATGCTCAAGGCCGGTAAAACACAAGCCGGGGCCAGGGCGGCCGCTTCGCATACCGCGGCCCTGGCCGGCTCGGATGCCGTCTTTGATGCCGTCTGCAAACAAGCCGGGGTGATCAGGGCCGGGAGCCTGGATGAAATGCTGAATATCGGTCTGGCCTTTCTGCGCCAACCCCTCCCCCGAGGGCGGGGCTTGGGCATCGTTACCGCCGGAGGAGGCTGGGGAGTGCTGGCGGCCGATGCCTGCGCGGAACTGGGGTTCGACATAGTCCGATTACCCGAGGAAACCATTAAGGCACTGGATAAAATCCTACCGGCCTGGTGGAACCGGGGAAACCCGGTGGACCTGGTGGCCGGGGCCGGAGTCGACAGCATCTTTAAAGCGGTCGAGCTGGTCATGGAGTGCCCGGAGGTGGATTCCCTGATGTTCCTGAGCCTCATGCCGGCCATAAGGATGGGCAGTTTCGACGCTCCCCAGGATAAAAACATCCGAGAGGCTTGGGGAGAGAGAATGACGGAATCGGTGGCCCTGGCTATGGACGAGTTTAATGCCCTGGCCGATAAATACAACAAGCCGGTTGTCATTGCCACCGAATACATGTGGGCCAGCCATGTTGAGCAGGCCGGAATTACCTTTAGACTGGGACAGCACGGAGCCGTTTGCTACCACATGCCCGGGGATGCCGCCAGAGTGCTGGATGCCATGGTACGATATGGCGAACATATTCACGGCCGGGAGGATCCGTTTAAGTCAAAAGATTTCAAAGTTCAAAGTTCAAAATGCAAAGGGCAAAGTTTAAGGTTTCAGGGAAACTCGGTTCATAGCGGTAAGGAGAGAATGTCATGAAATACGATTTCGATCAGGTGTGTGACCGGC
>CAZSTT010000165.1:3325-8786 GCA_964609705.1 uncultured Thermodesulfobacteriota bacterium
TAAGCCGCTCGACTTTGCCGAGGTTTTAAAAAGGTTCCCGGACGGGAACCGCTGGGTTTTACATCCATGCCTTTCACTTGACCCCTTGACCCCTTGGCCCCTTTGAACCCTTATTTAATTTTATACTTCGCCGCGCCCGCCTCAAGCGGGCATGAGCGCTTACTATGAGGAATAATAATGAAATACGATTTCGATCAGGTGTGTGACCGGCAAAATACCAATTGCGTCAAGTGGGATTCAGCTCCATTTATTTTCAGCCCTCACGATGTCATTCCCATGTGGGTCGCCGATATGGATTTCCCGGTAGCCCAACCTATTGTCGATGCCCTGAAAAAAAGGGCGGAGCATCCTTATTATGGCTATACCCAGCCGGGCCCCGGTCTCAATGAAATCATCGTGGACCGGATGGAGCGGAAATTCAATTGGAAGATCAAACCGGAATGGATCGTTTTTACCCCCGGTGTGGTGCCCGCTCTTAATGTGGCCATCCGCTCTCTGACTCATCCGGGCGATGAGGTTATTATTCAGGAACCGGTCTATTATCCCTTCTTTCCGGCTGTTACCAACAGTGGTTGTCAAATAGTCAATAACGGTCTTAAGCGGATTAAGGACCGTTATGAAATGGACTTTGAGGATCTGGAAAGCAAATTCCTGCCCCGGCTGGGGATGGTGCCGACTTCAAGACGGATCAAGGCCATGGTTTTATGCAATCCCCATAATCCGGTGGGTCGCCTCTGGAATCGGGAGGAATTGACTCGTTTGGGAGAGATCGTCCTAAGACATGAGGTTACCGTTATTTCCGATGAAATCCATTGCGAGATCCTCTTTAAAGGTCAGCGGCATACCCCTTTCGCTTCGATCTCCGAAGAATTTGAACAGAACTCCATCGTCTGCATGGCGCCCAGCAAGACCTTCAGTTTAGCCGGTCTGGAAGTATCTTCCATTATTATTCCCAACAAAAAACTCCGTCGTAATTTTGCCAGCGCCAGGATGGGTGTTTTACCGGGACCCAATCTGTTTGGTTATACCGCCCTGGAAGCGGCCTACCGTTTCGGGGATGAATGGCTGGATCAAGTCCTGGATTATTTGCAGGGGAACCTGGATTATTTGCAGGACACCTTTGTCAGGAAAATTCCCAGGGTCAAGGTGATCCCGCCCCAGGGAACCTACCTGATCTGGCTGGATTTCTCGGCCCTGGGCTTGGATGATTTAGAACTGAGAAAGTTTATGCGGGAAAAGGCCAGGGTAGGACTGGATGACGGTTTTCTCTTCGGAAAAGGGGGTAGCGGCTTCCAGAGAATGAACATCGCCTGCCCTCGTTATATCTTAACCGAGGCCTTGAACAGGATTGAAAAGGCGGTGAATGAGGTTTGACACGAAAATACCGTTCGTCGTTCATCGTTCGGTGTTCGGCGAAAGTCAATTTTTCATACTTCGGCGATGCCCGCTTCGAGAGGGCCTGAGGGTTTAAGACGAAAATACATTAGGCGTTCGGCGGGGCCTGGCGATTTCATAGATGATTATCTCAACAATAAACGGAAATTCGTTTGATACCGAAAGGGACCTGACGGCCCCGGAGCGTCATATTCTACAAAAGCTGCTGATCTGGAAGGACCTGGCTGCCGATCTCAATCAATTCAGACAAAAAACAAAGGAGGCTTTTAATAAGGGTTGGAACAATTCCGGACCCATTTCTCCGGGAACGGCCCTGGTAACCATTATTTCCGACCTGGATGAAAAAGTCAGGATCAGGTTGAGTGAAACATTGTGAACAAACAAGAAGGAGATTTTCTTCAGGAAATAGTGGTAAGGCCCAAGGTTTGAAAATCCGAATCAAAAGAAATGGCAGGTATATTATTAAGGTCTCCGGTGATTATTATTCTGGATAGAGCGTCGACAAAAGAAATTTTCCTGTCCTGGCTGTAGAGGTTGAACAGGGCAATGGCCTGATGGTGCTGGCTTTCCCTGGTCTGATAGATCGCATAAAGATCAATGGACTGATTGAAAACCAGGGACTCGGAATACCCATATTTATAAAGGAGTATGGTCATGGCCTCCGAGATAATAAACCAGGAGGTGTGAATGGTAATTCGATATTCCTTGATCTCCTTAAATAGCTCCAAGGCCCGCTTATGTTTGGTATCCTTCTTTGAAAAAAGGGCGATAAAAAAACTGGCATCGCAAAAAATAGAATGGAAGCCCTTAAGGGATTTCATTTTTTAGTGGCGTCTTTTTCATAAAGAAAAGATTTATAACTCTGGGCGACGGCCTGTTTTTTCCCTTTGGGTTCAGGCAAAGCTTCAATGGATTTAAGAACCTCGTCATAGCGATTCGTTTCGGCAATTAATTCCAAACGCGCATAGGCCTTCCCTCTTCGGGTTATATGCAGAACTTCACCCGGCTTTAATATTTTATCCAAACGAGTCATTTTTGACCGTGCCTCGCTGATCTTCAGAGGTTGAGTCATTATGGTCCTTTCTTATTTGTACAAATTTACTTTTATTTTTTTATAATTTGTACACATTGTCAAGGGAAATATTTTAATACCGAAGGGTTAAATTTCACGAGCACCTATTTCTTCTCTCGCCCTTTCCCCTAACCGAAAACGCCCCCCATGCGGCCCCCGGCCAGCCGATTGATGAGCAGAAGACAGGCCGCCCCCAGGATGATCAGAATAAATCCCAGGGCCGCCGCTTCATTCACCGACCCGCCGATATAAAAATTGAAGATACCCACAGTCATCATCTCATGGCCGGGGACGACCAGGAGGAGGGTGGCCGAGGCCTCCTGGAGGGCCAGGATAAAGGAGTAGAGGGAGCCGGTCAGGACCCCTTTCCAGATCAGGGGCAGGGTGACATCCTTAAAAGTCCGCACCTTGGTGGCCCCAACGCTTTCCGCCGCTTCTTCGAAAGAACGATGGACGATGAGCAGGGAGGAAAAAGTCCCTCGAACCGTATAAGGCAAGCGCCTCACCCCTAAGACGATGGGGATGACGATCCAAAGTCCGATGAGGGGGATGCCCATGAAAGGCAGCGGGTCACGGAAGGCCCGCATGTAGGCGATTCCGATCCCGGTTCCGGGCAGGGCCAGGATCAGGGTAGTCAAGGAGTCCAGGATCTCACGGCCGGGGAGCTTGGTCCGGGACATGACCCAGGCGGTAGGAACTCCGACGACAATGCAAATGGCCACGGATATGCCCGAATAGAGCAGACTGTTGTAAATAAACTTGGGCGTTTCCACCGCCACCCGCTGGAAGTACTGCAGCGTATATTTGACCGGAATAGGGGTCAAGGCCCAGCCCCGGCCGAAGGAATCCAGGGCGATTCCGATGTAGGGAATAAAAGCGAAAAGGAGAATGATGATAAGAAAAATAAGAACACCCGTCTCGGACAGGGGAGACAATTTTTTCCGTTCAATCTGGGTATAGGCCAGTGAGCTGTAATCCTTGATGGCCACGTATTTCTTGGCGATGATAAGAAAAATAATGGCCAGAACAACCATGATGGCCGAGATGACAATTCCCATCTTGAAAAGACCCCGGTCGACGAACTGGACGATATTGAGATAGGCCTGGGAGGCCAGGAGGTCATCGACCCCCACCACCAGGGGAGTGGCAAAATCGGCAAAGGTCCAAATGAAGACCAGGAGAGCCCCGGTAACATAACCGGGCGTAGTGAGCGGGAAGGTGATGTCCAGGAACTTGCGCACCCCACGGGAACCGACGCTTTCGGCCGCCTCATCCAGTGAGGGGGATATTTTGCTCATGGCATCCACGATACTCAGGGTCATGAGGGGAAAGAGGTGCAAGGTTTCCACCAGAAGCACGCCATGGATGCCATACATGAAATTGATCGGCTGTTGAAAGCCCAGGTAGTCCTGGAGGAGAATGTTTACGGTCCCGGCCCGTCCCAAGATGAAAGTAAAACCCATGACCCCTACCAGAGGCGGCATGATCATGGGGATGATGGTCAGATAGGAAAAGAGGTTTCGGCCCGGAAAGTCATAACGCAGCAAAAGAAAGGATATGGCAATCCCGATAACCGAGGTGGTCATCACCGTAGCCGCGCCGAGCAGCAGGGAATTGATAAGGGACCGCAGATAAAAGGCATCGGTGAAGAACCGATAGAAATTGGCCAGGGTGAAGATTCCGTCGTCGGTGGTAAAACTGTCATAAAAAAGACGGATCAGGGGATAAATGAGAAAGACTAGGAAAAAGGCCCAAATAGCGGCATAGCTGAGGAGACCGCCCACCCGCACATCGGCCCAAACACTGGCTCCCCTGCTGGATTGACCTGCTATATTAGAGGGGTCCGATTTCATGATTGGGCTCCTTGGCCTTCAAACAGGAATCCCCAGGGTGATGGGAATGGGGAAATAGACGTTCACCCGTTCATGAATCGGAAAGGGCTGTTGATTCCAGGGATTCTGTACATCGACTTTAAAAATAGTCTCCCGGTCAAGCTCGATATCGTAACGTATGGTATTGCCGATATAGGAGGCGAAACTGACTGTTCCGGACAGCTTGTTCCCGGGTTCGCCTTCCGGTTTCTCGTCGGGTCCCAGGATGGTAGCTGTTTCCGGGCGGACCGAAATCAGACATCGCTCTCCGACACGGAACCGGTCTCCATGGGGGCAGCGGATCGGCCCGAAAGGGGTCTGAATCATCATCCAGCCGCTTTCCGCCTCAATCCCCTTCACCTCACCGGGAATCAGGTTGTTGATCCCGATAAAATCAGCCACAAAGGGATTTTCGGGTCTTTCATAAAGGTCTCTCGGGGCACCAAGTTGCTGCACTTTTCCGTGATCCAGAACGGCAATCCGGTCGGAGATGGTCAAGGCCTCCTCCTGGTCGTGGGTCACGTAGATGGAGGTGATGGCCAATTCTTTCTGAAGCTTCCGAATCTCGGCCCGGACCGTTTGACGGATCTTGGCATCGAGGTTGGAAAGGGGTTCATCGAGAAGCAGCACGTCGGGATTGAGGACCAGGGCACGGGCCAGGGCCACTCGCTGCTGCTGCCCGCCGGAGAGCTGCCCGGGATAACGCTTCTCCAATCCCGCCAGGTTGACCATGGAGAAGACCTTATCCACCCTTTCGCTTATTTCTTTTTTAGGAACTTTCTTGAGCTTAAGACCATAGGCGACATTTTCAAAGAGGGTCATGTGCGGCCACAAGGCATAGTTCTGGAAGACCATCCCGATCTTTCGCTGATAAGGAGGAACAGCCGACACCTCTTTATCCCCGAAACGGACTTCTCCCTGATCGGGTTTATGAAACCCGGCAATAAGCCGGAGGATAGTCGTTTTTCCGCAACCCGACGGTCCCAGAAGTGTAAAAAGCTCCCCATCGCCGATCTCCAGGGACACCTGACTCACCGCCTCCAGGGCGCCGAATCTCTTGACTATGTTTTTAAGATGGATGTGCACCGGATTTAACCTAAAAAATATATTTCTCACCGCAAAG
>CAZSTT010000166.1:0-8753 GCA_964609705.1 uncultured Thermodesulfobacteriota bacterium
AACTTTCCGGACTTCCCGTTTCAGGCCCGACCTGGTTTCCGGTAATGGAACATCGACCGTTATGCAAGGCCAGATCGAGACACTTAGCCAAGTTAATGAATCCTATGCTGACAGGACCGATGGATGTGCCGGCGGCTCCCATCTCGATGCATCCGATATCCGCATAATTATAAGCATCCTTTTCCTCAAACCCCATCCGCTTAAGGGCGGGAACCATTACTTCGTCGTTCATGATGGCCGGCTGTCCCTTGCCTGTGCCGATCACCCGGGCACAGGCTCTCCAGAGGGCTTCCGGGGAATGGCGATGGAATCGAACCGCCAGATTCGGGAATCCGAGGGCATTGTTGGCGTGGGCATGGAGGATCAGATAGGTCAGTTCGTTGGTCAGATCCCCTCCGTTTCTATCTTTGCCGCTGAGAGTGACGGTGACCAGATTTCCTCTCCTCGGGGTGGGGAGTTGGCCAAAAGGGTTTGGGCGGCACAACCAAGAACTTTGACCCAGTCGAACGAGAAAACTTTCCAGAAATTCTACCGCTTGAGCTCTGCTCAGGGTTCCCCTATCTATATCCTGCCGATAAATAGGATAGAGGAACTGGTCCATTCTACCCGGACAGACGGAGATCTCACAAGACTCCATCTGGTTGGCATGCAGCAGAATAAGGGCGCACTGCAGGGCCTCGAAAAAGTTGCGGGCCGGGTGAGCGGGTACCTGCCGGCAGGCCGCGGCGATCCGATGCAATTCCTCCTGACGATGCGGGTCCGCCTCTTGGGCCGTTGATTGCTCGGCATGGTCGGCACAGCGGTGGGCGTACAGGACTACACCCTCTATGGCCGTCACCACTGCTTTGTAGAATATGATTTTCCCCGGTGTCTGCCCGTCTTCAGGATTAGCTTCCAATTGCTCGATCTTGGCCTGTGCCTCAGACCGGATGCCTTTCAGGCCTTTCTTGAGAACCCGGTCGATGTCCACGATCATGTGCCCTATACCGGCAAGCATGTTGTAGGCGAAGATCAGGCCATGGCTGTGGAGGAGGTCATCTTTGCCGGGTTTGATGTTCTGATAGGCATCTATTAGCGACTTACCTTGCCAGTAGGCAGCCATTTCCTTAAGTTCGATGATTTCCTCCTTGGTGATAGAAACGGGATTAATATCTGAATCCCCGATCTTTTCCAAGGCATTTTCCTGGAGGTAATTGGCTAAGAGTTCCGGATAAATCTGGGAAGAGAGAAGTTTCCCCCCGGGATAACTGGCGAAGAGGTCTCCCTCATGAAGCAGGACGGTAACATTTTCGAGATATTCACGAAAAGCCTTGGCCATGCGGATAATCTGAGGTTCGCCTTCCGTCCGGTTGAAACTCCTCGTAAAATAACGGGCCCGTTCAATACAGATACTGAAGGGTACTGTAAAAAAGGCTTCGCGTCTCTGGCGGTTGCGTTCTGTGGAGGGTTCGCCCTGGCCGGCAATAAACTGAACAAAATCGGCGGATCCGTCCTTCAGACTTTTTTCTAAGGTTTCGATAAAGATTGAGGGCTGATCGTTTGTCCTTCTCTCTTTTAGCGCAACGGCGTTGTGTGGTGTCATCTTTCTTGTTCCTAATCCGTATATAAAATAGTATCATAACCATTGTAACATCTTTTGGAGGACTCTTCAAAAAGGAAGAAATACTTTTATCGCCACTGGGCTCCTACGGCCTCCTCCAGCATAGCCGCCACATTTTCCGGAGGAACGTCTGCCTGGATGTTATGAATAGCCGCCAAAACATAGCCTCCGCCTTTTCCCATCAGCTTTACCATTCTCCGCACCTCTTCCCTGACTTCTTGTGGACTCCCACAGGGAAGTATGTGGTGCGTGTCTATGCCGCCCCAGAAGGTGATCCGTCCGCCGAATTTCTGTTTGAGTGCTTCGGGCTCCATGCCCCTGGCGCTGACCTGCAGGGGATTCAGGGCATCCATGCCGATTTCAATAAAATCTTCTATCAGAGGGGAGACCGCTCCGCAGGAATGGAAAAACACCTTGGCCTCGGTTCGGGATTTAATGGCCTGGATCATTTTTTGATGAAAGGGTTTGATGTGGTTTCTATACATAAACGGGCTCATCATCAGGGAGTCCTGGATACCTACATCGTCACCCCAGGCCACTACATCCACCTTCGAACCTATGGCCTCCAAAGCGTTCGCCGCCATACGAATCCAAATTCCACTTACAATTTC
Organism: uncultured Thermodesulfobacteriota bacterium; assembly: GCA_964609705.1. GTDB lineage: Bacteria > Desulfobacterota > RBG-13-43-22 > RBG-13-43-22 > RBG-13-43-22 > RBG-13-43-22. The sequence goes on from CAZSTT010000166.1 coordinate 2,212, forward strand.
CATCATGCGCCTGGCCACTTCGGGATTGGAAGCCAGATCCATTAGATACTCGGAAAATCCGCGTATGAACTGACACTGGTGTATGACTCCCAGAGGAAGGTTCAGGATCAGGGCTCGCTCGGTTGTATTTTTGAGGAATTCAGCCTGTTCCTCAAGACCCGCATATAGTCCAGGGTCCTCCGGATTGGGCCAGGGATGGGATTCCAGTTCATCCAAGGTGGGTTCTTTTTTTTGAAAGGGGCCGTCCACATTGATGAAATGGCCGTCGGGTGCCTTTTTCCAGGTCGTTCCCCAGGCATCCACGAAACCCCCGGGCCCTATCCCTTTGGTTTCCCCTGCACTGAAGTTCCCGAGAACAAGGGGGACCGTATCCACCTGGAAATAGTCCAGGACGGTATCGTCGGGGATAACGCTCTGCGCTACCGGGCGCAGCCATCTGTTTTCATGATTGAGTCCCAGGAACTGTTTGAGTTTCTCATAACCGGAAACGACGATGCTGGTGGCGATAGTAGCCCCGAAGTCAATGGGAACCCGGTCCGGTTCCTGATGGTTCAAGGCCAATAAGACCCTTTCCTTGGACGAAAGCTTGGGCATAGGTCTCCTTTATCGGAGTAGGTTGGAAAAAACTTTTCTTCATTCCGAATCCTGACTTTTTAACCCTGACAAACACTTTTCATTCCTGCAATAACGGCCAGGAAGTTTCCAGGGCTGAGGGCAAAACCCTGGAAGGGAAGCGGGCCGGGGACTTCGACCAGACGGATAACCCCTGATCTCAAGTACCCCGGTCTTATGAATCCTTCCGCAATGATCAGCTATAGACGCCCATCTACGGCAGATCATCCTCGGTCGTGATAACTCCCTGGATGAGGAATTCGGCGATCTCTTCATCGCTGTAACCCAGCAGGTCCCGGTAAACATATTCCGTGTGTTCTCCCAACAGGGGGGCCGGACGCTGCGGCTGGGGAGGCACTTTAGAGAATTGCATGGAAGGGAGTTCACAAGTATAAGACCCTATCTCGGCGTGCTCCAGCTTCTGGAAATGATTTCGATAGGTAAGCTGGGGATCGTTAAACAGATCCCGGGCATTGGAGACAATCCCCGCTGGAATGCCCGCCTTCTGGCAGAGATCCATCACTTCTTCGGGTTTCTTTTGCGCGGTCCATTCGCAGATTAGACTTTCCAATTCATGTTCATTGTTTTTTCGCGCCTCCAAAGTGTTAAACCTTTCATCCTCGAGCCAGGCCTCTTTATTCAGGAGGCGACAAAACTTTTCCCATTCCTCCGCATCGGATACCGCCACGGCCACCCAGCGGTCTTCCCCGGAGCAAGGGAAGATCCCATGGGGAGCCATATGAGGATCGCGGTTTCCCTGACGTTCGGTTAATCTCCCGTTAACCAGGTAATCCAATAGGGCGGGACCCAGAAAATAGGCCCCGTTTTCAGTTTGACTCTGGTCGATGTATACACCCCTGCCCGTTCTCCGCCGGTAAAGTAGTGCGGCGATGAGCGCTGTAAGGCTGAAGGAAGGGGCGACCGAATCCGTGTAGGCGATCGAGTCTCCACAGGGCAATCGGTCAGGCCAGCCGGTCAGGTTGGAAAACCCGGCCAGCGGACCGTGGTGGTATCCCCAGGCGGCATAGGCCGAAAGCGGTCCGGTTCTTCCCAGAGAACTGCTGCTGAGATAAATAATATCGGGCTTAAACCTTCGGACACTCTCATAATCAAGTCCCCATCTCTGCATGGCCCCGGGTACCATGTTTTCGATAAGCAGGTCCGACCATTCGATCAATCTCCGGGCCACCTTTTGTCCCCCGGCCCGGCTTAAGTCCAGGCTGATACTGTATTTGCTGTAATTGTAAAAAGCAAATTGGACGCTGCGGTCAACCCCCGGAATCATGTCTTTGTAAGGGACCGTAAGCCTGACCGAATCGGGATGTCTATGCGTTTCCACTTTAATGACGGTAGCGCCCAGGCCGGCCAGAAAACGGGTCGTCAGAGGGCCGGCAATAGCCCCGGTAAAATCAGCCACTTTGAGCCCTTCAAAAATGGCTTGTCCCATTTAAATCACCCCCTGTGCTTTGAGTGCCTTGAGCCGTGCGCTGGACATCCCCGGCAGGGACCCGAATATTTCCTGGTTATGTTCACCGATCATGGGGGCCCGGTGCTCTATTTTCAGGGGACATTGTTCCACCTTGACAAACGGACCCGGGTAGGTCAGGGTCTCGTTCAACTCCGGGTGAAAGACCCTGTTCCAGAGATCCTTGAACCAGATCTGGGGATTATTAGGCAGATCAGCTATCGAATTCACAGGGGCGATCAAGATTCTCCTCTTGGCTGCCCCTTCGAGCAGTTCATGCTTGGTCTTGGTCTTCAGGAAAGGGACGATAGCCTCCTCCAGGAATTCCTGCTCCTTCTGTTCCATCGTGTCGGAATTCCAGGTGACCCAATTATAATCCTTTATCTCCTGGGCATAACCTTCTTCATTGGCCCAGGCAACCAAAGCCCGCCCCGATTTTATTGCGGCGCCGGTAGCCCCCTGAAAAGCGAGACAGACATAACCGTCTAGGCAGGGGAAGATCCACCTGGTTTTCAGGTCTCCCAAGGATTCCGGACGGGGTCGATTGGAATAAGCGCCGCTCCGTTTACGATGAGTGCCCAAATGCTCCCAGGGAGGGAGATAGTAGGTTAGGGTATAAATAACAGCCTCGTGCATGGATACGTCCACCCACTGGCCTTCTCCGGTCATTTCCCGGTGATAAAGCGCGGATAGAGCTCCGACGGCCCCATGCTGGGCGCCGAGGAAACAGGCCTGAGGGACCGTGATGCGTACCGGAGGGCGGTCTTCATCACCGTATACCCCGGCCAACCCTCCCATGGCCACAGACACTATATCAGTAACCTTATAATCGGCGTAAGGGCCGCTTTGTCCAAAAGGGGTGATGGAGGTCAGGATAATATCCGGTTTCACTTGGCAGAGGGAATCATACCCGAGGCCAAGGTTCGCCATTTTATTTGGCTCGAAGGATTCTATAATCAGGTCGGCCCGGGCAACCAGTTGGATAAAGATATCCCGTCCCTCGGCGGTTACCAGGTTGAGGGTTATCCCGCGTTTGTTGGCGTTGGAGAAGAACCAGTTTAAATTTTTTTCCGGATCAGGATCATCGTGATAGAAGGGACCGATGTTGCGTGCAGGATCGCCCCCCACCGGTTCTATTTTAATAACATCAGCCCCCATATCTCCCAGGATTCGTCCGCACAGATGCCCCCGTGCCTCCGTCAAATCCAAAATACGATAGCCCTCGAGAAAGCCATTCATTCCCTTCTCCTTTTAGGTGACCGCGATCAGTTTCTCCACCAGAACCTGGGTAAGCTGATTCTCTTGAAAACAACCAACCGGCTTTTATGATTTTCCTCCCTTGAACCATAAAGGGTGAGTATACCAATACACATCCCGGTGTTTTACATACATTTCATTGTTCCATCCCTGGATATTCTTCCGAAAAACCGTTATGGCCATAGGATACCAGAGCCAGGCATCTTCGTAGTTGTCATAGAGCACCTTGGCCAGGTCCAAATAAATCTTTTTTCTTTTATCTTGGTCGAATTCTGTGCGGCCTGCTTCGATCAGGGCGACAGCCTTGGGGTTGTTGCTCCTTCCGAAATTAAATCCTCCGTCCGGATGGTACAAGGCATTAGCCATGAGGTCCGGATCCCAGATCCAGCCATAACCGCCGGCAGCAAAATCATAATCAAGTTTTCTCATCTTTTCTGAGGTGGCCGCCGGATCGAGCAGATCCACGTTCCAGGTGATTCCCACCTTGGCCAGCATATTCTTTATGGCCTCGGACATGGTTATGGCCACAGGCGTGTTGCCCATATAGCCCTTGATGGTCAAACCGTTTTTATAACCGGCCTGGGCCAACAGCTTCTTGGAGAGTTCCGGATTAAAAGCAACTGGTTTAAGTTCGGGATTATAGCACCAGTGATCGGTAGGATACATCCCCCCGGCCGGCCGTCCCAATCCGAAATCAACACCGTTGATCAAGGCCTTTCGATCCAGGGCATGAGAGATGGCTTTGCGCACCCGGATGTCCTTGCAGGGACCGTCTTTCAGGTTAAACCGCATACCGACTACCCCATTGTGGGGATTGGTGAAAACCTGCAGATTTCGGTCATTCTTGATGATGGGATACAGGGTCGGATCGACCCCCATGGAATCGAGTCTACCGGCCCGGAAGTTGGCCAGCCTGACCGAAGGATCAGGGATAACACTCACCTTAAATCCGTCAAAGTAGGGCATATCCCGGCCAAGAACCTTACTCACCCACCAATTGGGATTCCTTTTCAATTTCAGGTAATTCCCGGGACTGGCCTCGTCCAGCATATAAGCCCCGGTCCCGACCGGGTTGGTATCCAAATCCTTGGCTCCGGCAGCCAGTGCGGCCGCCTTTTTGTAATCTTCCTCCAGGGAGGACAATTTTTTCCGAGCCGTATCCAACCTGCCCTTGGCCCTTTCCGCCGCTTCACCAGAGGTTCCGGCGGCTTCTTTCTCGGCCTGTTCCACATTCTTCTTTTCCAGTTCCACCTGCCGGGCCAAGCCTTTAGACTCCCGTAAGGCGATGTCTGCTTTCAAGGCCTTGCCTGAAATAATATATCCGGTTGCGCTCGAGACAACACCCAGGAACGTGCCCCAGGGTTTCTTGAAATGCAGTTTGACCGTATAGGTGTCCATTACTTCGACTGAACTTAAAGGTTCAAGGAAGGAACGGTTCCAGGCCCCGTTTTTGGGATCTTTAATATAATCCATCTGGGTTTTGAAACTTTCGGCATTGAAGATGGTGCCGTCATGAAACTGAACGCCTTGCCGGAGCTTAATAATCATGGTCAGATCATTAAGGAATTTCCAGGATTCGGCCAGATAGGGCGCAGAGGCTTTGAAAGATCCGTCGGTCAAAATAAATTTTTCATAAAAATAACTAAGGGTCACCCAATCATTCACCGGGAGATGGAAGGGGTTCATCAGTCCTATATACTGAGCGCTGGCCGTATTATAGATACCGCCCCGCACCGGTTTGGTGGGCCAGTATTTCGGCCCCCAGTCCATCCCCAGGAAATTTTTTTCAGTAGTAACCGTATAACTCATGACAGGAATAAGGGCTGTCAGCAAAAATAATAAAACCATTCCTGCCAAATACCTTACCATTTTCTTTTTCTTCTCCATGAGCCCATCCTCCTAATCTTATAATTAATCGCCTATTGCCTGGCCAGGGCGATGCGGTATTCAAGACCCGGATCATACAAAGGTTCTCCTTCCACCTCGACTATGACCCTTTTCAGAATTCCGGTGAATCGAAAGGGAGACCGATAATCGCTGGAAACAGGGGATTGACCGTCATACCCGCAGCAAAGACCGTCATCAGAGAGATGATATCGAATACCGATTGTCCGAGGGATTACTCTTTCGGCGACCATCTGACCGTTGATAAATAACCGCCCGATTCCGGCTGGGCCCACCACTTTTTCTTCGGTCTTCTCAAATCTAAAGGCCAAGGTACAGGGACCGAACGGCACTTCCCTGTTTGAAACCAATTTGGTAGATTCCATACTCAGAAAATTATAGACATAACAGAGCCGACGGTTTAGGAGATAAAGGGTATACCCTCCATATTGACCGCCGTGGGCCAGCAGGACGCCTTCCGTTTCAGCCTTCGGGATTTCCACCTCGGCGATGATGGAATGGGGGCGGTTCTTAATATCGACTGCTGCCCCTTCACTCACCGATGCACCAAAGGGATAATAGATAAACCGTTTCCGGTCTCCATACGGCTTTAACCGGGGACTTAAAAATCTCTGAGCACCTCCCCGGTCATCCAGAGGCAAAGCCTGGTATCGTCCCGCTTCGGCCCACCAGATATCCAGAAGCTCGCGCAGCTTCTCCGGGTGCTTTTGGGCCAGGTCCCGGCTTTCTGAAAAATCTTCGGCAACATGGTATAGTTCCCAGACATCCTCATCAAAAGGCCAGGAGGGAAACAACGGGACAGGAGCACGGAGCCTGTGCCAGGTGACCGCTTTCCACCCCTGGTGATAAATGGCCCGGCAGGCCATCATTTCATAATACTGGGTCATATGACGGTCTTCAGCCTCGGCCTTCTCAAAGGTATAGGCGAAGCCGGTTCCATGAATTGGGCTCTGATCTATTCCGTTGATTCTTTCCGGAGGATTCAGGTTTAGCTTTTCCAGGACTGTGGGTACCAGGTCAATGGCATGAACATATTGCCCTCTTTTTTCTCCCCTCGACTTGATCCCGGCCGGCCAGTGGATAATTAAAGGGTCAGCCACACCACCCTCATGGGTCTCCCTTTTCCAGCGTTTCAGGGGTGTATTGCCGGCCCAGGTCCAGCCCCAGGGATAATTGAGATAGGATTCGGGACCACCGAATTTATCCAACTCTTTGAGATTTTCCTCAACAGTAAAGGGGGCTTGATTGTAAAGACGCGATTCGCTGATCGACCCGTTGGGACCACCTTCGGAACTGGCCCCGT
>CAZSTT010000167.1:0-5955 GCA_964609705.1 uncultured Thermodesulfobacteriota bacterium
ATAGCGGTCCAGTTCTTCCTGGATGGCCTTCACGGTCTGGTCAGCCAGAGGCAGGCCTGATTTCAAGACGGCCAGTTCATGCCGATATTCTTTTTCGCCGGGATAGAGCACTTCCCCGCCTTCGGCAACGGGGGTGTCTTTCAGGAATTTTATCATGCTTTCCAGTTCGGATTTAAAGAGGGGCAGTTCCCGGAATTTTTGCACATCGATGACGATCATCAGGGTGCAATTATTGAAGGGAGCTTTGGGGTTTCCGCCGGCGTACCCTCCTCCGGTCAGCAGTCCAGCCAGGACCTCCACCATAAAATTGAGCAGATAGCCTTTATACCCTTGAACCCCTCCCAGGGGGAGAAGGGCGCCACCTGAGTAAAAATCCGCCGGGTTGGTGGTCGGATTCCCCTCCTTGTCTATCAGGGTTTTTTCCGGCGCGGATTTCCCGGCGGCCAGCATGACCCGTAGTTTCCCTTCGGCAAAGACACTGGTGGCCATGTCCATGACCACAGGATATTCCCGGTCGCTGGGGATACCCAGGGCGATCGGGTTGGTGGCCATGCGCCGGGCCAGGCCTTCGAAGGGAGCCACCAGCGAGGAGACCCCGCCGCAGGAGGTAAAGACCAGGGACAGGCAGCCGGCCCGGGAAGCGGAATTGGCATAATCGGCCAGCCGGCCGATATGGGCCAGATTGGTTACCCCCACCCCGGCAATGCCGTATTCCAGAGCTTTGCCGATGGCTTCGGTCATGGCCTTTTCGGCCCCGACCTGGCCGTAAGACCGGTGACCGTTTATCAGGGCCGTGGGGCCGTTATCGCGAACGACTTCCGGAACGGCGCCCGGTTTTATCCAATCGGCCCGGAGCATTAACATATAGGAAGGAATTCGAATGATGCCGTGGGAGGGATGACCGGTGAGGTCCGCTTTCAACAGCCTTTCGGAAACGAGTGCCGCCTCGTTTTGAGGTGAACCGGAGGCCCGGCATAGATCGAAAACCATCCGGCTCAGGGTTTCCGGTTGGAAATAGAAGATATCGTTCATAGGACTTCCTCTCCTTGGAAAATTTCTATCGGGAAACTTCAATCAGAAATTTCTCTCGGGATATATTAATCCGGAAATTTCAAACGGGTTATTTCAAAAGACCCCGGTTAAGTCCTTCCATAATCCCCTGATCGATTATTCCGCAACCGCCAGAGAGAATCAACTTAAAAAAAGGGCTGAGTTTGCCTCCGATCATTCCCAGGAGATCTCTTCCATCTCCGGCGAAATCAAACTTCAGTAAAGGTAAAGAAAAAGCCCTTGACAGCCTTGGGGAGGACATTATGATAGGCGGAGACATCGTTTTAAGAACCCAAAGGGCTCTACTCTTTTGTCACCAAAGCAAAATTCTTTAAATCCATTCATTAAGGAGCTGAAATGAAAAAAATAAATACCGTGCTGGGCTTGATTTCGCCGGAAGATTTGGGCTTGACCCTCGTCCACGAACATTTAGTCGCCAGTCAGCCCGGCTGGGAGTGTGACCCCCTATCCCGGCCCTACGACCGGGGCAAAATGGTCCAGAGGTGTCTGCAGGCCCTTGCGCCGGTTAAACCCTTTGGGCTCAAAGCGATCATTGACGCCACCCCGGTGGATTTATACCGGGATGTTGAGATTCTGAAGGAAGTCTCCGAACAATCGCAGATCCATATTGTCTGTTCCACCGGCCGGTACACGGAAGACCGGGGCAAATGGGCCTACCTGAAGGGACGAAGGAGCAGCGGGATCGGGAACATGGTCAGTGAGTTGTATGACGGCTTCATGCAGGAAATAACCCAGGGCATAGGCCAATCCGGGGTAAAGCCCGGAGTGATCAAGGTGGCGACGGGTCTGAACTGCATTACTGCCATCGAAGAAGCAGCTCTGAAGGCCGCCGCCAGGGCCTCTAAAGAAACCGGCCTCCCGATTATCACCCATACGGAAGACGGGACCATGGGGCCTGAACAGGCCGCCCTGCTGATCGGGGAAGGGGTGGACCCGAAGCGTCTCATGATCGGCCATATGTGCGGGAACCCATCCCTGGAATATCAACTGGCCGTGTTAAACCAGGGGGTGAATATCGCCTTTGACCGGTTCGGACTTGAATTGTTTTTGCCGGACAAAATAAGGACCGCCACGCTGATCGGACTTCTGGGGGTCGGTTTTGAGGACCGCATTATGCTCTCCCATGATTATATCGGCTGTTCATCCGGGCGTGGAGGGAAAATGCCCGAAGAGGGTCTTCGCCCCATAGCCAACTGGTCCTTTGTCCATATTTTCCGAGGTATTATTCCGGCCCTCCAAGCGGCCGGCGTCAGTGAGGCCCGGATCAGGACGATGATGGTCGATAACCCCAGACGCCTGTTGAGCGATTAGAGGCACAGAAATAAACCAGGGAAAAGGCATCAAAAAAATTGCAAAGATGCGTCGGAGGGACTATACTGATTTTATAACCTACGCTACTTACACTCAACTAAGAAAGGAGAAATATCATGAACGTAAATGACGTTAAAAATGTATGCGTTGTCGGGGCCGGAAATATGGGTCATCAGATCGCCCTGCTTTGTGCCATTTATGGCTACAAGACGACTTGTACCGATGTGGTGCCGGAGGCTTTGAAGAAGGCGGAGAAGTTTGCCGATACCTATTTGCCCGGACGCGTGGAAAAAGGAAGGTTGACCAAAGAGCAGGCTGAAGCAGCCCGGAAAAATATTTCCTTTACCCCCAGCCTGGAGGAAGCGGCCAAAAACGCTGATTTTGTCATCGAAGCCGCGATAGAAGTCCTGGACATCAAGAAAAAAGTCTTTGCCGATCTCGACCGGTTTTCACCCCCCCAGGCCATCCTGGCCACCAACAGCTCGGCCATCGTCAGCTCCCGGATTGCCGATGCCACCAAAAGGCCTGGAAAAGTGGTCAATATGCACTTTTTCAATCCGGCCCTGGTAATGAAACTCGTCGAGGTGGTCAAGGGACCTCATGTCTCGGATGAAACCGCCCAGATCACTATGGACCTTTCTCTTAAACTGGAAAAAGTCCCGGTGTTGATTCAAAAAGAAGTGGACGGGTTTTTATTGAATCGAATTTTCGGGGTCATTAGTAAAGAGGCCTTGTGGATGCTGGAAATGGGTATTGCCACGGCTGAAGATATTGACAAGGCCTGCGTCTATGGGGCTGGCCATCCCATGGGGCCCTTCCGGCTTATGGATCTGACCGGCATCGACCTGGCCTATATCATGGCCACGGAACGATTCAAGAAAAGCGGAGACCCGGCCGACCTTCCCGTCCCCAGCGTGACAGCCAAATACGTGCAGGGAAACTTCGGGCAAAAAAGCGGGAAAGGCTGGTATGACTACACCAAGAAATAAGCAGAAATAATAATATTCCCCCGGCAGGGATGGACCAAGACCGTCCCTGCCGTTTTATAAAACTCAGAGAAGTTACAGCCCCGTTTCATTCCCTGTCAACCTCCCTGCCCCCAACCACCGGCGACTTTACCACATTTAAACCATGAATCATCGAGTCGGACAGATTGAAAATCGATCTTAAAACCAGCTCCGGGCGGACATCCCCTTCCGGCACGGGTTCCAGGGCCCACCGGGCGGTAAAAGTTCCATTGGTTTCAGACGATAGACTTATCTCCCTGACCAGTCGTCTCAGGTTCAGCGGTTCAGATTTTTTGCCCGGCTTTTCCACCAGCCAGTCGGTGGAAGACAAAAATTCTTGCAGCCTTTCTTCTCCTGTCGGCATGTTGTCCAGTTTCACTTGATATTGATACGCCTGGTTTTTCGGCAGATGGCTGTTCAGGGGGACCTCGGAAATATCTAAAATCTCGGTCCCGGGAAATAACTCCCGGGGCAGCTGTTTTTTGATTTGCCCGGCATTCAGCCAATCCGAGATCTGGACATCGATCCATTCTCCCAGGCTGCTTAATCCCACCGGCAGGGCCTGTCCGAAAGAAAGGCGGGGCAGGGGATGGAATCCCTGAGAATAAGCCAGGGGGAGTTTGGCCCGGCGAAAAGACCGGATAACGGCTTCTTTCCATTCCAGGTAACCCAGAAATCTGGACGGCCCGGTTTTGGTAAGGAGCAGACGAAACTTTTTGACCGATTCCCGGGGATAAGCAATGAAGGACCCTTCCGAAGGGCGATTGAATTTACTGGAAATCAAAGGTTCGACCTCGAAGGCCGGGCAAACTCCGCACTGTTGGCATTCTCCCAGACGGCAGTCCGGGGTGGACCGGCCGGTCAGGGCTTTTTGATATTCGCTCCAGAGATAATCCTTATCCACACCGGTTCGGATAAAATCCCAGGGGAAAACATGCTCCCGGGACCGGGCCTGAAGCAGGATCTCCGGCGCCACACCCTCCTCTTCCAGGGCCTTCTGCCAGATTTCCCAGGAAAAATATTCTCCCCAGGCATCGAGAAAAGCCCCTCTTTGAAAGGCGTTGAAAATCACCGGCCCCAGTCTTCGATCCCCTCGCGAAAGAATACCCTCCAGGAAACTCTGGCGGGTATCATTCCATTTGATCTGGATATGTTTACTGTTCAAAGCCCCCCGTATGAAATTGAGCCGTTTCAATGATTCTTCCATAGAAATTTGAGAAGCCCACTGAAAGGGAGTATGGGGTTTGGGGATAAAAGGGGAAAGGGCCACATGGATATCCAAACGGCCTCCTTTTTTGCGGACCGTTTTCTCTATCTTTTTCACCAGGAGAACCAGCCCTTCCAGGTCCTCCTGGGTTTCGGTGGGCAAACCGATCATAAAATAAAGTTTCAGCACCCTCCAGCCCAGGGAAAAAACCGTCTGGGAGGTTTGCAGGATCTCTTCTTCGCTGACGTTTTTGTTGATCACATCCCGCAGCCGCTGGGTTCCTGCTTCCGGGGCAATGGTGAACCCCGTTTTCCGGACCCGCAGGATCTGTTCCATGACCTCGGCATTCAAGGTATCAACCCGGAGGGAGGGTAAGGAAACGGCCACTTTTTCCCTTTCCCAGCGCTCCATCAAGGCCGGGAGTAATTGGGCTAAACAGGTATAATCGCCGCTGCTCAAAGATAGCAGGGTGGCTTCCGCATATCCGGTTTGATTTAAGCCTTCTTCGATCAAGGCATAGACCTGTTCCGGAGACCTTTCACGGACCGGTCGATAAATAACGCCGGCCTGGCAGAATCGGCAGCCCCGGGTACAACCCCGGGCGATTTCCACGCTCAAACGGTCATGGATGATCTGTTGAAAGGGCAAGGGGGAAACAGCCGGATAACCGGCCTGATTCAAATCCGGGAGGATCCTCTTTTGAATGACCTCAATGGCATCGGGTCCTCCCCGGTTTATTGAATAAAGGGCCGGGACATATACACCGGGCAATTCGGCCAGGGAGGCCAATAAGGCCTTTCTGTCTGCACCGGTTTTCTTCCAGTTCAGAAAGACATCGCAGATTTCCTGAATGACTTCTTCCCCGTCCCCGATGACCAGGGCATCAAAAAACCCGGACATGGGTTCGGGATTAAAGGTACAGGGGCCTCCGGCAATCACCACCGGGTCTCCCTCATTTCGGTCCCGGCTCCAGACCGGGATGCCGCCCAGGGAGAGCATATTAAGGACATTGGTATAGCCCAGTTCATAGGGCAGACTGAAGCCGACCAGATCAAATTCTTTAAGGGGCCGGCCTGATTCCAGAGAGGGCAGCCAAAGGGCCTCTTCTCTGAGCAACTGGGCCATGTCCGGCGCCGGGGTAAAGACCCGCTCGGCCCAGACCTCGGGCAGCTGATTCAGAATATGATACAGGATCTTCATCCCCAGGTAGGACATACCTACTTCATACAGATCGGGGAAGGCCAGGGCAAAATGAAGTTTTACGGTGTCCGGTTCTTTAAACACCGAAAAAAGCTCCTTCCCCAAATAACGGCTGGGCCGGCGGACCCGGCCCAGATACTTTTCCAACGGATGGTTCAT